>LXQK01000227.1 GCA_001683905.1 Marivirga sp. ANT-B6
AAAATAAATTTCAATTAATATTATTCAAAATTCAACACTATGCCATAAAATATATATTTAATTTATTTTATACGGTATTTTGGTGTATAATTCATAAAATATCAATGGGTCGTTTTTAGAATTTTGAGCTTGTGAAAATATGTTAATACTTCCGCTCATTGAAGAAGCTACCCAATACTGTCGGATGAAACGGATTTTTCCATTTTCAAAAGAATTTCCAAATGGTTTTGGGTACATGCTTCAAGGCCTTTAACCAGGGTTAAATCTTGATCCCAAAGCGCAACATTAGCGAGTACATGGTGGACAACATGCACCGGTTCTCTCCAGGCTTGCTGCATGATGGAAATAACTTCTGGGCTGTCGGCAACAGGGGTTTCTTCTCCGCGCCAATTGCCTCTATAGAAAATGAGCAACGCCGCCAGCGAGTGCGCCAGGTTTTGCGGGAGATCATGCTTTAAGGTTTGATATGCCAGCAGGGAGGGAAGTACCCTTACTTTGAATTTCGAAATTGAATTCAGGGCTATAGCACTTAGTTCATGCCGGATAAAAGGGTTGAGAAATCGCTCAATAACATCATTGGCAAACTTTTCCAGTTCTGCTGTAGGAAGATCCAAAGTAGGTATGATTTCCTGGAAAATTGTCTTCCTTAAAAATACGCCGATATTTTTATCTTCCACAGCCTCTTTCACCGTTCGTAGCCCATGCAGGTATGCAACGGGTACCAACGCGGTATGTGCACCATTGAGAATCCTTACTTTCCGTGTCCTGTATGGCGATAAATCCTGAACGAACAACACCTCCAAACCAGCTTTGTCGGTCGGAAAAGCTGCTTTCACCTTTGCTGACCCTTCAATAACCCACAAATGAAACGGTTCAGCTTTGACCACAAGATTGTCTTTAAAGTTCAATTGTTCTTGTAACTGAACAATGGTATCTTTTGGAAAGCCGGGTACAATTCTATCGACCAGGGAATTGCAGAAAGTATTGTGGTCCATAATCCACCTTCTAAATGCTGTAGGTAGATTCCAGTGTTTTACATAATCGAGTATGTTACCTTTCAAACAATCGCCGTTTTTATCGATCAGTTCGCAAGGAATGATGGTTAACCCTTTTGTCGGAGCTCCATCGAAATGTAAAAATCTACGGTACAATAGAGCGGTTAACTTCCCCGGAAATGACGCTGGCAATGTGTCTATATTATTATCATGAGGCAGAAACGCGATTCCTGCTTCGGTCGTATTGGAAAAAATAAATTCAAGCGCTGGGTTTTCTGCTAATTGTAAAAATACCTCGTAGTCTTGATAGGGATTGTTAACGCCATGAACACAGGTGATTAGCCGCCTTTCATCGACGACTGATCCTTCCACTAATCCCTGTAAAATCACATGATATAAGCCATCCTGAGCATTAATTAAATCTCCAATACCTTGTTCAATGGGCTGTATGACTTGAACAGCGCCCGAGAAATTTGATTTTTCGTTAAGTATGTCGATGATCCAATCTACAAAACCACGAAGAAAATTACCCTCACCAAATTGTAATACTTTTACAGGGTATTTTTTTGAAATATTTAGTGTATCACGCGTCAAGTCGTTCATCAGTTTAATATTAGGAAGTTAGAAATTTTTTCATGTATGGCATCGGTTCCCTGCCCCTTATGGTATAAGGCAATCGATTGCTCACTATTATATACAAGCTACTATGATATCTTTGTAGCATTATTTTCTTTTCATTGAAGATTCCCGAACGATTAGTGCCGGTTTTAGCACGGTCTTTTGTGGTTTAAAATTTTTGGTAGCTTTTAGCTGCTCAAAAAATAGTTCGGCCGTGATGTTTCCCATGTAAATACTAAACTGGTCGACTGTCGTTAGTGGAGGATCTGTAAAAGATGTGAAAGGTTCATTACTAAATCCAGCTAGCGCAATATCGCCCGGGATAGCTATTTTATGCTCCTTCAATACCTGCATAGCACCCATGGCGCCGTAATCGCTGGAAGAAAATACGGCATCCGGCCTATTCTTAAGGGTTAGGAGTTGTTCCATGCTCCTTCTTCCATCTTCAAGTTGCAGGTTGCTGGCCACAACTAACTCCTCGTCAAAAGGTATATTATAGGCATGCAAGGCATCAACATATCCACGGTAACGTTCTTTAAATACACTTACCTTTTTCGGACTGGTGAAATGGGCAATTCTTCTACATCCCTGTTGAATCAGATGCTCTACCACTTGATAGGCCCCCAGATGGTCATCAATCACGACCTGGCTTACTTCCAGCTGATCTGTTGTTCTGTCAAACAGCACCAGTGGGATACCTTCCATGATCGCCCTATTAAAATGGGCAAAGGTGTCGGTATTTTTCCCAATAGAAGCTATTATGCCATCCACCCGGGCTGCTAAAAGTGCATCAACGGTGAGGACTTCCTTCTCAAAAATGTCATATGACTGGCAAATGATCACCTTATATTTGATATTATTGGCTATTTCTTCGATGCCACGTACAACAGAGGCAAAAAAGCTTCTGTCGGCAGTAGGTACAATGACGCCTATAAGATAACTTTTGCCATTTCTCAGTGCCGAAGCAATATTGTTAGGTTGATAATTTAGTTCTTGTGCAGTCTTTTGCACGAGTTTTTTGGTAGCATCGCTAATCCTTGGGTGATCATTCAGCGCCCTGGATACAGTGGATGCGGTGATCTTAAGCTTTTCCGCAATATGATGTATTGTAGCTTTCTGCATTTTTTATCTTATCTTCTTTTTTTTACCTTGTCTGCATCTTACATTTGCTAATAATACAAGAGCGAACAATCGTTTGCGTAAGTTATTGAATATATATTTACAATTGAAAAAGCTTTAAAGTTTTTCTATCCAAATGATATGGGAATGGTAAAATAGTTTTTGATTCAAGTGATCCGATCGTTAAAAAACGATAGATTGAATCATTTTAGTTGAATATTGCTTAACATAAAACAATCGATTGCACAAAGTTATGATATCAAAAGTACTAAAAATCCACCCTAACGATAATGTATTGGTTGCACTGGCCGATGTTCATGCAGGCGAGACATTGCATTACAATCAGCAAGATATTATTATTCAATCGCACGTTCCGGCCAAACATAAGCTTGCCATCCATGATATTGGGGCAGGAAAGGAGATTTTTATGTATGGTATTTTGGTCGGTAAAGCGTTATCAGCTATTCCCTCAGGTGGTGTACTAACGACAAAAAATGTAACGCATGATGCATCTGCTTTTGGTCGCAAAAAGACTGACATTAACTGGCAGGCCCCGGATGTCGCGCGGTGGCAAAACAAGACCTTCATGGGATTTCATCGAAGGGATGGACAAGTTGGGACAGGCAATTATTGGCTCGTTATCCCATTGGTGTTTTGTGAAAACCGTAATGTAACGACGATTAAGCAGGCATTTGTCGAAGAACTGGGCTTTAGTAAACCCGACAAATATAAGTCTTTTGTTAGCGAGATTGTTCAGCTTTATCGCGCGGGTGATATGGATGCTATTCAAGAGCTTCCGTTGAAAGATTCACCGCAAATCGGCAACGAAAGAATATTTAAAAACATCGAAGGGATTAAATTTCTCACCCACAACGGAGGCTGTGGTGGTATCAGGCAGGACTCAGAAATGCTATGTGCCTTACTCGCTGGCTATATTCAAAACCCTAATGTGGCGGGCGCAACTGTGCTAAGCCTTGGCTGTCAAAATGCACAGGTGGAAATACTGGAAAGTAAACTAAAGGCGCTCAATCCACTTTTCGATAAGCCTCTGATTGTTTTGGAGCAGCAGAAAGAAGGAAGTGAGCAGGATCTTTTGAGTAATGCCATCCGCCAGACGTTCTTAGCCATGGCTGAAGCAGACAAGGAAGAGAGAAAGCCAGCGCCACTAAATCAGCTGGTGGTCGGTTTAGAATGTGGCGGTTCCGATGGATTTTCTGGCATTTCGGCGAATCCTGCCGTAGGCCATGCTTCCGACCTGATCGTAGCTTTGGGTGGTAAAACTATTTTATCAGAATTTCCTGAACTTTGTGGTGTGGAGCAAGAACTTATCAACAGATGTAAAAATACGGCGATAGCGGACAAATTTGCCCATTTGATGCGTGAATACGCCAGAGCCGCAGAGGCTGTGGGGTCGGGATTTGATATGAACCCTAGCCCGGGAAATATTAAGGACGGCTTAATTACAGATGCAATGAAATCAGCAGGCGCAGCCAAGAAAGGAGGAACTTCGCCCATTGCCGACGTGCTCGACTATGGCGAGTATGTAAAAGAACCTGGACTGAACCTGCTTTGTACGCCCGGTAACGACGTAGAAAGTACGACGGCCATGGCAGGCTCTGGCGCCAATATTATCTTATTTACAACCGGACTAGGTACGCCTACAGGCAACCCCGTTACGCCTGTTATCAAAGTATCATCTAACACGAAGATGTCTCAGCGAATGGCGGATATCATAGATATTGATTGTGGTCCGATAATCTCGGGAGAACAAAACATTCACCAAGCAGGTGAGGCGATGCTTGAATTTATCATTAAGGTAGCCAGTGGAGAAATTAAAACCAAGGCCATGGAGTTGGATCAAGATGATTTTATTCCATGGAAAAGGGGTGTGTCATTGTAATCGGCTATAATTGCTGACCACTAAATTAATATACCATATGCGGGCAGCAAAGCATGGTTTGAGAAGGTGCTCATTACCAACCACTTACCGTATTGAACCGAATAAATAAACCATTTGATAAAAAGGCTTCTGTTGCATGAGCAGAAGCTTTTTTAAAGGAATTTATACAGTAATCTCCTGCTTGCTTAATATCCTGTACACATAAGTGTTGAAGATATGGCGGCGGGCAAATCTTCCGGGAGATTCGGCATTTACTAATTTCATATAAGCTGCTCTGGGCACATCAAAATATTCGTAAACCGTGTCGTCAGCAAAATAAATTTTAAGGACCTGCGACTTATATTCAAAGTCAACCAGACCGGAAGTCGTGGTGGTTAATGTATAGTCAGCCAATAATTTCACACGGGTTTCCGGTGCAATACTGACCAGAAAATGGTAAGCTTCTATGATGGTTTTGCTTTTTTCTTCAGCATCTAGCCTTGCTTCGGCGCTCTCCGTAAATTTATCCGGATGCCACATTTTCATAAGATTTCTGTAGACTGATTTTAATTCCTGTAGTTCTGCTGCTTCGGTTACGCCTAAAAGCTTTCTGTAGTCGATGATTTTTTTCATAGCTCAATGCTTAATAGATTCATTGAGTGAGAAGCAGTAGCATTTTTAGTTGCTTCAATTCAAGAAAATAATTTTGCAAAGGTAAGATTTTTTTTCGGATAATAAGAGCCTGCGCAAGGAATATTTACCGGAGTAAAGCTTTTCGTAAAGTCTTGCAAACTGATTCCAGTTGTACGCCATTAACAAGTATGAACAGGATTTTATACGTTTCAACGACGCGTTTTCTTTATGATTTGTCTATACTTAATGGCAAAGTTTTTTAAGCTAGGCCATCTCGATAAAAGGTAATTTACCCTTGCCGCGCCTGAACTTCATTTCGACGGTTACTGAAAATGAATTGACGAAGATTACAAAGAGAGACCCCTATGCTCCAGGTCTTTTAAAAAGAGTGGTTGAAAGTGATCGTCCTGTACCTGGCAGGATACTTCCATGCTAGTGAATTGTACATTGCCATACATACTGGCTACAGCGACATCAGTAGCATCCCTTCCGGTGCCTATTTTAATCAGGCCGTTGAGTGGAGCGAGTTTTGTTGGATCAAATACGATCCATTTTCCACCAAGGTAAACTTCAAAACAAGCGTGGTAGTCGGGAGGGCTCAGCTGATATGCATAGCAGGATAAATATCTTGCCGGAATAGTCAGTGCCCGGCAGAGAGCGATGCCCAGGTGCGCAAAATCTCTGCAAACGCCTTCACGCTGCGTCACCGTATCGAAGGCGGAGGTATCAGAATCAGTGCTGCCACTTACATAGTCAACATTTTTATTAATCCACTGGCAGATTGCTACCACCCGGTCGTAGGGGTGAGCAATAGCGCCGAACTTGTCCTGTGCCAAACGAAGTAATTTGTCCGACTGGCAATACCTGCTCGGCAACAAAAACGGGAGTACATCTGGGGGTAGAGCAGATATAGCAACCAGAGTCAGGTGTTTCTTATCTATCAGCTGAACCGAATGGTGCACAAGGGCTTTGTAGGTAATGCTTAGTGATTTGGTTGGCGCGCACTCAATTCTCAACTGCCTGCTTGTGCGATCACAGGTAATCAATTCCTCTGACGGCAAGGAAGGCAAAAACGAAATTGACTCCTCCATGATGGTTTGAGTAACAGTTTTTGCAGCGGATATATTTAAAATAATCGTACTATCTTCTTTTACCTCATATTGAAGCGTGCTTTCTACCTTAAAATTCATAGGTTCTTTCCTGCATAGTGATATTTCTGGTTAACGCAAACCTACCAATTTTGAATGGCTAAACCCTTAAGTTTTGCTTATTTTAATTTTGCAAGCGCTGTCTCTGTCCAGCTATTTGGGATATTTTTTAAGGCTTTTTTAAGTTCTTTCTCCCAAAGTTTGGAGATTTTTTCCAGATCATGTTTTTCATAACGGTGTTCTACCATATTAAAGCTATCTTTTTCGTATAAACTAACATCAATAGGGAAATCGACATCGTTGGCACTCACCCGGGTAGAGTCAAAGGAAAGGAAGCCGGCTTTTAGTGCTTCTGCCAATGTAGAGTTTTGATTGATGATTCTGTTCAATAGCGGCTTGCCATAGCCACTATTGCCGATGATCACGAAAGGGGCGCTTTCGCCAAGTTCTACCCAATTTCCCTCGGGATACAGAAGATAAAGTTTATGTTCGTCGTCATCCTGCAACTGGCCACCGACGATGGTATTCAGATTGAATTTAAGACCCGATTTCTGCAACACGTCTTTATCTTCATCGGCTACTCTCCTCAGCTGCTTTCCGAAGGCATTCACCGCCTGGTACAATTTTGTAAAGCTGCCCTCTTCCTCCAGCACCTCTTCGAAATAAGTAACGGCTTTGTCTCTTACAGACCTTAATCCACTCGTCATGATGAAAAAAGAGTGATTGTTTTTCTGTTGTACATAAATTTTCTTTTTAATCGTCGTGTCAGTTCCGGATGTTATTCTAGTGTCTGCTATTGCTACCAAACCTGCTTTTACTTTTATTCCCAGGCAAAATGTCATTGTATTGTTTGATTTTAGAAAAAAGTGTAATAAATTATTCGCTAATATAGAAAGTATATGCTAATCCTTTAGCACTATCCTGGCTTGGTCATCGCCATGGAGAGTGGCTAAGTCATTTGTAAGATATCTCCACATAGGTCTCTAAGGTGGATATTCCGCTACCCGCATAAGTACCATGAACAGGAAGCGTATTTTGGGCCTCGCTACTACAGGCCAGTGGAATATAGTTCTGGTCAGTAAATAATCCCAGACTGGGATCCATGCCAATCCATCCTGCACCAGGCAGATAAGTTTCTACCCAGGCATGTAGTTCGTGCCCTTCGTTAAGTTCGGGATTAAAAGCATACCCACTTACAAATCTGGCTGCCAAACCCTGCATGCGCAACATATGTATTAGCATCCAGGAAAGATCTCTACATGACCCCTCATTTTTTTCAAATGTCTGTTCCGGATTCCAGATATTTTCCTCTTGTCGTATGATATGTTTCCAATTCTCATGCACTGTGGCCGTGAGTTCCATCAAATACGCTATCGGGTTCTCCGGTGAACGGAGGAAAACCGCATTAGCAAATTTGTAAATGGAATGGTGAGTAAAAGTCTGCAAACAGGCATACAAAAGTATTTGTTCTGCTGGCGTATAATGAAAAAATTGAGGTGATGCAGGGTTTATTTGTTGCACAAAATCCAGGTCGATGATAAAAGAAAATGGATTGAAGAGCTGAATAGTAACATCAAACGACGCATTGATTTCCAGCCTATCGGTAGCTTGATTGAACCAGGTTTGAAAAAAAGGATTTCCTTCAATACTTGATCTTTCTACCAGTCCACCGGGAATGGGGAGCACCTCCAAATGGTATTGCCCGATATGTAAGTACGGCCTTTGCAAAGGCTTCAAAAATATCGTGTGTGTATTTAAGACGACGGGGTTCTCATAAGCATAAGTTGTTTTATGAGCGATATGCAATTCCATGGGTATAGTTTATTGATTATTTAGCAAAATTCCGCTAACCTTGAATATTTTGTTGCTGTAAGGAGAATTTCTTTTGTTGGTTATCTTTCAATTTAAAAAAGTTAACGTCAACCTGATCTGATATAAAGTTTAGCTTTACCTGCAGGTTATTCAGGTATTCATGCAGCCCGACAGATATTATATCGCCAACATCACGATATTCAAGGTTGGATCGTAGTTCGCCCATCGCCTTTTCTGCGCTGTTTCTAAATCCCGGGCCGCTTGATCCTGAAATTTTTGTAAGGCATATTTCGGCCTCTTTAAGACAAAAGAATACCGATCGGGGAAAAATTTTATTTAATACTAAGAACTCGACGATACCTGAGGGATTGATATTGCCGTAAAGCCTCCGGTAGGTATTGAACCCGGTTACCGATTTCAGCAACGCGATCCAGTGCAAGAAGTCCAATGGTGTTCCAACTTCTTTGGGCGAGGGGAGTAGCACATGGTATTTGACATCTAAAATTCTGGAAGTCTTGTCAGCGCGTTCCAGAAACTGCCCTAATTGTCTGAAATACCAACCTTCTGTCCGCGCAACCGTGCTATCTGCTAAACCATACAATAGTAGGATCTGAGATTTTACACTTTCAAAAAAATCGCGTGGATCTTCTTTTTCCCATTCTCTTTTTTCTGCCCCCTTTTTTACAAAATGATAAGCCATGTTGATCTTTTCCCAGGTCTCTTTCGTGAGATTTTCTCGGGTGATGCGGGCATTCTCTCTGGCAAACGTGATCGATGAAATAATCGAATTAGGGTTGTCATAATCAAACGCGAGAAAGTGAATGGAAGAATTCTTATCAAAAGATTTATATTTCTTGATATAGGCTTCATAGTCACCAGTCGCCATAATCAATGGTTTCCATTGTTCCTTTACATCCCGTGGGAGGTCCAGCATCAGGTTAAAATTTACATCAATGAAACGGGCATAATTTTCGGCTCGTTCCAAATACCTACCCAGCCAATACATTGAATTTGCTACTCTACTTAACATATCTTTTTCTTTAATCGTTATAAAGTACCCAGGTGTCCTTACTGCCACCACCTTGTGAACTATTAACTACCAACGACCCTTTCTTGAGCGCCACGCGGGTTAAAGCTCCGGAAATTACCTCGATGTGCTCGCCATATAAGATATAAGGGCGCAAATCTACATGCCTGCCTTCTATTACCTTGTTGTCGATAATCGTGGGCACAGTGGAAAGGGAAAGGGTAGGTTGCGCGATGTAATTATCAGGGTCATTCTTTATAAGATTTCTGAATTTATCGTGGTCTTCCTTTTCAGATTTCGGCCCTATGAGCATGCCATATCCACCTGCAGAGTTCGTTTCTTTAACGACTAAATCTGCAATATTTTCCAGCACATAGTCACGGTCCTTTTCCTCTCTGCACAGGTAAGTAGGCACATTAGGTAAAATAGGTTCTTCCTGTAGGTAATATTGAATGATCTTTGGCATGTATGCATATACTGCTTTATCATCAGCTACACCAGTGCCGGGGGCATTGGCCAGACCTATATTTCCCGCTTTATAGGCTTCAAATAATCCAGGTACACCGAGCAAAGATTCCTTATTGAATGCCAAAGGATCTAAAAATGTATCGTCGATGCGCCGGTAGAGCACATCGATTTGCTCCAGACCCTGTGTGGTTTGCATATAAACCTTTTTATTGCGTACCAGCAAATCCATGCCTGTCACTAATTCAACCCCCATTTGTTGCGCCAGATAAGAGTGTTCAAAATAGGCAGAATTATAAATGCCAGGCGTTAAAATCCCTATGACCGGCTTCGACTTGTTGGATAAATGCTGGAGCATATTCAGCAGCTTCACCGAATAATCAGATACAGGTCGGACACCAAGGGCATTGAATAATTCAGGGAAAGCACGTTTGATAATCTCCCGGCTTTCCAACATATAGGATACCCCGGAAGGAGAGCGTAGATTGTCTTCGAGAATATAATATTTCCCGTGCTGATCCTTTACCAGGTCGGTACCTGTAATATGACACCATATTCCCTTAGGAGGCGTAAGCCCTACACAAGGCTTCAAATAATCTTTGCTATTAAGGATAAGCGCTGACGGTACGATATTGTCTTTTAAAATTTTTCTTTCATTGTAGATATCCTGCAAAAACATATTCATTGCTTTGATTCTTTGCCTAAGCCCCGCCTCAATACGCTGCCACTCGCTCCCTGGAATTATTCTGGGGATGATATCAAGGTGTAGAATCTTTTCCACCCCCTGATTATCATGGTACACGTTGAAAGTCATCCCCATGGCCATTTGGGCCTTGTTTGCAGAAAATTGCAACTGGGCTAACTTCTTCTCCGGTATCTTCTTTAGCAGCGCATCAAACTGTCTGTAATGTGTTCTGCATGTACCATCTGCATCAAACATCTCGTCATAGTTTGCCAGGGTCTTATTCGTGCTGATTTCCATGAAAGTCTAAGGGGATTTCGTATTATACATAAAAAGAAATGAATATACGGTTTAATATGCTGTTTTACAATAAAAGTATGATTATAAGATTTTATTTTTAATTTAAATTGCTTTTTCTTATCAAGTAAACAATTGGTTTTTTAGATCATAAGGGTAGCGTAAGTAGGCGAAAAGAAAAATAAAAAAGGAAGCAGCGACCGAAAAGCAAAGATCAATTAATGTTATGGGAAAGGCAAAAAAACAGCCATGGTCAAGGATAAGTCCCCCGACCATGGCTGTTAAATTTCTAAACGATTTAACTACTGAGGTAATTCGTTAGCAGGCAACTGCGCAAGGTTAATTAAGGGTATCGTAGCGCTCCATTTGACATTAATGGCTTCTATAAATTTATTGGCAGTAAAAGCATATCCTCTGGCGTTAGGGTGGACGCCATCCAAAGAAAATGCGCCAGTCGGTGGTGCAAGTACCGCAGATAAGAAAATATTATTACCACTAAAGCCGGTTTGCGCAAATTGCCTAAAGATAGCATTAATATCTACCAGGCCTACTCTTGCCGTGTTTGCTATTGCAGCTTCAGATATGATGACATTGAATGCATCTACCCTGGTTTTCACGAAGGCAACTTCCTTTTCTGTAAGAACATATTGATTTCCTAAGGGATCTTGAAGTCCAATGGGGCCATTTCCCGCATCAGTACCCAGTACACTTCCAGCCGTTAGGGTAATTAAATCAGTCGCAGTTGCCTGCCTGATACTTGGTATGCCGTAAGCGGCAAGTGATGGTACATCCTCGTCGGCAATTACGATAGCGTTTTTGCCCACCTGAAAGTTAATGGTCGTTCTCCTTTGGTCTGCAGGTGGCGGGCCAGTCTGGCCTGGCAGTGTTCCTGCATTATAAGCTTGAATACCTTGATTAAATTGCGCATATCCATTGTTCAGCTGTTCTACGAGAGCAGCCTGATCTTGACTGAATACAATCTGATTAAATAAAACTGTCTTAAAGAAAGGAACGTCTGTAACATTGGGAATATTGGCGATCATGCCTTTCGCCGTTGCATTTGCAGCAAGCATGGCACCTAAAGCAGCATTGTAACGGGTTCTGAAATCGTCTACAGAAGTAAGAATATTTGGGTTTGAAGCACCACCAACGGCATATCCCAGCACATCGTTGTTGCCCAGCCAAAAGGTAAAGAATGTACCTCCATCGGCAAGCGCTGCGGCGGCATCACCGACCAGGGTAGATGTACCAGGATTTGAAGCAAAACGGGCATAAAGCGGATTGTATGCAGGGTTTTGAGGGGAAGCGGGGCCACCTGTCTGAGGAATTAGGGCCGTTAGCAAGGTGACACCAGGTACGCCAAAATTATTTAGCGCAGACTTATTGCCCTCATACAGGGTTGGAATATCACCAGGGATAATCGGTACAGGCGTATTGGTAGGAGCACTGAGCCTCAACCTTCCGAGAACGATACCTCCGGCGACGCCAAAGAAGCCATTGACACTCTCGATGTCAGGCTGGTTAAAAACTCCACCTCCCACCAATTCAAATTGCTTTGCTAATTGTGCGGCAAGAGAATTATCTTGTCCCGCAGTATACAAAGCACCATTCATATAACCTGCGGTAAGTGAGTTACCAATGGCAACATATTTAGTGAAAACAGCACTGCCAGCCGTAGGTGTTTCTACAACTGGAGGAATTTCGGTTACAGGTTCATATTTTTCAATTACCTCCTGCTCACATGAGAACAGCAAGAAGCTGAAAATAATAAGTCCCCAGATTGATCTAAAATTTTTCATATGATTATCGGTTAAAGAATTCGTCAAAAGTTAAAGAAACGTAAAAGGTAGATCCTACCTGTGATGCACCTAGATTAGTCACGTAATCATTGCCAGCCAGATTGGTACCACCAACTTTAACAATGGTTTTGATAGAAGGAATTTTGTAATTAACCTGCGCGTCGAGTACACCGAAAGAGCCAATTCTCGCCGTACCGAAAGACGACTGCCATAGGTAATCATCTTGCCATCTGAAGCTTACATTAAATCCAATGTTATTAAAAACTTTCCTGTTGCCAATAGCGATGGTGTATCTGTGCTCCGGTGTGTTGAAGGCTGGCTCAAACTCTGTCTGTTCTTCGTCTTCCAATTTAAAGGTAGCATAGGAGTAATTTCCAGATAGACTGTATCCTCGGGGAAGGTTATAGGTTAAGCCAACCCCTACACCTTGCGAAGTAATGGTTTCGTCAGCATTCAAATAAGGCCTAAAGGCAGTCCCAGCAGGAAGCGGGTTCCCTTTGTGGGTAGTTGCCTCTTTTGAAAATACAGTTTGTTGCGAAAGGAAGTCTTCGTATGTATTGAAATAGTAGTTTACGTCCAGCAGTAGCTTATTACTGATAAGCCCTTTATACCCAATTTCATAGGCAACAAGCCGTTCGGGTTGTACATATCTGATATTTACTGTTTCTCCGATCGAATTTACAGCCCCACCATTGTGTATGCCATATCTTGCTGCATTAGACTCTACACTACCCAACAAAATACCATCCGACGCCGGGAAGTAGATAAACTGTGCCTGCGTTTGCGGATTTCTAAAACCTGTCTGGAAAGATGCCCTGATATTGTGATTGTCGGCTAAAGTATATACGCCTGAGAATCTTGGGGTGATCTGACCTTCGAAGTTTTCGTTTTTGTCATAACGAATCGATCCGGTTAGTTTTAACTTATCAGCAAATAATCTTTTTGATAATTGGGTATAGATACCATATTCGTCAATGGTGATACCTTCATTTTCGCCAACACCATCAGGGTTTTCGTTGAACACAGTACCATTTGAAAAAAGATCGTAACGTCTTACATTACCACCTACCTGAATTTCTATCCAGTCAATCTGGTTTTTAAAATTATAGTTAAATTCTGCATGATAAAGCTTAGACTCATCAACCAGTCGGGCACCATTTTCTGTTTGAAATAATGCCTTACGTGTTTCTTCAATTACCGAATTATAAGCTTCTGAACCTCTTTCAGGAATGACAGCATCAGCTCTTGATCTTGCCCAGGCGTGAGCTGCCTCAGGGTTACCACCTTCAATGGTGGGGATATATCCTTGTAAAGCCAAAACGTAATTTTGGCCATAAGTTGGCGCCCATTGTGTTCTGGTGGGTGAAAATCTTTCATTGGCAAATGCGCCTAATGCACTTACATTATAAGAATCTCCAGCGTCTGTGGTAGATTGGTAGGCGCGCACAAAGAAATTATCTGACCTTAATTCAGCTTTTACATACTGCTGGTTGAAATTACGTAATGCATATTTTTCGCCACCTTGAAATATGGTGCTTCCACCTCCATATCGATAACTAACAATGCCCTCGATCCGTGACGTTAATCGATAATGTAACGCCACATCAGCCTTTAAGCTCCTTGCCTGGAAATCATCGATCAGATCTTCCTCAGTAAGCCCGGTCCTTCTTAAATCCAATGTGCCTATTGGTCCTAACGGAACAGGTATTCTTGGTTCATCACCATAAAGATTCACGCCATCGAAATTTGGCGATTGCGGAACGTCTTCTGATCCTGGTCGTCTTGTCTGCGGCCTTACCCTGTCAGTGTTGTAATTCGTTCCTCTCCAGTCTTCTGCATCGAAAAAGGAAAAGTTAACTTTAAAGGCAACTTTATTATTAAAGGACTTGGCATAACGTACAGAGAAATCATATAGCGGGTTAGTTCCGGCATTGTCTGAGTTGGTTACACCGAGCTTCACCTGTGCACTCAGCCCCTGGTAATCGAAAGGACTTTTACTGTTCATGAAAAGAATTCCATTAAAAGCATTGGGACCGTATAAAGCCGATGCTGCTCCGGGAACGAGTTCAACACTTTCAACATCCAGTTCAGAGAGCCCCGTTAAGTTACCTGTAGGGAAATTTAAAAGTGGTGCGGAATTATCCATTCCATCAACCAATTGCACAAAGCGTTCATTAGCAATTGTCGCAAATCCCCTGGTATTAATAGAAGGGAAATTTAAACTTCCTGAATTTACATGTACTCCCTTTATATTCGCTATAGCATCGTAAAAACTGGCAGGTGCTGCCTGTTGTAGGGCGATGATATCCAGTTTCTCTATCGTCACGGGAGATTCCATAATATTTTCCTCAATTCTTGACGCGGAGACTACAACTTCCTGTCCCAGAATGGTTTGTTCCGGTAAAGAAATCGTAAGATTGGTAGTATTTGCATCGGTTATTTGCACTTCTTTTCCCTGGAAACCAACGATAGAGACTACCAAAGTAATTGGAGGGGCCTCATTGACCCTCAGGTTGAAATTTCCCCGGGTGTCCGTTACTGTACCTGTGACTTTTCCTTTCACCAAAATATTTACCCCAATTAGCGGCTCCTTTGTCGCTTCATCAACTATTTTGCCCGAAATGGTGGTAGTCTGCGCCATTGCTATTTGAAACCCAAAGAGCAAGAAAGCCAGACAGCTTAAACCATATAAAATTGTTTTTTTCATATTTAGTAAATTTGATTAGGTTGTGATAGCATAATTT
>LXQK01000228.1 GCA_001683905.1 Marivirga sp. ANT-B6
GTTTCTTCCAATTGCATAAAAGAATACCGATTTTAAAATATTTATACATTTAATTCTAATATAGGTAGATTTTTAACATCAAATTGTATCAGTCAAACAACCTACAAGAACTTCCCACCAAAAGTGACGAATAAATCAACCACGCAATTACTTCTAATTCTCGCTGGTAAAATGCTTTCCTGTTCAATTCAACACTATATTGAACGTTAGTGAAAATAGCCGCTTGCCTGGTAAACTAAAATCTTACAGATAAATATAGACACTTTCAATCGAAATCGATCACTTTCATACACCTTTCGTCATTCTGAAAAAAAGTAAATGTTCATCAAATTTTTTACATATAATTTGTCTTAAATAACCAACTTACACACAATGAAAAATAATCTGCGACCATTGCCGGATAATGAATTTGAGCGATTGTTGCAACTGAGTGATTTCGATCTTGATTATACGAACCTGCAGCATAATTTCAAGGATTTAAACAAATTGGCTGCAAAAGTCGCAGGTACAGAAATTTCTCTAGTTAACCTGATAGACACTTTTACACAGTGGACGATCTCTAATTATGGCATGGAACTGACTCAGATGCCACGGGAAAATTCGGTATGCCAATATACGATCATGGAAAGTGATCATTTTGAAGTAATCGACATGTCTTTGGATGATCGCTTTAAGAACCAAAGCTATGTAAAAGACAATCCGCAACTTAAATATTATTTTGGTGTGCCGCTGAAGCTCGACGGTGGACTTAACTTAGGTGCGCTATGTCTGTTAGATAAAGAGAAAAAGGTGCTCTCTCCAGAGAAAATTGAGTTATTAAAGATCATCGCTGATGAAATAGTCAATAGATTTCGCGCCATCAGGGCAATTCACGAATTAGAAAATAACATCAACGAAATCAGAGACTCACACAAAAAGGTGGCACATGATATCCGTGGTCCCATCGGAGGTATCATTAGCCTGGCGCAGATCATAAAGGACCAGGGCGACCAAAACAAACTGGAAGAGGTATTGCAGTATATTCATCTAATCCAAAAGAGTGGTAGTTCCTTACTACAATTAACCGATGAGATTTTGACCTTAAATTATGATAAACCCGGAAAGGGTAATGCATCCGATCATTATAATTCCCGGTTCAATCTCTCCAGATTAGGGCAGAAAGTCATCGATATGTATGCACCACTGGCCCTGGAAAAGAATATTAGGCTGGAGGTGAAAAATCTAGGAGATTCTCAGGATGTTAACTTTCCAAAAAATAAATTAATGCAGCTTATCGGCAACCTGGTATCTAATGCCTTAAAGTTTACGCCATCAGGCGGAAGTATAAAGATAGTGCTCAATCTTTCTGTAAAAGATGATCATGCCTTTTTAAAAGTTGATGTGGAGGACAGTGGAAAAGGCGTATCGGTTGATAAGAGAAATGAAATCCTGTACGGTGAAATTTCCTCAACCAATGGGACCCGAGGTGAAAAAGGATATGGATTTGGGTTAGAATTGGTAAAACATCTGCTCAAAGAAATGAAAGGTGCCCTCGATATTACCTCGATATCCGGCCAGGGATCTACCTTCAAGCTTGTTATTCCATTGTAGAAACACTTTCGTCGTTAAATATCGTTGTTTCCAAAGCCATGGAGCGGCCACTTTGATACGATTTGGGATAGATATTCTCATGAAAAAGCATAAACTGCGCAACTTTCAGATTTTACTTCTCGTGATAAGCTGTTAATTTTACCTGACTTTGTAATCGGGTGTGCCACACGAAGCACGCCGCCTACGCCAAGGGAAAATTAGCCGAAACGAACGCACGAAAAAGGTATGGAAAGCCAACGCAGTATCAATTATAGAAGGGTGGCCACGGCGATTGAATTTATCGCGCAAAACTTTAAACATCAACCAACTTTAGATGCTATCGCTGAGAAAGTTAATTTAAGCCCCTTTCATTTTCAAAGGTTATTCAAGGATTGGGCTGGTGTAAGCCCTAAGACTTTCTTACAATATACAACCATCGAATTTGCAAAACACCTACTTCAAGACAGGCAAGTTTCCCTTTTTGATGTTGCAGAGGCAACCGGCCTGTCTGGCACAAGCCGTTTGCACGATTTGTTTGTTAAAATAGAAGGTATGACACCAGCTGAATACAAGTATGGCGGCATAAACCTGGCGATCAATTACAGCTTTATTGAAAGTCCATTTGGCGATATTTTAGTTGGTTCTACCCATAAAGGGATATGCCATATGGCCTTTGCCGATAGTCCGTTGGCATTGGAGATAATGAAGAGCAAATTTCCTAATGCGCAATATTCCCGTAAGCGCGACAACTACCATGAAATGTCTCAGGGAGTTTTCTCCAACGATTGGCAAGATTTACAACAGGTCAAATTACATCTGAAGGGAACGGCTTTTCAGGTGAAAGTATGGGAAATGCTGCTCAAAATTCCGTTAGGAAAGCTGGCAACCTACGGAAGCATTGCGAAAAACCTAAACCGCCCCGATGCATCAAGGGCTGTCGGAACAGCTATTGGAAGCAACCCAATCTCTTACCTTATACCCTGCCACCGCGTGATTCGCTCGGGCGGTGCCCTTGGTGGCTACATGTGGGGTGTTACGCGGAAGAAAGCCATGATTGGGTGGGAAGCTGCCCAAACGCGTCGGGAGGAAAATACCGACAAAATTTTTAAGACAAGATAATGGGTCTATTTAAGTCAGATCATACAAGGAATATACTACCGCATGACGGCGCTGTTTTTTATCATAACGACATGCTGCGGGCAGAGGAGGCAACCTTTTTTTTTGATCGATTGTGGGAAACAATAGTGTGGAAGAATGACGAGGCTGTCATTTTTGGAAAACATTTCACCACAAAACGGAAAGTGGCCTGGTATGGCGAAAAACCATTTGCTTACACCTATTCCAACACCACCAAATATGCTTTGCCCTGGACCGAAGAATTGCTCTCATTGAAAATAATAGCCGAAAAGATTACCACGACCACTTTCAATACGTGTTTGTTAAATCTCTACCATGATGGCGCCGAAGGTATGGGATGGCATAGCGACGATGAAAAGTCTTTAAAAAAGCATGCAGTTATAGCCTCCATTAGTTTGGGCGCTGAAAGGAAATTTGCTTTCAAACATAAAGTTAACAAGCAGGTCATCAGTTTGCAATTGGAAACAGGAAGTTTACTCACAATGCAAGGCGAAACACAAACCAACTGGCTTCATCGTCTCCCGCTCACAAAAAAGATTCATCGACCAAGAATAAATCTCACCTTTCGAAATATGATAGATAATTCTTAGATGCATTAGCGATAGTTAGTTGAACATAAGATCAAGCGCATTGGTGGGCTGATTATATTTCACCTCAAAAAAACAAGGGCGACATCGCGGTCGCCCTTTACTTTGACTTCAAACGGCGTATCTAAACTGGTGTGGTTCATGTAGGTTTAAAGTCAGTTCTATATGCTCGCTATGCGATGCTATTGTTCGTTTTCCTCGTACTCCTCCAATTCATCAAAATCTAAGGTTTCTAAACTTTGAAGAACAGAATCGAGAATTGTACTGGTCATGTCCAGACTCATCCGGCCTATGTCCTCTCCGGAAGCCTCGAGTTCTTTTCCAATTTTCTCAACCTCCTGCTCGATTGCGGCAATTTCCTGTTTAAGCTTTTTAATTGCTTTTTCACTTTTCTGTACGTCGGCTCCCGGATCGTGAAGGCTCTTTTGCAAACTTTCCAATTTCATGGATAAAGCACCTATTTCTATTCCTTTTTGCGCAATTTCCATGGTTTTCCTGATAAAGCCGTTGAATACCCGACCATGTTCTTTGTCAGGATGTTTCGTTTGAACATTAGTCCGCGCGTGACTTTTTGCCATGGCTTTGTCCATTTTGTAGCTTTCCTCCTCCAGTTCTTTCACCATATTTTGTAAAGCAATTTCGTCTGATACTCCAAACTTTTTACCGATAGATTGGGCATCCTTGTTTTCTGCCAGGCTTTCCTCGATCATGGGTTCATATTTTTTTATTTCACTGCGTGGAATTTTCCTGCCATTTACATACAGCTCAACAATCTTTCCTTTCTTATTCCTGATAATAATCAGGTTATCGTTATTGCCTTCATCGTCTACAATGTTCATCGTGACGGCGTTGATATCACCCTCTTCAAATACGGCCATATCCGTGACATTGCCCGCTAAATAGGTTCCGGAGGAAATTTTAAGACTAGCCCTGGCTACCAGGGTGAAACAAAAGAGGCATACACATACGATAAAAGCTGTGAGAAAGCCCTCTGAAAAGGTTGGGTGTTGTTTGGTTTTCGTTAACATTCGTTTGATTCGTTTAAATAAAAAATTATGACTACCTGTTGCTGCCATTGCAAGCCTTGGAGTTCGCACCTGTAATTCTCCTAATGTGGTCAATGCTTTGGCATACACCAGGGTATCTTCTTTTACCTGGATTACAATATCATCACAACAATTTTCTCTTTCCTCTCTTATCAGCCTCGAAATCCACCAGATTGCCGGATGGTAAAAGAAAATAATTTCGATAACGGTTTGAATCATATTTACCAGGTAATCTTTGCGTAAAATATGCGCCATTTCATGGGCTAAGATAGATTCTACCTGTGAGGAAGATAAGCCTGTAATAGCGCCAATGGGTAATAAAATAACAGGTTTGAAATATCCAACCACCATAGGTACAGCGACCAGCGCCGATTCCAGTAACTGCACAGGACGACTCAGTCCTATTTTATCACTGATATCTTGCATACTTCTTTGCCAGTGTTCCGTTACATCAACTACCTTGTAGTGCTTGAGCCTTTGTACGTAAGCGAGCCCGCCTAAAAACCGTAAACTCAAGACAATTATCCCTAAAAACCACAAGGTGATGATCAAGGGAAAATGGGTTGAAAAATATGCTTTGAACTGCGCCTGCAAAGAAACTTTATCCTGACTTTCGGAGGTTGCCTGCTCCATCATCGGATAATCCGCAAGCTGCGCTGTTCCCGGCATAGTATCGCTATCAATCCCCTGGGCAGCCGTATCAAATGAAAGATAAAATGTACCGAGTGCGCAGATCAATATCAACGGCATGGCACTAGCAGCAATGATATACCGTATATGAGACGATTTCTGAACCAGTATCATCAGGATACCAACAATGAGCGCAATGAGCGCTGCCTGCCAGATAGAATGTAAGAGTGTCCAGCCAAGGGCCTGGATATATTCATGTGGAATATAGCTACTTAAAAAGTTCATTGCTTACCTCCTTCCAGATTTTTAATTAATTCTTTAATTTTTTCGAGCTCCTCTTGTGAAGTCCTTCCACTGCCCAAGGCCTGTGCTACCAGCTTCATGGCGGAGCCCCGAAATGTTGCATCCATAAATCTGTCTAATAGCTTTTTTTGTGCAGCATCTTCACTGACATCAGCCTTATAGATATGCGTTCTGTTGGCAGCATCGCGGCTTACAATTCCTTTTTCCAGCATAATCTGCATGATCTTTAAGGTGGTCGTATACCCCACCTCCTTATTTTTATTCAGGTCTTCATTTACAAACCGAACCGTACTGGGCCCATGTTGCCATAGTACCTGCAATATCTCAAGTTCAGAATCTGTAGGTATAGGTGCTTGCTTTGCCATTTTTGGGTGCTCATTTACTTACGAATAGTTTCGTAGTACAAACATATACGAAATGATTCGTATAACAAAATATTTTTTAAGTTTTTTTTAAAAAACGTTTAATCCAATCAAAAAAACCTGTGCTCCGTATATCCTAGAGAGATTATAGTGGCTCAAGCCATTGTGCAGGAAATAGGCTTTGTCTTTCACCCGAAAAGAGGCGGCAATTCCTGTTGAGAAAAGTGAACCAATCTTATGAAAATTCTTCTAACAGGCGCAACCGGATACATTGGGAAGAGGCTTCTTCCTGTGTTGATCAAACAAGGTCATGAAGTGGTATGCTGTGTGAGAGACAAGAATCGCTTTCCCACAGAAGGGATCTACAATCATCCCAATGTCTCAGTATATGAAGTAGATTTTTTAAAGGCCGTAAAATTTACCAACGACGTTAGCCATATTGATGTGGCATATTACCTGATTCATTCCATGAGCTCCAACGTGCGGGATTTTGAGAAGCTGGAAGAAGAATCAGCCAACAATTTCATTGAATTTATAGAAAAGACAACTGCCAAACAGATTATTTACCTGGGAGGCATAACCAATGAAGAAGAACTTTCTAAACACCTGGCTTCTCGAAAGAAAGTAGAAGAGATATTGGGGCAAGGTAAGATTCCACTTACTTCTATCAAAGCAGGTATTATCGTGGGTTCGGGCAGCGCTTCGTTTGAAATCATCCGGGACCTGGTGGAGAAACTTCCCGTGATGGTTACCCCGAGGTGGCTGAATACCAAAAACCAGCCCATTGCTATTCGCAATGTTTTGGATTATCTGCAGGGCGTTTTATTAAAACAAGAAACTTTCAACCAATCATATGACGTAGGCGGGCCTGAAGTACTTACCTATAAAGAGATGCTGCTGCGGTTTGCTGCAGTACGTGGCTTAAAGCGGTATATTTACACAGTGCCGGTTATGACGCCGAAGCTTTCTTCCTATTGGTTGTATTTTGTTACGTCCACGTCTTACATGTTGGCCACTAATTTGGTCAACAGCATGAAAGTAGAGGTAATTGCCAAAGACAGAAATCTGGAGAAGATGTTGGGTATCTCTCCCATTCCGTATAAAGAAGCGGTGGAACTGGCTTTTCAAAAGATTTCTCAAAATAATGTAGTTTCCAGCTGGAAAGACTCCCTCGTTTCCAGCTATGTCGACAATTTCTTGCTGGAACATATCAATATACCCACCAACGGATGCTTTACCGATAAAAGGCAAAAGAAAATCACTACCAATGTAGACCAGGTCTTAGCGAATATCTGGTCTATCGGCGGGAGACGGGGCTGGTACTATGGCGATTGGTTATGGAATACACGTGGGTTTTTGGATAAAGTTTTTGGGGGTGTTGGCTTGCGACGAGGAAGAACAAATATGAGTCAAATCAACACCGGCGATACGCTGGACTTCTGGCGCGTGCTAGCTGCTGATAAAGCCAATACCAGGCTCCTTCTGTATGCAGAAATGAAACTACCCGGCGAAGCCTGGCTGGAATTCAAGATCATCAAAAAAAATAGCCAACATTTCCTGCAACAGACGGCGACTTTCAGACCAAAGGGACTCTTAGGCCGGCTCTATTGGTATGCGGTGTTGCCTTTCCACTTCTTTGTATTTGATGGTATGGCCGAGAATCTTATCAGATTTGAAGACGAGGAAGCATCAAAGACCCTTCAGGTTTGAATGCTTAAGCGTACGATAAAACCTTTACTCAGTATCTCTGTGGATGGTGTGACTTAAGTCGCTTGCCCTTAGCCAACGATAGCCATAGGCATCGAGGGTGATATGATGAATTCCATTTTTATCTTGCATGCTTTCGTAATCCTGCATGAGGTCAGTGAGTTTTTCAGTTTGTTCTTGTTTTAAATCAAGGTGAATTTCATGCGCTTTTTCATCGAAATTATGAATGATGACCAGCGAGCTTCCTTGCCAGCAATAACACATCACCAAAACTTCCTGAATATCTATTTTTAATACAGTCCAGTCGCCCCACCCTATTTCAGGGCACTCCTTGCGTAGCCTGATCAGCGAGGTCATCCAATTAAGCAGCGACCCTGGCTCACGACGCTGGTCCGCTACGTTGATGTGTTTATAGGCATAGGGCCCATCGGTAACCAGTTCATGCACAAGCTTTTCAGCTTCTGAAAATCCTGCCTGCGCATCCTTTGACCACTGCATAGGTGTTCGTACCGCATCTCGCTCGTTTAGGGAAAGGTTTTCGCCCATCCCTATTTCGTCGCCGTAGCGGATCACTGGAGTTCCTGGCAACGAATACATCATGCTATAAGCTAATTCGGTATGGCTCCGGTTGCCAAGCATAGAAGAAAGCCTTCTGCGGATTCCCCGTCCATATAATTGCATATTCTCGTCTGGACCGAAACGGTCGAAAACTTTCTGTCTCTCTTCATCAGTAAGTCGGCCAAGATCCAGTTCGTCGTGGTTTCGAAGAAAATGCGCCCACTGTGACGTTGGAAAATGAGAGCGCGTGGCTTCCAATGCGTCGGATAATGGTTTGGTGTCCGACGTGGCCAGCGCATAAAACAGGTATTGGTTTACGTAGAAATTAAACATCAGGTGAATGCCATCTCCCTCATCGCCAAAGTATTTTTTTGATTCTTTCGGCATTACATTTGCTTCGCCAAGAAGTATAGCATCACCCTTGCGCCATTGCAGAAACCGCCGGAACTCACGAAGATATTCGAAATGTGTGTGTTCTCCCTTTCCACCTGCAGTGGATTGGAGCATAAATGGAACGGCATCTACCCTGAAACCTGAAACACCCAATTCCAGCCAATACCCCATAATCCTCCGGATTTCAGCACGAACTTCCGAATTATCCATATTTAAATCGGGTTGAAAGTCAAAAAAATGATGGTGGTAATATGCCTTGGCTTTCTTATCGTATGTCCAGGTTTGCTCCTGTACACCAGGAAAAACCATCCCTTCATCCCAATCCTCAGGCTTCTTTTTTGACCAAACATACCAATCGCGGTGCAGTGCATCTTCGCTGCTTCTGGCGTCCTGAAACCATTCGTGTTCGTCGGAAGTATGGTTGACAACCAGGTCAATCAATACTTTTAATCCTCGCTTCTTCGCCTGGTGCATAAATTCTACAAAATTGCCACTGGAGCCATGGCGATGATCAACACCATAGTAATCCTTGATGTCATATCCATTATCACGGTTGGGTGTAGGCTGAAATGGAGCGAGCCATAAGGTATCCACACCCATGGCTTGTAAATAATCCAACCGACGGGTAAGTCCTTCAAAATCGCCCACCCCATCGGCATTGAGATCCATAAAGGTTTCTAGGTCCAGGCTGTAAATAATTGCATTTTTATACCACAAATCTTGTATCATAATATCTAAACCAGATTTAAGACATAATGATTAAAAATTAGTAAAAATGTATGGCAATAGCGTACAATCCATCTTAATATGTATCTATTAGTGAGGAAGAACAGACGTTCGATCGAGATGAATGCGCATTTCATCGTAATATAAGCTGAGCATATCTTATCTATAAATTTTTTGTATTAGCTTTCATTTAAGAAATAAAATAATAAATTTATATTGGATCCGTAAATAACATTGGGAACCTTTCCCTAGTTGTATTACATTTAAGGTTATATGCAAAATATCTCTAGTATACTTTTGGTTGATGATGACGACACCTCCAATTTTGTAAATAAAACAACCATTCAACATAGTAGATTATCTGATAATATACATGTCACTAAGAATGGCAAAGAGGCGCTAGACTTTTTGAAGGTAAATTGCTCGCTAGACGGAAGTGGAAACGGCCAGTGTCCCTCACTGATATTTCTTGATATCAATATGCCAGTGATGGATGGGATAGAGTTTCTCCATTCTCTTGAAGGAAACAAAGACATCAATATGGAGAATACGCATATCGTCATCTTAACATCCTCTGAAAATATACGCGACGTCAATAAGACATTGCAATTTAATGTAGCTGCTTACATCAATAAACCCCTTACCGAAACCAAGGTTAAAGAGGTAATCAACTTTATTTTTTAGTTTCCGGGGTGTTTATAACGACTTTGACTTTTTTAGCTGCCGCTATGGCCCGCGCTACCACCTCGTTCAGGTCGGTTCCAGGTTTATCATAGGCTAATGCTACGCCCATCCGTCTATTAATCCTTGCTGTTGGTTTGCCAAAGATCCTCACATCAACACCAGGCATTGCCAGCGCTTCCTCCACACCCAAATAGGATGGTGAATCACCTGCTACATCAGCGAGTATTACCGCACTTGCCCCTACCCGTTCTAAATTAATAGCAGGTATTGGCAAACCTAACACCGCTCTTGCGTGTAGCTCAAATTCAGAAAGATTCTGCGTTCTCGCCAATGTCACCATACCCGTGTCATGTGGCCTGGGCGACAATTCTGAGAAGAAAACCCCTTCTTCTGTTAGAAAAAATTCTACGCCCCACAGCCCGTAGCCTGTTAAAGCATTGGTCACCTGGGCCGCCATATGTTGGGCTTCGTGCAAATGCGCCTCAGAAACATACGCTGGCTGCCAACTTTCCTGATAGTCTCCGCGCTCCTGCCGATGGCCAATAGGTGGACAAAACAAGGTTTCGCCATTTCTTTGTGTAACCGTTAGCAATGTAATTTCCGCATCAAATTGAATAAAGGCTTCGACGATTACCTCTGCCTGATCGCCTCGCTTCCCTGACTGCGTTAGCAATGTAATTTCCGCATCAAATTGAATAAAGGCTTCGACGATTACCTCTGCCTGATCGCCTCGCTTCCCTGACTGCGCATACGCCCAGGCAACCTCGACATTTTCCTTTTTTCTGATCACTGATTGGCCTTTGCCCGAAGAACTCATGATAGGTTTGATAACGCACGGCAGGCCAATTAATTCAACAGCTGCAAAAAGTTCATCTAATTGTGTTGCATAAGCGTATTTAGCCGTCCGCAAGCCAAGGTCTAAAGCAGCGAGGTCACGTATCGCTTTCCTGTTCATCGTAAAATTGGCGGCTTTAGCACTGGGAACGACCTGTATGCCTTGCGCTTCATAAGCATAAAACCGTTCCGTCCTGATGGCTTCTATTTCAGGCACGATAATATCGGGTCGGTGCTTTGCGACTATAGCGTCCAACTGAGCGCCGTCCAACATCTGGATAACTTCCGCCGTATCTGCAACCTGGTGGGCAGGAGCGTCATGGTATGAATCGACAGCAACCACATAGTGCCCCAGGCGTTTGACGGCTATGACAAACTCCTTTCCCAACTCTCCCGAACCCAATAGCATAATCTTCTTCATTT
>LXQK01000229.1 GCA_001683905.1 Marivirga sp. ANT-B6
CTCCGCCGTGTTTGCGATCTACACAATATTGTTTTGATTGTCGATGAAGTGCAATCAGGCTTTGGACGAACCGGAAAATGGGGCGCCTATCAACATTTTGATATCGAGCCCGATTTGTCAACATGGGCCAAATCCATGGGCTCGGGCATGCCCATCGGATGTGTGATAGGCAAGGCACATATTATGGACGCTGCGGAGCCGGGAACCATTGGAGGCACCTATTTGGGTAATCCGGTGTGCTGCGCTGCATCATTGGCTACCATCAATTATATGGAAGCGATTGATATTAACCGGTTAGGGCAAGAAGTTGGGGATAGGATAAAGAACACTTTCGAAAGGTTTAAAGACTCGTATGCTTGTATAGGATCCGTTCGCGGCCTGGGAGCCATGTTGGCTTTTGACTTGGTCAAAGACAATGATCCCAATAAGCCGGATGCCGAAGCGTGTAAGAAGGTTATTCAGATATGTGCAGAAAAGGGGTTGATTCTATTGAGCGCGGGTATTCACAACAATGTTATCCGTGTGTTGTCGCCCTTGACCATCGAAAAAGAGGTGTTACAAAAAGGACTCGACATCATCGATTCGGCCTTACATCAGGTTAGTGAAAGTAATAACTAAAGTCGCATGATGTATAAGGTTTTGAAGGGTGAAAAGGCCTCCTTGGAATCATTAAAACCAGGGTTTACGTCTCCCCTTCAGCGCTATAAAATCTTATCGCAGACCCCAGCGGGCATGTGCGTTAACTTAAAATAAACGGAGTACCAGAGGTACTTAATATTTGTAGAAAAAATAGAAAGATGCAGAAAATCGTGCCGTTAGGTACGAAATATTTGGCACCTGCCCCATAAGGGATGGCTTTGCCAGCAGCACCATTCTCTTATGAAAATCACATTAATAGAACAGCGGTCGTACTTTTGGCGGTTTTTTTGCCCCTAAAGCAAAAATAGTGATAAAACATCACCTGTAAAACCTTAATATTAAAATCTAAAGCGATCATATTTGATCCGTCATTGATAACAAAAACCAAAAACAACATTGTGAATTCACATACAACATTTAATAGCATCTATCCATATACAGGAGAGACGGTTGGAACGTATACTGCACTTACAGAGAGCGAATTGTCAATTAAAATTTCGGAAGGTGAAAAGCGCTACCTGTCATGGCGTACCACCAGTTTAGATCAGCGTAGCCAATGTTTGTCGAAGTTGGGCGACGTGCTCAACGGGCATAAAGACAAGCTCGCGAAACTCATTACCATGGAAATGGGAAAACCTATAAAAGAGTCTATTGGCGAAATTGAAAAATGTGCCATTACATGTGATTTTTATGCCAAGCACGGTCAGGGTTTTTTAGCGCGAAAGTATATGGACAATTTCCCCAATTGTTATATAGACTTCCTGCCTTTGGGCGGTATACTAGCCATAATGCCATGGAACTTTCCATTTTGGCAGGTAATACGTTGTGCTGTTCCGGCATTACTCGCAGGCAATGTGGTGTTTTTAAAGCATGCGCCCAATGTATTTGGTTGTGCCCAGGCTTTACAAGAAGTTTTTGAGGAAGCAGGTTTTCCACCACACGTTTTTCAAACATTGATTATTGATGTGGATGCAGTAGAAACGGTGATTGCACATCCTTTTGTGAGGGCGGTTTCATTTACCGGAAGTGAAAAGGGTGGGGCACAGGTGGCAGCACTTTCCGGAAAATATATTAAGAAAACGGTGCTTGAGCTGGGCGGTAGCGATCCGGCTATTATTCTTGATGATGCCGACATGCCATTGGCGGTGAAAAGAGGCCTTACTTCACGTCTGATGAATGCAGGACAGAGCTGTATTGCTGCCAAAAGGTTTATTGTAGTAAAAAGTAAGGAAGCGGCATTTGTAGAACATGTTTTGGAGGAAATGAAGCAATATCAGGTAGCCGATCCACTCGATGAAAATACCAAGATAGGCTCTTTGGCCAGGCAGGATATTGCCGATAATATCGCTGAGCAACTGCGGATTAGCCTGGAATCTGGTTCAGAACTGATCTATGATGGTGGAGCAGCAAAAGATTGTATTTTCCCGCCAAAAGTATTGAAGGTAATTAGCACGGATGATGTGTTGTTTAAAGAAGAAACTTTCGGCCCATTGCTGGCATATTTGGTTGTGAATGATGAAGAAACAGCGATTAATATTGCGAATAAGACGAGCTATGGATTGGGTGCCTCCATTTATACGGCTGACATTGAAAACGCCAGAAGAATTGCCGGAAGACTCGAATGCGGATCGGTTTTTATCAATGATTTGGTTAAGTCAGGGGCAGGGTACCCATTTGGAGGGGTTAAAAACTCGGGTTATGGCCGTGAACTTTCCTATTTTGGTTTATACGAATTTACTAACATTCAAACGGTATTTGTAGGCTCCTAATTATAACACAAACGTATCGATTATTTCAAAAAATATGCTAGATTAGGTGTTAAAATGGATAATGTTGTCACTGAATGTCAATAGTTTATATTTGAAACTTCGGATTGGCTATAAATTGATTTGCATTCGGTCGTTTAGAATTTTATTTTTCATAATAATAATAGTTTATGCTTGAAATCACCCCTTGTATTATGAATAAATTTATGATTCTGCTACTTTGTATTGGTCTTTCTACAGCCTGTAAACAAGGCGAAAACCAAAAGAGCCTTTCTGAAAAAACACTGGAAATTCCTATTGTAAACGCTATACTGGATGATCAGAATAGCTTTTACTATATCGATTTTACAAATTATCCGCAAATGGAGTCACGTTTGCCCATAGGTGTTTTTGACTCCGGTACCGGCGGGCTTACCGTGCTTGATGCCTTGGTCAGGTTTGATGAGTTCAATAATAATCTAGTAGCAGAAGGTGCTGATGGTGTCCCCGATTTCAACAGTGAGCGTTTTATTTATCTGGCCGATCAGGCAAATATGCCCTATGGCAATTATAGCAATGAGAAAAATGCAGATCTGTTGGTTGAACATATAATCAAGGACACGCATTTTCTCCTTTCCGATACCTACTATGCCAAGGCTCAAGAGAATGTACGTATAAAAAAGCCACAAGTAAAAACGATCGTGATTGCCTGCAACACTGCCACCGCCTATGGCAAAGAGATCATCGAAAAATTTCTTGAAAAAACAGGCATTGAAATGAAAGTAATTGGCGTAATTGATGCAGGGGCACGAGGTGCATTGGAAGTTTTTGAGCAGGATGGTGGCCATGGTTCCATTGCAGTGTTGGCTACCGTCGGCACCATAAGTTCCAAAGGATATGAGCAAACCATCATGCAACTCAAAAAACAAAATGGATATACCGGAAATATACAAGTTTTTAATCAGGGCGGGCATGGTATTGCAGAGGCGGTTGATGCCGAGCCGGATTACATAAAGTTTGGACTGAAGATGCCCCGAGAAGATTACCGGGGGCCTGCTTTGAATCATGCTGAATACCCGATCGAAAAGTCATTGTTATCTGCGTATCAGTTTGACTTTAGCAATGGCAAAATACTTTGTGATACTGAGCAAATCGATGCCTGCCAGGTCATGCAGCTCAACGATGCTGAAAATTACATGCGCTACCATCTGGTATCGTTGCTGGAGCAAATGCTTAAGGCAGAAAACGTAGAACCGTTAAAGGCCCTGATTCTGGGATGCACGCATTACCCATATCTCACGGCCGAAATCAGTAAGATACTGTCGGAGTTATATGATTTCAAAGAAGGCGAAACTTATCGCTATCGACATTTGATGTACGAAAATATTGTACTGATTGACCCCGCGGTGAACGTAGCCCGCGAATTATATCATTACCTCAAAGAAAAAGCTTTGTTCAATGATGCCGGAAATATAGCAGAAAGCCAGTTTTTTATAAGCGTCCCCAATGCTACCAATCCTTTAGTCCAGCTCGATGCCGAAGGTCGTTTTACTTATGACTATAAATACCAAAGAGTTGCGGGCGAACTACAGGAATATGTCAAAGTCGTACCTTTTAGCCATATGAATATCCCGACGGAAACAATCTCGCGATTGGCCACTACCATACCCGCCACCCATGCATTGATCAGAGAACTTCAAGATGAATAACCAGACAAAAAACCAATAGCAGCAATACCCCCACGACAAATGGGTCGATTGAAATCTGACGTGATTATATTTTGGACTTACGATAAAATTCCGGACAATAAATAAAGCAATTAGTTTAGGTTCAGCTTAAAATTCGGATGGGAAGCACTGCTAGTGTAGCTTTATAATTTGTTTACGAAACGAGTCGTCGTCTGCCATAAAATCCCAAAGTAAACGAAAACATGCACGATTTTTAATCTAAAATTAAATCTTCATATCTAATAAATTCTAAATCATTTTTTTTTGCCTCATTTAAAATGTATTCAAGTAGGTTTATGTCAAAATTGTAGTTTGTATA
>LXQK01000023.1 GCA_001683905.1 Marivirga sp. ANT-B6
ATGCGAAGGCTATGAGCCGATCTAAAGAGATTGGTGTAAGAAAGGTATCGGGCGGTACAAAACGCCAGCTATTTTTTCAGTTTATGTTTGAAGCGCTTTTGGTTAACTTCATCGCGATAGGCATTGCGCTGATTGCCATTAATGGACTGGGAGCCTTCCTGGTTGCTTTTTTTGATTTAGATATTCCTTCGGATGCTTTTTCTCTAACACCGTTTTATCTGGAGTTATTTGGGTTCTGGCTTTTTAGTTCCTTGATTACAGGTTTGTATCCTTCAACGATTCTGGCTGCTTTTTCTGCCGCTAAGGCGCTGAAAGGAACTTTGAAGTTTAAATTAAAAGGCGGTTTAGCGAGGCCACTTACCATTACGCAGCTGGTAAGCTGCGTCGTAATTCTTGCGGGCACCTTTACGGTCTACTTTCAAGTAGTGCATATGCGACAGCAGGAGCTTGGTATGTCTATGGAGAATAAGGTTGTAGTGCGGTCACCTATGCTTTTTGTAGAGGGGAGTGGCACTTATCAGAAAATCATTCATCAGGAATTTACCCGGATTGAAGGCGTCACGAAGGTGGCAGCTACCAATGAAATACCCGGCAATGAAGTCTACTGGCGTTCAGACCAGTTTTACCGCGAAGGTGCAAAAGCCAATGGTACAATGTACACCATGCTGAACGTAGGGGATCATTATTTTGATGTTTTTGATATCCATCTAAAATCTGGCAGATATTTCTATACTGATCGGGAAGAAGGTTCTGAAGCCATAATTAATGAAAAAGCAAGAATTGCGTTAGGATTCGAAACGAATGAAGCTGCCTTGGGTGAAAAGCTAATGTATGAGAATTTCGGCGTTGAAATTGTCGGTGTAGTTGATGATTTCAGACAGCAAGGTGTAAATAAACCGATCGAGCCACTGGTATTGAACTATGCATCCGGGGACCTGAACTATTATATTGTAGCTATTGACAATAGTAAAATTGAAGAAACCCTGGCTCAAATTGGGGCTACATTTAAGCGGCTATTCCCCGCCTCACCACTGGAGTACTTTTTTCTCGATGCGCATTTTGAAAAGCAATACAAAAGTGAAAAACAATTTGCGAGGCTTTTTTACTTTGCTGCCGTCGTTGCTATTATCATAGCGATCATGGGTATTGTGGGGGTTACTACGCAGCTTATCATTCAGCGAAATAAGGAGGTGAGTGTGCGTAAAATACTGGGGGCTACCGTGGGTGATGTGTTTCAGCTGATCTCCAAAGAATTTATTTACTGGCTACTTATATGCTATGCAATCGCCATTCCATTATCTTACTTTCTCTTTTCACAATGGCTCAACCATTTCCTGGTTCGGATAGACCTGGGGTGGTGGTTCTTTACCATTCCTGCATTATTGGTTGCACTCATTTTTATTTTATCGACTGTTTTCCAAACGCTGAAAGTAGCGCTTATCAACCCTGCAAAGACCTTAAAGGACGAATAACAGCCCAATAATTTTTTTTAGTAAATCATAAGAACATGTTTAGAAGCTACATAAAGATCGCCTTTCGAAACCTACAAAAAAACAAAGGTTTGTCATTTATCCAGATTAGTGGCTTGGCTGTAGGGATCAGTGTTATTTTAGTGATAGGAATGCTGGTGCACCATGAGTTTAGCTATGACAAATTTCATAAGGACAGAGAAAAAATATACAGGGTAGTATCTTCAAGTAAATTTGGTGACGAAGTATTTCCACATTCAGGTGTACCGGCACCTTTGGGAGAAGCTGTCAAAAATGATATGACAGGGTTAAAAGATGTAGTAGAATTTCATATTTGGGATGAAGTGAAAGTTAAAGTTTTTCAAAACCCCGGTACACTCAAATCTTTTAAAAGCGAAGGCGACATAATTTTCACAGATGCCAATTACTTTACAATGTTTTCCTACGAATGGCTAGCAGGATCACCCCCAAATGCTTTAGACGAACCTTTCAAAGTTGTTCTGACTGAAAGTAAAGCTAAAGAATATTTTGGTTATGAACAGGCCCGTGAAGCTTTAGGCAATATCATTTATTATCAGGATTCCATTCAGGCTACAGTTACCGGTATAGTAAAAGACCATGAAAAACTTTCCGATTTTACATTCCGTGAATTTATTTCTTTTGCGACTATTGATAAGACATACCTTAAGAAAGAATTTTTTATGGATGAATGGGACAATATTAATTCCTATTCGCAGCTATTTGTAAAATTAGAAGATGGTGTAGAAGCTCATTCCATTAATGAAAGTCTTGCTGCAATTCTAAAAAAATATTTAAGTGAATCGAATTCCCAAAGCAATAAGCTTCAGCCGTTACATGACATCCACTTTAATGAAGAATATGACAATTTTGAAAGAGGGACTGCCCATAAGCCTACTTTATTTGGGCTTTTGCTATTGTCATTTTTTATATTGGTGCTGGCTTGTATTAATTTTATCAATTTAACCACCGCTCAAAGCAGCACCCGTGAAAAAGAAATCAGTGTACGCAAAACTTTAGGAAGTTCTAAAAAACAACTAGTTTATCAATTTTTAGGTGAAAGCCTGGTAAAAACCACCATTGCTACAGTAATTTCAATAGTACTAATACCTTTTATATTCAGTCACTTTTCTGATTATTTGCCTAAAGACCTATTTTATCAAAATTACGCTACTATTCCTTATCTTCTGATCCTGATAGTTTTTACACTCATAACAGCTTTTCTGGCCGGGCTTTATCCTGCTTTTATTTTATCTGCCTTCCGTCCTGCCTGGCTGTTAAAGGGTAATTTTAGAATGCGAGAATCCAGGCTATTTTTCAGACAATCCCTTATGCTTTTCCAGTTTACCATTGCTTTTTGTCTAATCATTGGAAGCTTCGTAATAAGCCAGCAAATTAGATATGGATTGTCCAAAGATCTTGGATATGCAAGGGAGGGAATTGTAAACATTCACATTCCCTGGAAGACCAGGCATGCACAAAAAGAAAATTTGTTCCAAAAACTTCAATCGATACATGATTTCATTTTAATTTCTCAAGGTGGCCAATCACCTGCCTCAAATAGCACTTTATCACGTGTAATGGAATTCCCTTCAAATGCAGCGATAGAACCTATATTAGCAGAATTTAAATATGGAGATGTTCATTATTTAAGTATTTATAGTTTAAAAATTATTGCAGGAAATCCCCTTGCTCCTACAGATACATTAAAAGAAGTAATAATCAATGAAACCTTTGCTAAAAAGCTGGGAAATGAACATTACGAGGATTTGGTGGGACAAATGTTGAAAATTGATGAAAAAGAAATACCCATTTCTGGAGTTGTTGCCGATTTTCACTCCAAATCAATGCATCAACCTGTAGGTCCGGTAGTAATAACCAGCGATCAAAAATATTATAATGTAATTCATATAAAGCTTTCAGAAAACATCAGCAATTGGTCGACAGCTTTAACCAAAGCAGAAAATGCCTGGCATGAGGTTTTTCCGGATGAAACTTTCGACTATCAATTCTTTGATGAAGAAATAGCTTCGTTTTATAACAGTGAATTAAAACTTAACAAACTTCTAAACTGGGCCACCGGCATTGCCATCTTTATAAGTTGCCTGGGGCTTGTGGGTATTGTTGCGTTTACCATCCAAAAAAAAACCAAGGAAATAGGGATTCGCAAGGTACTTGGCGCTTCTATCTCCGGCATTTTAATGCTTTTGTCAAAGGATTTCATAAAACTGGTATTGATTGCTTTCATTATTGCCACGCCGATAGGCTATTATTTCATAAATAAATGGTTGAAAAATTTCGCCTATAAAATTGAATTGCATTGGTGGCTTTTTGTTATCCCGGGAATTGGCCTTCTGGCCATCTCCCTTTTAGTATTAAGTGCTCAATCCATAAAAGCAGCATTGGCAAATCCGGTGGAAAGCTTGAGAAATGAATAATTATGAATGATAGAACCCTTAAACGGAAGGTAATCACAGTTAAATATCTAGCGTTAACTTAAAGCAGATACGAAAAGTTATATTAACCGCTTCATCCATTCAAGCGCAGCCTTTTCAAACAGAAAAGAGGCAGATAATATTTAACCGGAAAAACCCGGTTTTACAAAAAGCTTGTTGCAAAATCGACGATTCAAAAGATCGCTGTGGCAGGAAAAGTCTGCAGCAGCAAAACTTAATATGTTTTACAGGGTTTCTTGTGTATCACTAAATTTTTAATCATGCAACGATATTTTTTAACATTTGCAGTTTCAACCCTACTAATTTTTACAGGATGTGGGCAGGAGCAAAAAGCTAACGATAATAATGATGCGTCTGATTTTGAGGAAATGGGAACAGATTCCGGTTCGGAAAGTGGTAGAGGTACCACTACCGGCCCAAGTACCTCTGACACAGTAAATCTTAAACAAGACCAGTTAGGAATTTATCCAGACGGTCAAAAAGGAAATCCACAGACGGACTCCGTGAGAAGATTAGATAATTAATTAACCCGCTATGGTTAACACAAATAAGCTAGCCTTCAATGGGTGGTTTTTATTGTGTCAGCATCTCACGGGTACTTCTTTTTCATGAACTATGTGTTGGAGATTATCTTTAAGTAAGAAATAAGAAACGGAATGGTATATATTGATATGTGTACTTTTAAACATTTTCTATGATATCATAAACTTCTACACTTTACTTCAGTTATAAACGAAATTGTAAAACAAAAATAATTACATGAAAAAGGAAAATTCCTTAGATAAGGTGAAGCAAGTATTAGATAGAGATGGAGAAGTAGTCAAAGACATAAATAGTGTGGATACTTTTTTTGAACATACCGAAGTCTATGAATCTGAGGACAAAACAACAATTGTCTTTTCTTATCAAAAGAAAAATTTGCTGTATATTTCTTTATGGAGCCAGCTATCAGGAAATGCTACGTTTATCCACTATGACCAGCAGGCACAAAAGGTTGAAAGGCAAGCGGAGGTTGGTGACTTTGTAGCCATAGATTTACCCGGCCCCCTGCCTTTATTTTGGGTTCATGTTACTGAAATTATAAATAATATAAATGAAGTAAAAGTAAAAGTTCAGCCAACCTATGACCCTACCGCGCAACCTGTACAAAAGGATATTACCGCGCACTTTTTTACTAGAGAAGCTGAAAATATCTTAACTATAGGCAGGAATGGCAATAAAATTTCAGCGAAGGTAATCGGGCTTTGTGAGGTAGTAAATAATGAAAAGCCGGAGGCCGGTGATTCACGTCTTTTGCATACTTCTGTTGCGCTTGCCGGACGTGCAGGACTACAAAAGCAGCAGTGGGAAGCTTTTGTTAAAAATCTCGCTACTATGCCATCCTGATGCCATCAAGATTAGTATTTTGGCAATCATTGGCAACGAGAGGCTGAAACCAGTATAGATATTTGCCGATTTGGTTTTATTATTAAAGATTTTGTGTAATCTTGTTTATCGACAATAGTAACTTGAACAAGATTATGCCCTCTCAAAAATGGATAACTTTATCCGCTGTAAATGCTGCTACGATTTTTTTAATCGTTTTTATTTTCTTTGCCTGTTCCGCTGAAAAAAGAGAAGAGAAAAGAATTTTGATATTCTCAAAAACAGCAGGTTTCAGGCATGAATCTATTCAGGTAGGCAAAGAAGCTATTTTAAAGATAGCTGCTGAAAATAATATCCTGGCAGATACCACGGAGAATGCTGCTTATTTTCATGAAGATAGCCTTAAAAGATATAGCGCGATCATCTTTCTGAACACCACCGGCGACATACTGGATTATCGCCAGGAAGCTGATTTCGAACGTTATATTCAGGCAGGCGGTGGTTTTGTAGGCATACATGCAGCAACGGACACAGAGTATGACTGGCCCTGGTATAACCAATTGGTTGGCGCCTATTTCAATGGCCATCCAAATAATCCTAATGTCCGGGAAGCCACAATTGATATTGTAGATTCGTCGCATCCCGCCTCTTCATTTTTGCCCGCACGATGGGAGAGAGCTGATGAATGGTATAATTTCAAATCCATCAACCCTGCTATCAATGTACTGGCCAAACTCGACGAGCGTACCTACCAGGGAGGCACTCATGGCGAAGATGAGCATCCTATTGCCTGGTACCATGACTATGAGGGTGGGAGAGCTTTTTATACGGGCGGAGGGCATACAAAAGAAAGCTTTAGTGAGCCATTATTTATGCAACACATACTGGCCGGCATCCAATACGCTATAGGTAAGAACTTCATGCCCGACTATAGCAAAGCCTTGACAGAACGCGTTCCGGAAGATAACAGATTTGTACAGGAGGTACTTGATGAGTTTCTGGACGAACCCATGGAATTGGCCATCATGAATGACAATAAGGTCCTTTTTATTGAAAGACGGGGTAAAATTAAGATTTATGATCCTGCCAAAAGAAAGACGAAGACAATAGCGACAATCAATGTACATACCGAAGGAAATTATGAAGATGGCCTGTTAGGGCTAGCGCTGGATCCTAACTTTAAACGAAACCGGTGGATTTATTTATACTATTCACCAGCGGGCGATATACCAAAACAAAACCTTTCCCGATTTTACCTCACAGCAAATGACAGCCTTCTGATGCGGTCAGAAAAATTAATTCTGGAGGTGCCTGTACAACGGGAGACCTGTTGCCATTCGGCCGGATCTATTGAATTTGGACCTGATGGCGTACTGTACCTTTCTACCGGTGACAATACAAGCTCTAAAGAATCGGCCGGCTATAGCCCCCTTGACGAACGCGAAGGACGCAGCCCCTATGATGCGCAAAAGTCATCAGGAAACACCCATGACCTGCGCGGAAAAATCTTAAGGATCGTTCCGCGAAAGGATGGCACATACACCATACCTGACGGTAATTTATTTCCTAAAGATGGATCAGCAGGAAGACCGGAAATCTTTGTGATGGGGGTGAGGAACCCGTTCAGGTATAGTATAGATGCCAAAAACAAGACCCTTTATTGGGGTGATGTAGGTCCCGATGCCGGAAAATCAAGCATACAAGGTCCGGAAAGCTTCGATGAATTCAATAAAACTACGCAACCGGGGAACTTCGGATGGCCATACTTTCAGGCAGACAATAAGCCTTTTCCAAGGTGGGACTTTGCTACCGAAACACCAGGGCCACTTTATGACCCTGCAAGGTTGGTAAACAATTCACCTAACAATACCGGCGCGAAAGAACTTCCACCGGCGCAGCTCCCTTTTATGTGGTATCCTTACGGTTCGTCAGCGGAGTTTCCTATGCTTGGCACAGGATCGCGCAGTGCTATGGCTGGTCCGGTATATTATGATGATCTGTATCAGGGCGATAGAAAATTTCCCTCGTACTATGACGGCAAACTTTTTATTTATGAATGGGCGCGAAGCTGGGTTAAGGTGGTATCGTTTGATAAAAATGGCGATATGTGGAAGGTAGAACCCTTTCTTCCGAACCTGGAAATTTCCAAACCTATTGACATGGCTTTTGGCCCTGATGGAGCAATGTATATGCTACAGTATGGTGCCAATTATTTTACCAGAAATCCCGACGCCAGACTGGTTAGGATCGACTATACCGAGGGAAACAGGGCACCGATGGCAAAAATTACTACCAGTAAAACTGTAGGTGCGGCGCCACTTACGGTCACCTTTTCAGCAGAAAGTTCTTTTGATTATGACAGTGACGAACTTCGCTACGAATGGATGTTTGCCGAGAAAAATAAGGTCGCTTCAACCGAGAGCTCTCCTCAGTATACCTTTCAAGTGCCAGGGAAATACCAGACACAGTTGCGCGTAACCGACAGTCGTGGCGCAAGCAGTGTATCAAAAATTGATATTGAAGTAGGAAATGAACCGCCAGTCGTGGCCGTGGAGATCGCCGGAAATTCCTCTTTCTATTGGGATAACAGAACCTTTGCCTACCAGGTAAAAGTAGAAGATTTGGAAGACGGAACATTGGCAGGCGGAAAAATAGATCCCTCGCGGGTGTCGCTTACCTTTGAATACCTGCAACGGGGGCAGGATCTTGCCCTATTGGAACAAAGTAGCCAAATGGGAGGCAATACCGCATTGAAACACCTTGCCGGGAAAGAACTGATCGCTGGCAGCGACTGCAAGGCGTGTCATGCCATAGAAAAAGCATCCATAGGTCCAGCCTACAATGCCATAGCCGAAAGGTATAAGGATGATAATGATGCCGTTAGCTTCCTGGCCCAAAAAATTGTTGCGGGCGGCTCGGGGAATTGGGGTAAAAATATTATGGCGGCTCATCCTCAACATACGCTGGAAGAAACCACCCAGATGGTGGCGTATATTATGTCTTTGGTGGAGGGAGATAGACTTATTCTCCCGTTAGCGGGATCTTTTAAGACAAGCGAGCATGTTTCCGCAGGGGAGGAGGGCGCTTACTATATTTCTGCTGATTATACCGACAACGGTGGAAATATGATTGGCTCGCTTTACAAAAAAGTGATGGTGAAACTACGTCATCCTAAGGTGCAGGCAGAAGCATTTGATATGTCGAACAAAGTTGGCGTAAAACATGTAGATGGTGAGGATAAAGCCTTCGTAAGCTTTATCAGAAATGGATCCTCCATCGGATTCAGAGATATCGATCTAACTGATATCTTGTCGCTATCTTTTAAATTTGAACGTGTGTTGGAAGGTGGTATGATAGAGGTGCGATCAGGCTCTCCTTCGGGTATGCTTCTTGGAAGTTTGAAAGTAGGACTTGGCGCTGATAAGCTTTTATACACGTTGTCACTGGCAAAAGAACCCAGTGCAAAATCAGATCTCTACTTTCTATTTATTAACCAGGACGAACCAGAAAAAGCGTTATTTGAATTAAATTATATTCAATTTAATCCTAGGGATAATGTACTGAATGAATAGCACAGTTGAAATAAATTTTGTTTAAATGCAATCGTGAAATGCGTGAAGCTTTTCACGATTGCTTAAACCTAATTAAATTTTTAAAGAAGATAAATACTGGTAGTTTTCTGCCATGGCTTCCATAGAAGTACCAATAAAGGATTCCTGTTCCACCAGGTAATGTTTCATACCTGCCGCTTCAGCCTCCTTGAGTATGGTGGCAAAATCGATGGTTCCCTGGCCAATTACTGCATTTTTCGATTTATCATCTTTGCTCATATCTTTAACGTGGGATAACGGAAAACGATTAGGGTATTTTTTCAAATAAGCAACTGGATCCTGTCCTCCGTTGACGACCCAAAATATATCCATCTCATATTTCACCAATTCCGGGTCAGTATTTTCCAGCATATAATCGTACATGACTACATCATCAACTTTTTCAAATTCAAAGGCATGATTATGGTAGGCAAACTGCAAGCCTGCCTTTTTGCAGATCTCACCTGATTTATTGAACAGATCGACGGCGTATTTTAAATCATCCTTCGTCTTACGCAGGCTTTCATCCAGCGATGAACAGGTGAGGTAGCGCTGTCCTGTTTCTGCGGCCTTTTCTACCAAAGGCTCAAACTGAGAGATTAAGCTGGCCTTTCTCCACGAATCGGCACTATTGTCACGGGCTCCGGAGCCGACGTGGCTACTTACCAAGTTAAGGCCCATATCGCTCAGCATCGTCGAAAATTCCTTTGCTTCCATGCCATAATAATGTCCCTGGCTACCGGGGTAAGATTCAACTTCTTTATATCCCATATCGGCCAGCTTCTGCAATGTGCCCCTGAAGTCTTGTTCCAATACATCTTTTACAGAATATAGTTGCAGCCCGATGGCACTGATAGATTTGCCAGTTGCAGTCTCAGCATCAGGTAAAGCAGTAGTGTCTGCCGTATTGCGGCTCTGATCGGTTGGTGATGTACATGCAGGCAACAAGATTGTACCCAGCGCAAAAGTACCGGCGTGCTTGAAAAATATTCTTCTGTTTATCATGGTATTAAATATATTTGGGTTTAAAGTTCTTAATTGAAGACAAATCCTATTGATTTCATTGTTGTTGATATGGGCATATTACGAACCCTATTATTTGCTCAATCGGACAGCGACTCCTTTTTAATATAAAAGATCGGTTCAGTTTTCAATATAAATAAAGAAATTGGAATCTTCTGTTAAAAATAATGAAAATCAGAAAAATGGAGTGTTGGCTAAGCCTGGCGTGATTTCAGCTGAGCAAAATCTATTGTACTATTCAAATTAATTACTATATTTAACAAAACATCTATTCTGATGAACAGGTTGAGTGCGGTAATCTTGCTGGTAACTTTTCTACTGTATCATACAGGGTATTATGTCTTTTATCTTTTTTCCAGCTATGCCATTGAAGCGTCGTGGGGCAATAAAATAGGGGCAGATGACTTCCACGAAAACCAGCTTCGGGAAACATTCCTCCCTATCTCTATTCCTTATTTACCAGACCAGGAAAACTTTGTAAAAAAGACAGGGAAATTTGAACTCGATGGACGCTTTTTTCGGGTATTAAAGCAACGTTACGCCAAAGATACGATACATATAATTTATGTACAGGATGTAGAAAGTCAGCACCTCGCTACGTCATTCAGGCAATGGATTGCTTCGCTAAATCCAGAAGGTGCCGCGGAAAGAGGATCGGAAAAAGTACTGTTTACTTTTGTAAAAAATTACCTGCGGCCTCACTTTACCATTGCCTTCTCGTTACCCACACAATTGGAGGTTTTAAAGTTTTCGTGAAAGCAAAGCATTATCGTTCACCACATATTCCAACACATTCACCTCCGCCACAAGGACTAATTTAAGACCATTTCCTATTATTCTGTATGATGTTGCTTCAAGTTGCATCATCCTGGCGGTGTATCCATTACTTGCCGCTCAAGGATGACGTGTACTATTTTTCCTGCGGTAATAATTTCTATAAAAAGTATTTTATCCTAAAGACCAAACGATCAGCTGATAAAAATGCTGTGTGGCTTTATTAAATCTATTCAAAAAATGAAAAATTATATATACTCCTCTTTAGCTTTTTGTTTATGCTATCTGGCACCTACAAAACAGTGCAAGCGCAGGGATGCGTCGCCATTCGTTCGTTTTCTGGCTGTAGTGCAGGAACCGGTGGTGGTGCCGTCTTAAAGCCCGGCGAGTCTCTTGTTGGATTAAATTTTCGGCACTTTAAATCCTTTAGACATTTTAGAGGCGCCCACCAAGAGGTGGAACGTTTGGAGAACAACACGGAAGTAGTCAATCATTCCAACTTCATCGATTTATCCGTAACCTATGCTTTTGCAAAAAGATTTTATGCAACGGCAACCATTCCGTTTGTATATCACGATCGATCATCGATGTATGAGCACGGTGGTAACGCACTAGGCGACAGGCATTACACTCAGGCGCAAGGTCTGGGCGATATGAGACTGGGCGCCGGATATTGGTTTTTGAACGATGCAAATCAAAAACACAACTTCGCTATGGCTGTTGGGGTAAAATTGCCTACAGGAAATTTTAAAGCCAAAGATATCTTTCATAATATTGGTGGGGAAGGAAATACGGCGTCATTATATGTAGATCAATCCATTCAACCCGGAGACGGCGGCCTTGGAGTTGCATTGGAACTGCAGGGTTTTCAGCAGTTGTCTCCCACGTTAGTATTGAATGGCAATTTGTATTATTTGATCAATTCCAGGGAAAAAAATGGCGTATCCCGCTCCAATAGTGCCACTTCTATCATGTCAGTTCCCGATCAATTTGCTGCGCGGCTGGGATTGACCTATATTTCGCAAGTCAAAGGCCTGGATTTTTATCTGGGAACACGACTAGAAGGCGTACCGGTATTTGATGTTTTGGGTGGAAGCGATGGCTTTCGAAGGCCTGGTTACGTCGTTTCTGCAGAACCAGGGGTAAGTTACATGCATAAGAATTTGTTGCTAAACTTGAATGTGCCGGTTGCTCTGGTAAGGAACCGAACCAAAAGCTTTCAGGATAGAGAAAGACAAAAGCAAACTGGAATTGATACACACGGAGATGCAGCCTTTGCTGATTATCTCATCAGTGTCAGCTTATCGTGGAGAATTCCGGGAAAGAAGGTGAAAGAGTTTGGACATTAAC
>LXQK01000230.1:0-15086 GCA_001683905.1 Marivirga sp. ANT-B6
GAGACTTAATTAGAAATAATCTTCTGATCGGCATTGGACCAGGAGATGCCAGAGAAGCCCTAAATAAACTTTATAAAAAATACGACTTAGCAATAGCCTATAACTATAATTTACATAATCAATACCTGGATACTTTGCTGACAACAGGACTAATTGGTTTATTTGTTCTACTTTTACTATTTTATAAGCTTACAACTTATGCGATTTTGAATAAATACTACATAACTTTTTCATTTATCATTTTAATAATCACAGTTTGCCTTACCGAATCATTCTTTAACCTCCAAAAAGGTATAGTATTTTTCACCTTTTTTAGTTGCATTTTTCTAAAGAAGAGACCTTAAATATTTTGCATGGCTAAACTTATCGACCTAAAAACCTTTACCGGCAGTCGTGGAAATCTAACGGTAATTGAGAAGTCTATCCCTTTTGATATAAAGCGGATTTTTTATATCTACGGCGTCGATCAATCGCGCAGAGGTGGCCACAGACATCACAAAACTATACAGGCTGCTATAGCTTTACAAGGTTCCTGCACCATCCATAATAACAATGGCAAACGAAAGGAGGAATTCATCCTGGACAAACCTGAAAAATGTCTTATCCTCGAACCAGCAGATTGGCATGAAATGTATGATTTTTCTTCAAATGCTATCTTAATGGTTTTAGCCTCTGAATATTATGACGAAAAAGATTATATTTTCCCACAATATCTATGATAGCATACGAGAACTTAAAAGAAGTGAATAAACCTTTTTTTGAAGCTTACAAGAGAGACTTTGAAGACTCTTTGAACAGTGGCTGGTATATCCTCGGCAACAAGGTGGCTCGGTTTGAAGAGGAATTTGCTGCTTTTTGCAAAGTAAAACATTGTATCGGGGTTGCTAATGGCTTAGATGCCTTGATACTTTCACTTGTAGCACTCGACCTGCCCAAAGGGAAAGAGGTTATCGTTCCTTCTAATACTTATATCGCTTCCATTTTAGCCGTTATCCATGCCGGCTTTATTCCTGTGCTGGTGGAGCCGAATATTAAAACCTATAATATCGATCCGGAAAAAATAGAAGAAAAGATAACAAAAAATACGGTGGCGATCATGGTTGTCCATCTTTATGGCAAAGTTTGCCAGATGGATGCAATACTTCAGATTGCCTCGGCTTATCGATTGAAGGTCGTAGAAGATTGTGCTCAGGCTCATGGGGCCCGTCAGGGAGAGCAGTTGGCGGGAAGTTTCGGGGATTTTGGGGCATTTAGTTTTTATCCGACGAAAAACCTTGGTGCATTAGGTGATGCTGGCTGTGTGACAACCAATTCGGATGGGCTTGCCGATAAAGTGCGTACGCTAAGAAATTACGGATCACAACAAAAATATGTGAATCAATATATTGGCTATAATTCACGGCTCGACGAAATACAGGCAGGATTTTTAAGTGTAAAGTTGAAACAACTAGACGATATCACTTCGCATAAAAGAAAGCTGGCTACCTGTTATTTTAAACAGCTTGATGAACAGGTAGTCAAACCCATGGTAGAAGATGGGTCTTATGACGTATTTCACATATACAATATCAGGAGTATCAACAGGGATAAGCTAAGGGACATCCTTTTAAAACATGACATTAAAACTGAAATTCATTATCCCATTCCTCCGCACCAACAGCAAGCAATGAAAGGGGTATTCAAGGGGGCATACCCGATTTCAGAGGAAATTCACCAAACGACATTAAGTTTACCCATATCGTATTCTCATAGCGAGGCGGATGTTACCAGGGTGGCTGAGGTCATAAATAGTTATTTTCATTGATACCGTTCAATTGACTTTAGATGTTGAATTCTCTCCTACCTAAGTTTCTGCACTCGCCACAACATGACCTCCAGTGTTAAATGTACGGAACAGGATCCATTTGTAACAATCATTCTTGCCGTCTACAACTTAGCAGGAGCCATTAAAAGCACCTAAAAGCAGATTTATCAATCCATGGAATCGATAATTATCAACGGAGCTTATTAAGATTTGGGATTATACTCTTCCTCTATATTATTTCTTATATGTACCATAAGATAACCCATGCAAATGATGCACCTTCGAGTCAACAATGAAGAGATCAACCGTAGTTTCGGAAATTAATATTACGCACGGGGAGCCTCTATCAATTTTTTGAAGATTGCCTGGACGTCCTATATCCAAAAATATAATGACCAATTTAATATCATCCCTTCGGTAGCAAGACCGGGAATCATGGAGGTCAAGGGGATATGCACAATACCCCTTGAGGCTTCAAAATTATCAAACTTTGACAAGCTGTATTATGAGTATATCTACACCCAAACAAATTGTACGTTGCAACGCCCTCTTTTGATACATCTACATGAAACGAAAGAATAGCTTTACTAGTCCTTTCACACATCAATAAAGAAATTGTAAAAAAGCTAAAAAGGAAGTAGGCGATACTGCAAGGTGCGTATATTACAATAGAATTATTCCAACATCAACTTTTTACAAAATAAGTAAATCAGATTTTTTACTATTTTTTAAGCTCATCGGTACGCTATATTGGAACTTATTGCAATAAATACAGATTTAAGTAGTTACCAATTATAATCTATGGACGCAGATTATATAAGGTGATCTTTTATTTTTTTTCTTACGAGATACAATTGATATAAAAAGATTTATCCGTAGATGTATTTTTTGACCTGATATTACAGTAATATTATCTTTAATTTTTTTCAACTTGCGCGGCAATTGTTTTTTTTGGTATTAATATTGCACCCGATTCACCCAGCTAAATATGTCAACCAGGTATTCCAATTATTTAAAATATATCCATTTAATAAGCGATTTATGCTTGTTGAATATTTCTTTCCTGCTGGCTTATAGCTATAAGTTCGGAAGTGCGACGGGAATTGCCGATTATCCGTACTCCCATTTATGGCTTTTCTTCAATATTTCATGGATTGCGCTGGCTTTTTTACTAAAGCCATACAGCATTGCCCGAACCTCGCGTATCAGGGACATTCTTAAATCTCATTTTACACTCATTATCGTTCACGTACTTCTGGTGACGGCCTTTTTCGTTGTTGAGAAGGCCTATTACTATTCGCGTGAGCAGCTATTGGGTACCTATATACTCTTTGTCATTTTGCTTTTTCTATGGAAAGTATTCTTTACCTATTTGATAAGAGGATATAGAAGGAAAGGTTATAATTATAGGAAAGTTGCTATTGTAGGCTACGGTGAGCTGTCTCAGGAATTGAAGGGCTTTTTCAACAAGCACCCGGAGCACGGATATAAGTTAATCGGTTTCTTTGATAATAACGTTAAAAATGAGGAGGTTTTAGGTAAGGTAAATGACATAAAAGAGTATTTGAAAACCGGTGTGATTGACGAAATTTACTGCTGCCTGCCTTATATTAGATATACGCAAGTAAAGAGGCTTATCGATTTTGGTGAGGAAAATCTTATTAAAGTAAAGTTGATTGCTGATTTCAGGGGCTTTTCGTTAAAGTCGGTTAATCTGGAGCGATTTGATCACATACCTGTACTCAACGTGTCATCTATCCCGCTGGACGACTTTGGCAACAAGATGGTGAAAAGAACATTTGATGTAGCTTTTTCCTCATTTATAATTTTATTTTTTCTTTCCTGGATGATCCCCCTAATTAGCTTGATGATAGCCCTGGAATCTAAAGGCCCGGTGTTTTTCAGGCAAAAAAGAACCGGCATAAAGAATAAGTCGTTTTATTGCTACAAGTTTAGGACTATGGTGGTCAATACCGATGCCGATCATCTTCAGGCAGAGAAAAATGATTGCCGCATCACTAGAACAGGGTCTTTCCTCCGCAAAACAAGTCTAGACGAACTACCCCAGTTTTTTAATGTATTCATGGGGCAAATGTCTGTGGTAGGGCCACGCCCACATATGCTTAAGCATACGGAAGAGTATGCTAAGATTGTCGAGAAATTTATGGCCCGCCATTTTGTTAAGCCAGGCATCACCGGGTTGGCACAGGCTAAAGGATTCAGAGGTGAAACCAAAGCGCTTGAGTTAATGAAAAGCAGGGTGAAATTAGATCGTTTTTATGTAGAAAACTGGTCACTCAACTTTGATATTAAAATCATTTTGCTCACCATCGGCTCGATGATCAAGGGCGATCACAAGGCTTATTAATATCCTCCCCCATTCACTTTCGCTTTTAAAATAATACCACTCTTTTAATACTGTCGATTTAGTATTAGTTTTGTTATCTAAATATACGAGTTTCAGGCTATATCATGCTGATTTTATCCATGAAGGAGTTCAGTAGATGATTGGCCCAATATATTAGACTTAGGCCGTTTTTTGATACAAACGATGTAGCTATTTAATAACACTACAAATGAAGGAGAAAGTTGCAGCCCTTATACAGGAAATTGAAAATGCCACCATCGATAACCATGATGCATTGGAGGCATTTCGAATAAAATATATCAGTCGGAAAAGTGTTGTTGCCGAGCTGTTTGGCAACCTGAAAGACGTCGCTCCGGAAGAACGGAAGGGTATGGGGCAACTCTTAAATGAGCTCAAAAATATGGCCAACGATAAGTTTAAAAACCTATCGAGTCAAATGGAGCAAACGACTACTAAAGTAGCTCATTCCCCTGTCGATCTAACCCTACCACCGGTGCCCAACAGCCTAGGCACCAGGCATCCGCTCAACCTTGTCAGAGGCAGGATTATTGAGATATTCGAGCGAATTGGCTTCAATGTATCGGAAGGGCCGGAGATAGAAGACGACTGGCATAACTTTAGCGCTCTAAATTTTCCCGAAAACCATCCTGCCAGAGAGATGCAGGACACTTTCTTTATCGAAAAAGTCGCAGATACAGGCAGAGAGATAGCCCTAAGAACCCACACCTCGTCGGTTCAGGTAAGGGTAATGGAGGGAGAAAAACCGCCCATCCGTACCCTTTCCCCGGGAAGAGTATTTAGAAATGAAGCCATATCTGCCAGGGCACATTGCGTTTTTCACCAGGTAGAGGGGCTTTATATCAACAAAAACGTAAGTTTTGCTGATCTTAAGCAAACGCTGTATCATTTTGTAAAAGAGATGTTTAGCAAAGATACCAAGATCAGGTTCAGACCTTCTTTTTTCCCATTCACAGAGCCAAGTGCAGAGATAGACATCTCCTGCCAGATTTGCAACGGAGCAGGCTGCAATATCTGCAAGTATTCCGGCTGGGTAGAAATTGGTGGCTCCGGCATGGTAGATCCTCAGGTATTGATCAACTGCAACATCGATCCGGAGGAGTACACCGGGTTTGCCTTCGGCATGGGTATCGAGCGCATCACCATGCTGAAGTACCAGATCAAAGATTTGCGGCTTTTTACAGAAAATGATATCCGGTTTTTACAACAATTTTCCGTGATCAGCTAATGGACATCAAGCTACAGGATATCCGAAAGGTTGCCGTAATCGGAGCCGGCACGATGGGTCAGGGCATAGCTCAAATTATTGCCATGGCCGGTTATAGCGTGCTGTTGCAAGACGTAAACAGGGAAGCACTGACCAGAGCAGAAACCCAAATCAACGCTAATTTAACAAAGGGTGAAAGTCTGGGAAAGGTCTTTGCCGAGCAAAAGGCACTGGCGCTTCGGCAAATCCAATATGAAACCGATAGCAGGCATGTAGTTGCAGACTTGATTATCGAAGCCATTATAGAAAATCTGGACGTAAAGGTTAAGCTATTTCAGGATCTCGAAGCTAACAACAGCCCCAATACTATCCTGGCCACCAATACCTCTTCCATACCCATCACCCAGATCGGCGCGGGCTTGCAGCACCCCGAAAGATTGATCGGACTGCATTTCTTTAACCCCGCGCATATCATGAAGCTGGTAGAAATTATCTCAGGAGCGGTTACAGCACCGCAACTGGTTACAGTGATGAAAGAATTTGCCCTTAAGCTCGAGAAATTACCGGTGGTAGCAAAAGATTCTCCCGGTTTTATCGTTAACAGAGTGGCTCGACACTACTATGTAGAAAGCCTGAAGCTTCTGGAAGAAAATGTTGCTGATATCGAAACCATCGACCAATTGATGGAAGCCTCAGGGTTCAAGATGGGTCCTTTCAGGCTCATGGACCTAATCGGCGTCGACACCAACTTTTCAGTTACTACTTCCATATTTCATGCTTTTCACCACGATGCCAAATTTCGGCCCAGCAGAATCCAGCAACAAAAAGTGGATGCCGGCCACCACGGAAAAAAATCTAAAAAAGGATTTTATGACTATTAAAAGCCTGCTTAGCCTGCTTATGTGTTCCTTGATGCTGCTGGCCTGCGGCGAGGATGAACGGGAGTCGCCCATACCCTATGTATATGTTTATGTGGAGCTGAATGTAAACCAGCTGCAATATGACGACCTGCGCACCAAGGGATATATCTATGTGCCGGGCGGGGTTAGGGGATTGGTCGTTCTGGCAGAACGGGGAGGCAACTATAAGGCCTTCGACAGAAATTGCCCTTTTCAACCTAATGATGCTTGCGCCCTGGTGGAGGTAGATCCCTCAGGTTTCTTCATGATCGACCACTGCTGTAGCTCAACCTTTGACTTAGAAGGATTTCCTACAGGTGGCCCTGCGAGAAGCATCATGAGAAAATATGCTACGCAAATGGAAGGCAACGTCCTCATCATCACCAGCCAGCCACTATAGCAGCTTTTCAATAATATTTTCTACTGTAATACCTTCGGCCTCAGCTTTAAAGTTACGCACAATCCTATGGCGCAAAATAGGTTTTGCCACCTCACGAACATCTTCGATATCCGGCGAGTATTTCCCGTTAAATAAAGCATTACATTTGGCGGCTATCACCAGGAATTGTGATGCCCTTGGCCCTGCACCCCACTCCAGGTAGTCGTTGCTCAACGCAGCACCTTTGCCTGTGTTAGGGCGGGTTTTATGAACCAATTCCACGGCATATTCTACCACGTTATCAGCTACAGGCACTTTTCTTACCAGCTGCTGATAGTATAAAATCTCCTCGCCTTTCAAAATTACCTGAGGCGTATATTGTAGTGTCGAGGTGGTATTTTTAACAATTTCTATCTCCGAAGCAAACGAAGGATAATCAAGCAAGATATTAAACATAAACCTATCCAACTGCGCTTCCGGAAGCGGGTAGGTACCCTCCTGCTCGATAGGATTTTGCGTGGCCAATACAAAAAATGGTCGCTGCAACTTATAATTGTGGCCCGATATCGTGACCCCATATTCCTGCATCGCCTCCAACAGCGCCGACTGTGTCTTGGGAGGTGTACGGTTAATCTCGTCAGCCAAAATAATATTGGCAAAAATTGGCCCTTGTATAAACTTAAAGTTCCTGTCTTTATCCAGCGTCTCAGCCCCAATAATATCAGACGGCATCAAGTCGGGCGTAAACTGGATGCGGTTAAAGTTCAGATCCAGCGATGCTGCAATGGTTTGTATCAGCAACGTCTTGGCTAGCCCTGGCACCCCTACCAGCAGACAATGTCCCTGGCAAAAGATTGATGTCAACAACAGCTTTACAACTTCCCCCTGACCAATCACGGTCCGCGAGATCTCTTTATTCAACGATTTATACACTTCTGCCAACCCGTCGGCTGCCTCTACATCTGACTTATAAACTTGCATCTATTCTCTTTAAATGTTTGCGGGTAAGACTTAACAATCAGCCACTTCCTTAGTAGCCAATCTTTTTTTAACGCTGTTTCGGTTACATATCTACGTCACCAGCTTTTGGGGCGTGCCCCTCCGGGTCAGGCTTTCCATTCCAAGTCCGGCATGTGCACCAGCCACCCACTGCGGGCTTTCCACTACAATCCTTCACGCAAAATACATCAACACGGCGACCTTGAGCTGTCAAAAAAATATAAAACCTGAAATAGCTATTTTAACTTTACAAAACCGCTAAAATACAAAGCAGTCACCGCATTGGCATACGTTACTGCAAAATTTCACAATTGGCATATTCATCATTTACCTTGATAAATACCTCTTCTCTGGCATCGCTAAACCATTTTTCGAGCGCCATGTTTTTCTTTTGGTTCAAAGTAGCGGCATATATCTTTTGATAGTCCTCTTCTAAATTTGCGACGTGAGGATTTAACTTTTCTTTGTAATACAGTATTCTTACTGCTTCTTTACCGTCGTCGGTTCTATAGCGGATAGGCTTTGAGATAGAGCCAACCTTCATCGTGTCTATGGCAAAGAATACAACGGGATCCAACTGCTCTACCGAAATCCTTGCTGTACCGGTGGCGTCAATAAAAAAACCGCCACTTCCGGAGGTAGAAAGATCAGTGGAGTATTTCTTAGCAGCCTGCGCAAAGCCAATACTATCGAAAATAATCAGGTTACGTAAGCTGTCCAGATATTGCTCTGTTTCTGCGATGTCGGTCAACGACGAATTTGGCCTTAAGAGGATATGGCGCGAGTTGAAGCTATTCCCTCTTCGCTCTATTAGCTGGATAACGTGAAACCCAAAAGAAGTTTCTATAGGCTGCGAGATATCGCCAGGCTTCATCCTTAAAGCCGCAGCCTCGTATTCTGGTGCAAGTTCTCCGCGTTTCCAGAATCCAATATTGCCACCACTATTTTTTGCTCCTGGCTCTTCGGAATATTCCTTCGCCAGCGTTTCAAAATCTTCGCCACCTTCAATAATCCGCTTCCTCAAATCCGACAACTTCTTCCTTACCTCTTCCTTTTGCCCTTTGCCGACTGTAGGGATTTTGACAATCTGTGCCACGGCTACTTCAGTAGAAAAGTAAGGTAAGCTGTCTTTTGGAATCTTATTGAAAAATCGCTTCACCTCTGCCGGTGTTACTTTTATGTCCTGGGTTATATTGGCCTGCATCTTTTGCACCACCTTCTGCTCCTTCATCCTTTCCCGAAGTTCTTCTTTAAATTGCGTCAAGGTTTTGCCATAATATTGTTCTATCTTTTCCTCGGAGCCTATCTGTGACACGATCATATTGATTCTTTGATCCAGTTCCCTGCTCACTTCCTCATCCGTCACCATTACAGAGTCTATTTCCGCTTTGGCTACCATCAGCTTGTTGATCATCAAACTTTCGAAAATCTGGCACTTCATATTGCCCGTTCCTTTTTCGCCGCTCGCCAGAAAATCCTGGTAGGCACGTTCAAGGTCAGATTTCAGGACAATGTAATTATTTACCTTTCCTATAATACCGTCTATTTCCGTACCTTTGTACTGTGCGTTGGCGGGTGTAAGTGTTTGTAGCAGAACAAGCGTCGCTACCAGGTATTTAATCGTTGTTATATATTTCGAAATCATTGTCTTTACTCGCTTTTTTATAGATGTTTTGCTCCAGCTGTTGGGCTAATTTTACTTTTCTCTTATTGAGGATGATATTTTTAATCTGGTCACGCACAAAATCTATGGGCGATATTTCATCGATAATTTTGTAATCAAGAATACTCAGATAGTAGATATAATCGTCGTCGTTATTGGTTATAAATTTATTTTTCTTCAAAAACTGCACCTTGTCGGGAATGCTCATCAGCGGTGTGTTCATGATGATCTCCTCAAAGTTAATCCAGGTGGTATCTTCCAGGTTATACGATGTTGCAAATCGATAGGTATAAGACTTCAATTCTTCCTTTTCTTTGGCAGAATGGTTCTTTACCCACCTCGCCACCCGCTCGGTCTTAGGTGAACCCTGTGGAATTTTCACATAAATGCACTTAATAATATTCTGCTTTAGCTGGAAGTTATCAAGATTTTTTTGATAAAACGCTTCTACTTCCTGCTGCGACACCTGCGAATCTAAATTTTTTCTTACAAATTCCTTCTCATACTCATAAACCATGAGGGAATATTTGTAATCAAGAAGTTTCCTTTCCAGCTCTGCTTCATTATAAGTCACATTAGAAGCCGCTTCGGCCAGCATCAATTGCTGCTTTATCCAATTGTCGATATACCTCCCTGTAATTTCAGCACTATCACCGGCAGCAAGGCCCGGCTTGGTAAGGCCTTCAAGATCCTCCGGATATAAATACTGATCATATACCCTGGCAAGAGGCATAGAACCCGTTTCGTCAGGCACCTTCATTTTAAAGAAGTCGCACCCCAGCAATATCAGCGGTATCAAAATCAATAACTTACTTAACCTCAAACCGTTCATACACCTCGTCGAGGACCTTCTCGTTTATATCTACCTGGTACTGTTCTTTCAGCGATCGCACCCACTCCTTTTCCAGGTGGTTTTGATAATCCGAAATCACGAGCCCTCTAATATCGTCCAGCTCCTTTAACGTACCAGATACAATATTATGTATTAAAATATAAAAAACCCTGTCATTTTTTTCAATGGTATAGGTTCCAGCGGCCCACGGTACAGCTTTCAGCATTTCAGACTGACTCTTTTCGTATAAGCCTCTCTCATATTGCACCGAAAGTACTTCGTGGCTATTAAGCTTTGAAGTAATTGCCTGGGCAAGACTATCAGAATACCCGTGTTCATCGATAGCCGCTTTGACCGGCGCTATGAGTTCCTTATTCGATAAACTAAAAATGGTAGCATCCGCTCTTTCATCCCACTTATACTTATCCTGATTTTGTGCAAAAAACTGCCTTAATCCTACCGTATCAAGTAAAGCTTTAGACCAAACTTTTTCATCCATCAACTGGAACAACAATATTCCCTCGCGATACTCATTCTCCAGAAGGCGAAACTCCTCATATTTTTCCGCCAAATGGCTTTCTTCATAAGCCAACAGAATTTTTTCAAAGTGATCCTGATAAAGCCGGTTCACCTGATACTTCGTAATGGCGTTGCCGTTTGGCTTCTGCTGCTTTTCAGCATAGCTAAAAAAGTCTTTAACAGTAGATACTTCATCGTTTATTTTAAACAAGGGCAGGTTAAAGATGGTTGTGTCACTCACCTTAAGCCAGGAAACGGCCACCGATTCTGCTGCTTTAGCTGCTAGCGCAAGATGATCAGGATATTCGACCACATTATTTTCGCTTTTCAACCTCTTGATCAAAGCCGCCTTGTTAAGCTCGGACCTTGAATCTTTGGAAACCCTGCCTTTTAGATTCTCGCTGATTTCTTCCAGCGGTTCCAGCCCTTTTTTCTCTTCTAACCTGATAATATGCCAGCCATAAGGGGTTTTCACGGGAGCAGAAATATCACCCGACTTTGCCAGTACAAAAGCGGCATCTTCAAACGAGGGTATAAGGTTTCCGGTGCTGATCCACGGCAGTAGGCCGCCCTGCGCTTTTGTATTCAGGTCGTCAGAAAATTGCGTTACCAGCTCATCCCAATTTCCGCCGTTTATCACACGGCTATGCAGTTCAAAAATCTTATTTCTTGCAGCCAACGAATCCTCAACAGGCAAACCCTCTGTAGCGCGTACCATGATATGAGACACCTTTACTTTACCCTTGCTTTGTCGCTTATCATTCACCCTTATGATATGATATCCGAAACGTGTACGTACGGGCATAGAGATATCGCCTTCAGCCGTTTTATAAGCTGCATCCTCAAACGGATATACCATCTGCAATGCAGTAAAATATCCCAGATTACCACCATTAGAGGCAGCTGATGGATCTTGTGAGTATTGTTTGGCCAGGGCATCAAAATTTTCTCCGGCAACGGCTTGCTCCCGGATAGACATGATCTTTTGATATGCCATCAAAGTATCTTCAGGCTCTGCATCTGGCATCAGATTCACCAGGATGTGAGAGGCGTTAATTTCCTGCTTAAGCCGCTGGTAAGCCTCTTCTACCAGCTGGTCTGTAACCTTACTTTCTGTCAAAAAGGGTTTTGCAAGCTGCGATCTATAGCCAGCAAGTTCCTGTTTGAAACTTTCCTGCTGGTCTAAGCCAAGGGCTTCGGCTTCTTTAACCTTTAATTTGAAGTTGATAAATAAGTTTAGATATTCTTCAATATCGCCACGTTTGTCTGCGACCTCCGTATTATTACTGTTTTTGTTGTATACATAATAAAACTCTTCCGCCAACACTGGCGAATCTCCAATAGTCAACAGTGGGGCAGAAGCGGATCCGATATCGCGCGTTGATGTGCACGCCGAAAGCAAAATACCGGTACATATAATTAAAAGAAAATTTCTCATTAAATTTTAAAAGGATACAACATAGCAAAATCATTACAATTTTAATGATTTTTTTGCTCAGAACAATCCATTATGTTTCAGAATTCAATAATTCAGCAGAAAATCTGGTTGATTAGCAGGGTTTAAACTTTTTGTAGAGGATACAAACGTTTTGCCGGGAATCGCTTTTGAACTCTACATCGTCCATGATCCTTTTTACCAGCATCAGGCCAAGCCCTCCCTTTTTCTTCTCTTTTACAATTTCGTTCAGCGAAGGTTCCTGATATTTGCCAGGGTTAAAGCCAATACCTCGGTCTGATATTTCAAACGTTACACCTTCATTTTCCTTTACATTGATGAGCAACTCAATAGATTCTTTAGGATTGCAACCATGAGCGTGAATGATTAGGTTTGCACATATTTCATCCACCGCCAATACAAGTTTATTGGTCTCTATTTCAGAAAGCCCGTACTTGTATAAAACTGCTGTCACAAAATCTCTTATTTCCTTGAGCTTTTGCTTAGTGCAGGATGTTTTAAATCTGTAATTCATGCAATTAGTTCCTTCGCTTTTTCTTTAGATTCTACAATTTTTAGAAGTTGGTCTAATCCCAATATTTGAAAAACGTTCTGTGCTTTTTCCGTTAGCCCGTAAATAATAAAGTTGACTTCGTTTTCGGACATCTCATCGATATAGGACATAAAAACACCCAAACCAGCCGAGGATATATAATTCAAGCCCCTGCAATCAATGAAAATATTCTTGATACCCGATTCTATAGCTGTGCTGATTGCCTGGTCTAAGTATATCGATGAACTTGCATCTACATCCCCCTCTATGATAATTTTATGAAAATTATCCTCAACTTCACTTTTTATTTGAACCATAACTTGTATACGCTTATGCTTATTGAAGGTTATTTTCTATTAATTTTAATAGCTTTCCGTGCACAAAACCATTGCCACCACGGTTTTTCTATCTCCCCTACATACCTAAACACCGGCTAATGGTAAATATGGTCTATTTAAATTTTACGATCAGCGATGTATAATCATCGTTCAACGTTCTTTTTCCACAAAACATATAGAGGTCATCTATTACCTTTTCTAGAAGCTTTTTGGGCGACAAGTTGGCGTTGTCATTCAAGATAAACTTGAGTCGCTCATAGCCATACTCAATATCGCTTCCATTGCGCGCCTCTGTAATGCCATCAGTATATAAAACAATGATATCACCCGGCTTGTAATCCACCTCGTTTACTTCTATATATTTTGAAAAATTACAGTTTCTTACTATTCCTAATCCCATTCCTCGCGTTTGAAAAAAATCAGCCTCATTTTTCTCCTTATTAAAATACAGGGTTGGGCAATGGCCAGCACGAGAAAATTGAATCTTCTTCATATCGGTATCTATAAGAAAAAGAGAGACAGTAATGAAAGAGGTTTTTTCTAGGCAACGGCTGAGCGCATTATTGGCATGAATTAGTAAGTTCTCAGCAGAAAGGTCAAGCTGTACAAGGCTATGAAAAACACCTTTCATCTGGGACATATTAAATGCAGCAGTAGTTCCCTTGCCCGAAACATCACCAATGATTATGGCAATTTTTGTTGGGGAGATCTTGAACAAATCGTAATAATCGCCGCCCACTTCATCTGCTGCTTCCGAAAAGGCAGCCAGCTCAAAGTCAGAATTCTGCTCCAGTTCTTTCGGTAACAGGCTGCGCTGTACTTTTTTTGCAATCTTCAGTTCCTCCTTGTATCGCTCATTTCCAAGCGCCTCAGTTAAAAGCCGGTAATTTTCTATCGATATACATGCCTGATTGGCGAAAGTATTGATGATGTCTACCATCTCCTTATTAAATCCGTCTTCGACATCTTTAAGTAAGGTGAGCGTGCCTAACTTCGTATTCTGCACCTTCAGGGGGATCATTAGAATCGACTTTAAATTGCTGTTTTGAAGCGAATTTCCGATCTGGTTGGTGATGGCCTTTCTACCAAATCCCTTATCAATAATATTCTTGATCCTGCTTTGTTGCATGCTGTTTTTGATATCATCAATTTCTTTAGGCTGAATATCTTTGGTGAACAACGATACGCGATTGCCTTTTTCATCCACAATTTCCAGCCAGGCGGCATCAGCAAACACGGCACTGACCGAGCTTTCTAATAGTATCTTATATACATTGTCCTCATTCTGGTCTGTTTGTATCGACTGGCTAAGGCGCTGGAAATTTAATACCTCTTCTAATTTTTGCTCAAAAACTGACGAAGTGGGTAGGTTGAACAGGATCACCAGCAATGAAAAAATAGAATAAAGCAAGATAAAGGCAAATAGAGCCAGTATAAATACATTATTGAGCAGATCGGTGATGAGGTTATAATTGTTCGAGTAATTGAGCAGGTTGAAAAAGAAATACCACAGGTAAATGATGACAAAAACCAACAACAGAATGCTCTTCCACTTTTGTTTAAAATTCAAGTAAGCAACCCACTTCAGATTGACAGAAAGCAGGATTCCCATGGCAAATAGTATCGAGAAAATGACATTGAAGATCGTATCAAATATCATATAATGAAAGAAGCTGAAAAGTATACTCGCCAGCAGAGAGTATTCGAAAATGCGCCAGTTTCGAATCAGGCTCTTGGATTTTTGATAAATGATCAGCCGCTTCCAGACGATAAGCGTAGAAATCAGAAAAGCTGCAATCAATCCAAGGTTGATATGATAGAAAAAATTGATCAGCAGTGGGTTGTCGGCCATTTTGCTGCTGCCCAGCAAATAGAAGAAAAATCGGATAACTAGTGATACAACCGTGGTCAGTAAACCTGTCACAAAAACGCGCCAGAGCAGATCAATAAAATCCACACTCTCTGCCTTACCTATTCTTACTTTATAATAAACAAAAACAGCAATGAAGAAAATATTCAGTAATAACGTAGGTATCTCCGGATGAATGCCCGGCAGTAGGTTGTTGATAGAA
>LXQK01000230.1:15211-27366 GCA_001683905.1 Marivirga sp. ANT-B6
GCCAAAAGCAATACTAAGTCGGATTACATTCTTATTTGAAAGCATCTAAAAAATCATGGTTTACTTTGGAGCTGTAATTTACACTAAATTTTGTTTTTAGTATAATTTTTAAGCAACAGGCGCAAAGCTCTCTCCATCCCTGCGCCTGTTATATATCTGAAAATTAAGATTTTAAAAAGAATTTTTACTGAATGGTTTTAGCTTCGCGTATTATAGTTTGGAGCTTCCCGTACAATCTGCACGTCATGTGGGTGGCTTTCCCGTACTCCAGCACTTGTTATTTTTACAAATCGGGCAGTTTTTAAAGCCTCAATATCAGCTGACCCACAATAGCCCATGCCAGCTTTGAGGCCGCCTATAAGCTGGTAGAGCACCTCAGACACCAGCCCCTTGAAGGGAACCCTACCTACAATTCCCTCAGGCACAAGCTTCTTTACATCATCTTCTGCGTCCTGAAAGTAACGGTCTTTTGAACCTTCCTCCATCGCTTCTATAGAACCCATACCGCGGTATGATTTATATTTCCGCCCTTCATACAAAATTACTTCTCCCGGCGCCTCTTCTGTTCCCGCCAGCAACGAACCTATCATGATAGTGCTTGCACCTGCAGCGATAGCCTTCACTAAATCACCCGAAAACCGTACCCCGCCATCAGCTATAATAGGCACACCGGATCCTTTTACGGCTTTGGCAGACTCAAATACGGCAGATAACTGAGGCATTCCGACGCCAGCAATGATCCTGGTGGTACAGATACTTCCGGGGCCTACACCAACTTTAATGGCATCGGCGCCGGCATCCATCAATGCTTTCGCAGCTTCGCCAGTGGCGACATTCCCTACAATTAGCTCTATTTCCGGATATGCCTTTTTTACCGCTTTACATGAATCAATTACGCCTTTGCTATGTCCGTGTGCTGTGTCGATGCTGATCACATCTACGCCCGCCTTTTTAAGTATCGCTATTCTTTCCAGCAAATCCGGCGTAACGCCTACGGCAGCACCCACTCGAAGTCTGCCATATTCATCTTTACAAGCGTCTGGCCTGTCCTTCTTCTTTAATATATCCTTATAAGTAACCAGTCCGCTTAGTCGCCCATCTTTGTCTACAATAGGTAACTTTTCTATCTTATATTCCTGTAGTATGCCTTCGGCTTTAGACAAATCAATACCTACCTGAGCCGTAATCAGATTTTCCTTGGTCATAATATCCCTAACCGGCACCTGCATATCCTTTTGAAAACGCAAATCACGGTTGGTAATAATACCTATCAGCATCTTATCACTATCGATGATGGGGATACCACCGATTTTAAATTCACGCATGATCTTTTCTGCATCTCCCACAGTAGCGTTTACATCCAATGTAATAGGGTCAAGGATCATCCCGCTTTGTGAACGTTTAACTTTTCTCACCTGCTCAGCCTGCTGCTCTTTGGTCATATTTTTATGAATAAAACCAATGCCACCCTCCAATGCCATAGAAATAGCCAACTCATACTCTGTCACGGTATCCATGGCAGATGAGACCAGCGGAATGTTTAACCTGATGTTTCTGGTAAGTAGTGTTGTAGTGTCTGTGTCGCGGGGTAATATTTCAGAATATCCGGGAAGCAAAAGCACATCATCGTAGGTAAGTGCTTCAAAAAGAAATTTGGAGGAATCTAGGTTCATGGCAAACAACTTAGGGTAGTTTATTTGCGGGTCAAAATTAGACATATCCCATGAGATAAGAAAAACTATTTGTTGATATATTTTATTTCCGGCCGGAAAGCGAGAGGATATTTTCTTGTTATCGTTTTTATACCTTTATATTTGCCCAATATAATCTCAGGTATTGAAGTAGGAGCAGAACGATATGGTGCAGGATCTAGTTACATCTTTCAGTGATTACCTGGTGCAAATGCGGTGGTTGGAAGCTGCCGGGCTATTTTTTGGCCTGCTGTGTGTATGGTTGCTGATTAAAGAAAATATCTGGACCTGGCCCCTGGGAATAATTTATGTACTGATCTCACTGGTTATCTTTTATCAGATTAAGCTATACGCAGACCTTATTCTCCACGTCATATTTCTGATCTTAAATATCTATGGTTGGTACTACTGGTCGAGGGGTAAACGGGGAAAAAAGGAAGAACTTCCCGTGACTACCACCTCCTGGCAACTGATGATAAAACTTATCGTGATATCCGCCATCGGTATTGCCGTGTCGGGTTTTTTGCTTGTAAATTATACCGATGCCTCACTTCCATACTGGGACAGCGCCACCTCCGTTTTGAGCCTGACAGGCATGTGGCTTAGCACGAAAAAGAAAATTGAAAATTGGTATTATTGGTTTATCGTAGATGTAATGGCTGCGGCAATTTATTTCTATAAAGGAATCTATTTTTATTTCATCCTTTACTTTGTCTACATCGGCCTTGCTGTAGTGGGCTACCTGGCCTGGAGAAAATCATGGAAGCTCGTAACGACATAAAAAAGATTATGATTCTTGGGCCGGAGTCTACCGGAAAAAGCACTGTGGCTGCACAACTTGCGACGCATTATAACACAGTGTGGGTTCCAGAGTTTGCAAGGAAGTATCTGGCCGGTTTATCCCGGCCGTACCAGGAGGAAGACCTCCTCCATATAGCCAAGGAGCAAATGAAACAAGAAGATAAGCTCGAAAAGCAGGCCAATCAACTTTTAATTTGTGATACGGGGCTGGAAGTTATAAAGGTTTGGAGCGAGCACCGCTTTGGCAGAACGCATTCCTGGATCGAAGAAAAATTGGATACCCGCTACTACGACCAATACCTTCTGATGCAGGTAGACCTGCCCTGGCAGCCAGACCCACTCAGGGAACACCCGCATCTCCGAACTTATTTTTTTGATTGGTATAAGGAAAGTTTAAACCAAAAAGGGGTGTTTTATACCATAATTGAAGGAGATGAGCAAGCAAGGGTTCTAAATGCAATTAAATCCGTCGATAATTTGCTGGGGAAAAAATAACACGTACATTTGCCTTAGAAGTAAGCTAATAACTTATTTCGCTGACTCGTCAGCTTAAACAGGGGTGCCTTAACATTACGGGCTGAGATTATACCCATTGAACCTGCCACGGATAATGCCGAATCAGGGAAAGTTGATAATCCTATCCTTCTTTTTGCTTGAAGCAAAAAGGTTTCTGCATTCCTATCTTAAAGCAACCGGCGTTTGTATATCGGCTTGCACAATGAATTCGTAAAATGACTTTAGTTCTGGCATGACGTCTGACCAGGAACCAGAGTCATTTTGCAGCCAAACTATCTTTTGGGGTGCCTTACTAACCAGGCTGAGATTATACCCGTAATACCTGATCCGGATAATGCCGGCGAAGGGATCATGGCATGAAATGCGGAAATCCTACCCCGGATGGAAGCTTTTATTGATATTTAAAAAAAAACATATGAATCGTTATTATCTATGCTTTGGAATGCTTTTGTCTCCACTATATCTTTTTGCCCAATTTAGCATTTCGGGCAAAGTCGTGGATGAAAAATCTGGTGAACCGCTCACAGGAGCTGCTGTTTTCCTAATCAATACCAACAAAGCTACTGCTACAGATGCTGAAGGGCGTTTTTACCTGAACACCATTGATGAGGGCACCTATACACTGAGCGCTACCTTTATAGGCTATGAGCCGCTGCTACAACAGATTGCAGTAGATAAAGACATAAAACTGGGCATAACCCTTAAGCAAAAGGCTATTTTGGCTGACGAAGTCATTGTAAGGGCTACGCGGGCCTCAGCCAAGACACCCGCAACATATTCGGAGATAAGCCAGGTAGAGTTAGAAAAGCAGAACTTCGGCCAGGACATGCCATTTTTACTTAACCAGATGCCTTCGGTGGTCGTAACCTCTGATGCTGGTGCTGGGGTGGGATATACAGGAATCCGCATCAGAGGCAGCGATCCTACCAGAATCAATGTTACTGTTAATGGTATTCCTATCAATGACTCGGAATCTCATGGGGTCTTTTGGGTAAACATGCCTGACTTTGCCTCATCAGCTGATAATATACAGGTACAACGCGGCGTGGGAACATCAACCAATGGGGCAGCAGCTTTTGGTGCAACCATAGATATACAAACCACTGACCTGGAGACAGAACCTTATGCTGAAGTCAACAACGCCTATGGCTCCTTCAATACAAGAAAACATACCTTTATGGCAGGAACAGGGTTGTTGAACAACAGGTTTACAGTTGATGCCCGTCTTTCCAAGATTGCTTCCGATGGTTATATTGACCGGGCTGCATCTGACCTGCAATCGTATTTTCTTTCTGCAGGATACCATGGCAAAAACACGCTGCTGAAACTAAACACTTTCTCTGGCAAGGAAGTCACCTACCAGTCGTGGTATGGTACACCTGAAGCCCGTGTGAATAACGATATTGAAGGAATGCAGGCCTATATTGACCGGAACTACCTCTCCGATGCCGAGGCTGACAACCTATTAAATGCTGGCCGTACCTATAATTTTTATACCTATGATAACCAGGTGGATAACTATCAGCAGGATCACTACCAGGCAATTCTTGCCCATGATTTCGCTAAAGTTTTTACCTTGAACACTGCGTTACATTATACCCGGGGTAAGGGCTATTATGAACAATACCGCGATGACGATGATCTGGAAGATTATGGCTTAAATGATATCATCATTGTTAATGATACCATCACCAGCACCGAATTAATCCGCCGCCGCTGGTTAGATAATGACTTTTACGGCATTACTTATGCGCTAAATTATACGGGTTCTGACAAGCTTGACGTGGTTGTTGGAGGTGGATGGAATAAATATGATGGCGACCACTTTGGAGAAATTATCTGGGCCAGGTTCGCCGGATCGAATATTCTGGACAGGTATTATGATAATCGTGCTGTAAAAAAGGATTTCAATATCTATGCGAAAGCATTTTATGACATCACAGATCAATTGAACTTATTTGGAGACCTGCAAATGCGTAAAATCAACTACACCTACGGTGGTGTAGACAATGACTTACGCGAAATTGATGGAAAGGAAAATTTTAATTTTTTTAACCCAAAGTTTGGCTTCACCTATCGCCTCAGTCCATCCAACCAGCTATATGCTTCCTATAGCATCGGCAACCGGGAACCTGTAAGGAGTGATTTTATAGATGCACCTGAAGGAACAACACCCAGGCCAGAGACCCTTCGTAATGTAGAAGCAGGCATAAGAATGAAAGCCGCTAGTTATAGCTTCAGCACGAATATTTACCTGATGGACTACAAAGATCAGCTGGTACTTACGGGTGAGCTAAATGACGTAGGTGCCTCTATTCGGAAAAACGTTGATAGAAGCTATCGTGCAGGGATAGAACTGGCAGGAGAAATAGCTTTACTGCCAAACCTGCAGTTTCAGGGAAACCTCACCCTGAGCAGAAATAAGATCAACAAATTTGCCGAAACGGTGTATGATTACGACGCAGAGGGATCACCTGTAGTAGTGAATAATCTTGAAAATACTGATATCTCGTTCTCACCTGCTGTTATCAGCAGCGCAGTCTTAAGCTATGCACCATTTAACGGTTTGGAATTAAGTCTTTTATCCAAATATGTAGGTTCTCAATACCTTGACAACACCTCGAGTGATGACCGCAAAATTGAAGACTACCTGATCAACGATGTACGGATCATCTATAATTTGCGCCCAAAGATTGTAAAAAGAGTGCAGTTGAGTCTACTGATCAATAATATATCCGATGTACGATATGCTTCAAATGGGTATACCTATGGCTACAAAGCAGGGGGCGAAACGATTACCGAAAACTTCTATTACCCACAGGCAGGTATCAATGTGATGGCTGCAATAGGAATCAGATTTTAACATACATAGTAATGACACCAGGCCCGCGTTCTCCCGGGCCTGGCCTTACTCCCCGAAAAGGTATCATTCAACCTTTTCAAACTGGCTACCAAGGCCGTCATAATGATTGTCAGAAATTGCCAGGTTTGACGCTTCATCTATCGCCAGAATTCCTTCCAGCACGACAGGTAGATTTTCTTTGGGATTTAAAATAGTGATATATTGGCCTGGTTCACCAGTATAAATGGATTTTCTTGTGGATATCAAATAGAATCCTGACGAAACTTCACTATCGTTTTCAACAATGGTATATTTATTTCCTTTCATCAAGATCAACTGGATAGATTTTCCAGTGCTTTGAGGTGTTTGATGTATATGAAATCCAAATCCGCCATCCGTAGATTTCCAGCTCCAGTTACCCATCAACATATTATCTTCAAGTAAGATGTCTTCGGTAGATTTGCAACCCGTCAGCATGCATAAAATTGAAATAGCCAGCAGTAAATTTTTCATTGTAGGAAGTTATTTCCAATGGACACTAAAAAAGGCCAGGAAGTTGTAATCTACCGCTACGCCACCCGAAGGAAAGTCATTTTCCCCCACTGGTTTTTTTATAATGCACCTTAGACAGGCCACGCAACTTTTCCGCGCTAGACTCCGGGGTAATATCGCGTTGTGGATTCCCCAACATTTCATATCCTACCATAAACTTCTTTACGGTGGCAGAACGCAATAGTGGAGGGTAAAAATGCATATGCAAATGCCATTCAGGATGAGGTTCACCATCAGTGGGAGATTGATGAATACCTGCTGAATAAGGAAAAGAAATTTCAAAAACATTGTCATACATGATCGTGACCTGCCTGAGCATATCAGCATAATCGTCTTTTTCCTGCTCAGTCATCATGCCGATGTGTTGTATGTGTCGTCGGCTAATGATCATTACTTCATAAGGCCAAACAGCCCAAAACGGCACCAAAGCTACGAAGGATTGATTTTCTGCGACAATTCTTTCTTGCTGCCCGAGTTCTAGCTCAAGATAGGCCAGTAAAAGGCTTTTGTTATTTTCCTGATAGTATTTTTTTTGCTGCACTTCTTCTTTCGCTGGCTCCAGGGGTACATGCTGCTGTGCCCAGATCTGTCCATGTGGGTGTGGATTACTGCAACCCATCATCGCCCCTTTATTCTCAAATATCTGAACGTAATTGATATACGCCTTTTCACCAAGTGTCTGGAATTCGCTCACCCATAGATCCACAATTTTGCGTATGTCTGGTACCGTCATTTCAGGAAGTGTAAGGTCATGCCGGGGGGAAAAACAAATTACCCGACAAATACCGCGCTCAGAGCCTGCCTTTAATAACCCTCCGATATTGATATCCTGCTCCTCTACATTTTCCTGCAGTGCACCAAAATCATTGTTGAAAACAAAAGTACCTTTGTAGGCAGGATTTTCTTCACCTCCTACCCTAGCGTTTCCCGGACAAAGATAACATGTCGGATCATAAGCTGGCCGATTGTCCTCCTCCACCTTTTCAACCTTGCCCTGCCACGGTCTTTTACTACGATGTGGAGAAACAAGCACCCAATCTCCATTCAATGTATTGAAGCGATGATGAGGCTGATCGGCTAAAAAAGAGTTGTTCATGCTATAGTTCTTTATTTGGTTTCGATATTCCTATCCAGGGAAAGTATCTTGGTTCCTTCTGAAATAGATGCTTTGTATACGGGTAGATCTCTATCCATCCCCGCCTTATATTTTTCTTTCAATTGCCGGGTAAAGCTTTCAACATCTTTCGTTCTCACAAGATTGATTGTGCATCCGCCAAAACCACCCCCCATCATCCGGCTTCCCAATACGATATCCATGTCTCTTGTGCTGTCCACCAAGAAATCTAATTCTATGCAGCTCACTTCATAGTCATGCTGCAGCCCGTCATGCGATCGGTACATATTAGCCCCAAAAGCATCCATATCATCTGCGAGTAAACTTTCACAACAGTCAATTACACGCTTGTTTTCTTCCAGCACATATCTGCACCTCCTGTATAACAACTCCCCCAGTTCATCTTTATGGGCTTCGAGCAGTCCAGCCGACACATCACGTAAGGTAAAAATAGAAGGCTGGTATTTCCTAAGCATGGCTACGCCCTGCTCACACTGCATGCGCCGGGTATTGTATTCCGAAGAAGCCAGCGAATGACTTACACCTGTATTGCACATCACCAGCGAATACGTTTGTGCATCAAAGGGGTAGTATGTATATTCAAGTGATCGGCAGTCTAACTTGATCACTTGTTTATCCTTACCCATCAGGGAGGTAAACTGATCCATTATCCCACATTTCACGCCCACAAATTCATTTTCCGCTTTTTGCGATAATTGGGCCATTTCCATCCTGGTCAACCCCAAATCAAACAATTCATTCAATGCCATACTCAGCCCGCATTCCATGGCCGCAGAGGAAGACATACCGGCTCCAATAGGAATATTACCACCAAAAACGCAATTGAAACCCTCAATGTGCAACGCTCTGCTCAATATTTGCTGCACTACACCCATGAAGTAATTGGGCCACCCCAGATCGGATGGTGTCAGATTTTTCAGGTCGAATTCAAACGCCTCTTCCATGTCAATAGCGTATAATCTACAAACCGACGACCCACTCTTACCAACTGCAAAAGTAATTCCAAGGTCTATGGCGGCAGGCAATACAAATCCACCATTATAGTCTGTATGCTCTCCAATGAGGTTAATTCGCCCTGGCGAGTGCACGATAATTGGTTCCATATCAAAACGCCTGGTGTAGGTTTGATAAACAAAAGCAGCTTCTTTAGACATGATGATTATTGGAAAAATAGAACAAAAAAACGATTTAAATTTTAAAGATAGCAAAACTACTTGTGAAACAAATTAAAGGAGTGGATTACGGCTGCTTCATTTGTAGGACTTTTTGCCGTCATCGCTACCCGTACCGCCCGGTCCCAGGGTGGTAAATAGCCTCCATCAAGGTAGGTATCACCACCTGTCAACACTTGATAGCTACGCCCATCATTACTCCACGAAAACTGAAACTGGTGACCATCAATAACAGCTATTTCAAAAAATACTGTTGAATCTGCCATGATCTCTGCTGTGGCTATTATTTGTGCCTACCTTTTTTACTTGGATAAAAAATAAATGCGCTACCCTTACCGCCGAACTGAAAATTTGTAAGTGGTTGCACTTTCCAGTTTTTCCCCTGGATTTAAAATCGTCGTCGGGAACTCCGGGTGATTTGGTGAATCCGGGAAATGCTGGGTTTCCAGGCAGAATCCATCATGCTTATCATACCTGTTTGCTTTTTTCCCTTCAAAAGTACCATCTAAGAAATTCCCGGAATAAAACTGTATGCCCGGCTCAGTAGTATATACTTCCATCACTCTTCCACTACCAGGTTCGTGGACAGTAGCTGCCAAAGAAGGCTCCTTCCTATCTTCTTTCCGCAATACATAGTTGTGGTCGTAGCCACCTTCAACGGCAGCGATTCTTGCGCCAATAGGTGTAGGATTTCTAAAATCCATGGGCGTCCCGGGAACCGGCCTTAATTCCCCCGTGGGAATTAGTGACGCATTGACGACCGTATATCGATCTGCATTAATTGAAAGTTCATGACTAAGGATACGCTCGTCGTTGCCCGATAAATTGAAATAAGTATGATTGGTAAGATTGACGGGGGTAGCTCGATCTGTTTCTGCCTCATACTTTATCTGCAGTTCATTCTTGTCGGTCAACAGATAAGTTACCTTCACGCTTAGATTTCCCGGGTATCCCTCTTCGCCATCTTCACTTGTATAGGTAAGCTCAAGCCCCGGAAACGCCTGGTTTTCCAGCGGTTTCACATCCCAAATAACCTTGTCAAATCCTTGATTACCACCATGAAGATGATTCTCGCCCTTATTCGTCGCCAGTGTATAAGACACACCATCCATGGAAAATTCCCCTTTGGCAATTCTGTTGCCATAGCGGCCGATAATTGCACCAAAATAAGGAGAATGATCTTCATAGTCCGCGATATTATCAAAACCAAGAACAATGTCTTCCAGCGTACCCTCATTATCCGGCGCCATGATGGACGTGATAATGCCTCCGTAATTGATCACTTTAATGACCATACCTGCCTCGTTGGCTAACGTATATTGTACTACCGACTGACCATCTCTTGTAGTACCAAAAGGCACTTTTTCTATACTTGTTCTGCTTTCTTTCATACTTGTTTCAGCTTCATTGGTTTTGGGTTTATCTACACAGCCGGTCAACCATATTACTCCAAATAATAAAAGGCGTGGTAGATTTTGGGGCTTAAAATAAGAGGTTATTATCATATTTTTGTTTATTTGTCAGGATAACTTTAGAAATTTTCGATGAATATCTCCCTTGATGATATTACCTTAACTTCACTAATTCGGGTTGATATAGTTTTTGATGAAGGTCTTGCAGCTTGTCTGCAGGCATTTTAATTACCTTGCGGTCGTAAGTCATCAATCCATTAATTTCAATTTCTACATCGGTGGTTTGTGTGTAAACAGCCGCTGACAATCCTCTTCGAATCATAGGAACTAGTTTGTTGATATATTCCGCATATCTCTCGTAGAGCTGACCATCGTCTGAAAAGGTACGGTAGCCCCAGTTATCCTTCTGTTGCCACGTATGCCCCTCCACGGGCAAACCCAATCCTCCAAACTCTCCCAAAACCAATGCCCTGTTTTTGCCAAAAAGATCTGTGCGTGGCATGGCAGGGTCTGGGTAATTATGTATGTCGATGATATGACCTACAGGGTAAAAGTTGCCGCCACTGGCACTATTGACCAGTCGGGACGGGTCGTTTTCCATGGTCCAGTTGGTGATCTCCGCAGTTTTAAATTGCCCCCAGGCTTCATTGAACGGCACCCAAACGACAATTGAACTAAAATGATGGAGATCCTCCATAATGGCTGCCCATTCGTTTCTAAAAATTGCTTCAGAGGCCGCTGTCCTTTCGACATCTTCAGCTATTCCTTCTATGCCGATATTTCCGCTCCATCGTCCTCCGGACTCACCGCTTGGCATATCCTGCCACACGAGGATGCCAGCCTGGTCACAATGGTAATACCACCTGGCAGGTTCAACTTTAACATGCTTTCTGATCATATTAAAACCCATGGCCTTGGTCATATCGATATCGTACTTTAAGGCCTCATCGGTAGGTGCAGTGTATAATCCATCGGGCCACCACCCCTGGTCGAGCGTACCGTATTGAAAAACAAACGCGTCGTTTAACATGATGCGCTGAATACCGTTGGCATCCGGCGCCAAACTTATTTTGCGCATGCCAAAATAGGAGCTGACAGCATCCACGGGCCTATTGTTCCTGACGACGGAAACCCGCAAATCATATAAGAAAGGTTCGTCAGGCGACCAGCGCTTAGGGTTGGGAATTTTCAAAATCCCTTCCTTATTTGCATCCATGATCTGGTCCAACACCTTTTTTTCTCCTTCCCAAACAGAAACATGGACCTTGTCATTTGCGCGCAGGTTTTGAACCTGTGTCAGCAGCTTTAATGCATCACTATCGATGTCAGGGGTTGGTTTGAGCGCGGAAATATGGGTCGCAGGGACAGGTTCAAGCCATACCGTTTGCCATATGCCAGAAACCGATGTATACCAGATCGATTCTGGTTTTTTCACCTGCTTACCTCTTGGTTGCGGTCCGTCATCAATAGGATCCCAAACAGCAACTATTATCTCCTGGCGCCCTCTTCGTTTTAAAAATGGGGTAATATCGAGAACAAATGGATCGAAAGCACCCTGATGTGTGCCTACTTTCTTGCCATTTACATAAACCGTCGCCTCCCAGTCTACAGCACCAAAATGAAGTAGTATGCTTTGATTTTTATACTTAGCAGGAATTTCTACCTGATGCCGATACCAAAGTATGCTATCTTTGCCCACTGTTTTGCCAATACCCGAAAGGTCAGCTTCGATAGCAAAGGGAACGAGAATCTTGCCGTTAAAGGATGTTGGTACGCGATCCCTTTGTGTTGCTGGTAGCACAGCATAATCCCATAGGCCGTTAAGATTAATCCAGGATTCCCGAACCATTTGTGGCCTTGGATAGGCAGAAAGTACATTTGTAGCATCGACCTGATCAGCCCAGGTTGTCCGTATTGTGGGCTTTTTTGCCTGCATATTTTCCTGCGCCGTAGCCGGTGATATATGCCAAAGGGTAGCAAAAAGTAAAAAATATCCTAAATTTATTTTCATCATAGCATTTAAATATTCCGTCT
>LXQK01000230.1:27503-28091 GCA_001683905.1 Marivirga sp. ANT-B6
ATTCAGTTAACAATTCACGCGTATACATTTAATAATTTTTTTGCAGGGACAAAAAAGGAAAAATTATACTTTTTTTATTCTAAAGCGGTGGTTACCCATAATATATCCTAAAATACATAACCCTCTTCTCTGATAAAATTACTGAAATTTATTTACTGCCGACGATTTTTGCATAGAATTTGAAATATCTGTTTCAAAACACCTGTGGCTGTAAGTCGAAGCCAAGCTCAGAATGAGCTGTAGCGAGGTCATTACCTTGACGGTGATGTTTTATGATTGTGGCTTTCGAAATATGAAGCATTGCCTCCATTATCTCAACAGTACTCGCCCCTTGCCAAAGTGATTTCCAGAGAGAAGCGGTATTGGCACTTATTAAGAATGCCAATAATACTAAGCACCGATGTATTGTCTCTCTTTTATATTCCGCTGGTTTAAGACGGAGCGAATTGATCAACCTTCAAATAAAAGATAATGACAGCAGTCGCATGTTGATAAGGGTGGAACAGAGCAAAGGATACGTGCGCATACTTTAAGACATTCTTTCGCACACATCTTCTAGATAGGGGCACCGACCTGCGCTATATTCAC
>LXQK01000231.1:0-2524 GCA_001683905.1 Marivirga sp. ANT-B6
ATAAAATGCTTACAGGAACTTACTGAAAAATACAGTGACCAGATCGAGATCATGATGGATAGCGGATTACGTTCAGGTCCCGACATTGCCCGAGCTATGGCTTGTGGCGGAAAATTTACTTTTATGGGCAGATCCTTCATGTACGGAGTCGGGGCGCTCGGAGATAGAGGAGGGGACCATACCATCAATATGCTGAAGATCCAGTTCAAACAGGTTATGGATCAGCTTTGCTGCGAAAGCATAGAAGATCTACCAAAACACTTAATTTCAAACTAATATACCAACTGCATGGCTTTACACAATCAGGAAGCACAGATAATTGAGGAAATAGCTGGCGGAGAATATGAACGACAGCCTGTTCCCAAATCCAAACTAAAAGGCTGGAAGAGCTTTATAGGAATGTATGCCGGAGAACATGCGGCCGGCACAGAATTTATGATCGGCCCACTTTTCCTTACTGCGGGGGTTAGTGCCTTTGATCTCATTGTTGGACTACTCATAGGTAACCTTTTGGCGGTTCTAAGCTGGAGGTTCTTTACTGCAGAAATTGCCGTGAAAAACCGATTGACACTTTATTTCCAGCTAGAAAAGATCTGCGGGAAAAAACTTGTAACCGGGTATAATCTGGCCAACGGAATATTGTTCTGCTTCCTGGCCGGAGCGATGATCACCGTTTCTGCTACCGCAGTCGGAATCCCTTTTGATATGCCCATGCCGAAGCTTACAGATACGATGCCCAATGGGATCACCTGGATCGTGATCGTAGTCATAATCGGTGCTGTAATTTCGATTGTTGCGGCCAGGGGCTATGATACGGTTACCAAAGCTGCCAACTGGATGTCTCCCATCATTGTTTTAGCATTTGTAGCTTGTGGCGTAGTTGCTTTAAATCAACTGAATGTAAATAGTTTTTCAGATTTCTGGAATATCTGGGGAGAAGGTTCTGAACCTTTCCCAGGACAAATAAAATATACCTTTTGGCATGTAATGATCTGGTCGTGGTTTGCCAATGCTGCGATGCATGTTGGCATGAGTGATCTTTCGGTATTTCGTTTTGCTAAGGAACCAAATGCTGGCTGGACAACGGCTGCCGGCATGTACGTTGGTCACTATATGGCATGGATCGCCGCTGCCCTACTCTATGCAGTTTACTTGAAATCAGGTGAAGCTCAGGCCTATTTAGCTGCGGGAGAAGCACCGCCGGTGGCCCCGGGTCCTTTAGCGTACAATGCTATTGGCGTTTTCGGAATTATAGCGGTAGTTCTGGCAGGATGGACTACCGCAAACCCTACAATCTATCGGGCAGGACTGGCATTCCAGGCTATACTCCCTAAACTCTCAACTTTTAAAGTCACCATACTTGCAGGAACCATTGCGACCATTGCCGGATTGTTCCCTGCTTTCGCTATGAAACTTTTAGGATTCGTCGCTCTTTACGGATTTATTTTAGCGCCGGTAGGAGCTATTATTGTATTTGAACATTTCTTCGCTGAAAAAGCAGGTATTGTCAAGAACTATGCTGAAAAAGCCAATATTAGCTTCAATAAATCCGTATTATTTGCCTGGGCAATCAGTTTTGGATTGTTCTACTATATCTCGTTACAATTCGATATTTTTCTTTCATTTGTAACGCTTCCTGCATGGTTGTTATGTGGATTTTTATTCTTAATATTTAGTAAATATTGGAATAAAAAGTAGCATAGTATGATCTATCTCTCGATTAATGATATTTAGATTTTGTGGTTTTTTCACTCTTTCCTGGCAAAATGAAGGTAAGAATTCTCAATTGGCTAAAGATGAAAGGCGGTTTGGGAAATGTCTTATCTGCATTCATTAAAGAAAAATACCATCCTAATCCTGGATATCGACATTGTAAATATAGCTATTGAATATTACCTGATTTCAAATAACTATAATAACCACCACCTCCACTTATTCAACCTTAAAAATGTACCCTCCCGTACACCAATGTCCGTAACCGTACAATAAACTTTTTAAAATTAGCTGAATTTAGCTAAATAGAAGGTTTTTAGTCATGGCATGCATTTTGAAATAAAGGAACAATCACTTTGGAAATATGCTTAGAAACTACTTCAAAATCGCCTGGAGAAATCTCCTCAAAAAGAAAATATATTCTTTCATAAACATTACCGGACTTGCAATGGGTATGGCCTGTTGTGCCCTTATCTTTATGTTCGTAGAGGATGAACTTTCCTACGACAATTATCATGAAAATGGCGACAGAATCTATCGCGTGATCCATGGCTCTAAAGAGGCTTCTTTGGATGAATACTGGGTATGGAACAATGCTCCCATTGGACCTGCGTTGAAACTTGAGTTTCCTGAAATTGATAAGGTGGTTCAGTTTTCCGGGCGGGCTGATATATTGCTTAAAAATGAAGATAAAAGTTTCCAGGAAGACGGTGTTTTCTATATGGATTCTACTGTTTTTGATGTTTTCAGCTGGGAGTTATTGCAGGGTGACCCCAAAAAAGCCTTGACGGTTCCATTTAGTATCGTGTTG
>LXQK01000231.1:2682-6748 GCA_001683905.1 Marivirga sp. ANT-B6
GGGAAGATCTGAAGCAGGAGATTTTACCGTTACAGGTGTTATGGCAGATGTTCCTTCAAATTCACATTTCCGCTTTAATGTATTGTTGTCCATGAGTACATTTTATAAATCCAACCCTGAAATATTTGGATGGTGGGGATATGCTGATTTTTATACCTACTTCCTGGTGAATGAAAATTTCAATGAGGCAGCATTCGAACAAAAAATTCCTGACTTTATCAACCGACGAAGAGCTGACGACAATCAGGATTATATGATTGCCATAGAGCCCTTGAAGGATGTATACTTGAATACTCCGGCACTAAGACAACCCGGAGAAACGGCAAGTATGGCAAATATCTATGTTTTTTCAATCATCGGAATTTTTATCCTGTTCATAGCCATGGTCAATTTCATGAACCTTTCTACAGCGAGGTCTATGGAGAGAGCGAAAGAGGTTGGCATCAGAAAATCAATAGGGGCTGATAGGTATAGCCTGATTTTTCAATTTTTAGGAGAATCTTTAATCATTGTTTTTCTTGCCGCTATGGTTGCAATTATTTTCGTGAACCTGGCTTTGCCTGCTATGACTGGGCTTACTGGCAAAGAATTTTTACTTCACAACTTCTTCAGTTGGCAGTTCATTCTCCTTTTCTTAGCCATTACCATTTTGATAGGCTTACTGGCAGGGACTTATCCGGCTTTTATTTTATCAAGTTTCAAGGCAGTATCTATGCTAAAAGGTATCAATAAAGCTGACACCAAAGGCGTGAATCTGAAAAAGGGGTTGGTGGTGTTTCAGTTTAGCCTCTCTATCGGATTAATGGTGGGGACAATGATCGTCTACAATCAAATGAACCATTTACTGGACAAAGATATGGGTTTTGATAAGGAACGCATGCTGGTCCTGGACTACAATTACGATGAGGAGGTAAATGAAAAAATGGAGGCTCTAAAAACAGAAATGGAAGCCAATCCGGCTATTACTTCTGCAGCCTTTTCCAGAAGTGTTCCGGGTAGTTATTTTCCTAATGCTTACACGGAAATTCAGGGAATAGATGGTGAAATGATTGGCAATGGCCAGCCAATATTTCAGGTAGGTATGGATTTTATTACACATTATGATTTGGAACTGGTAGCCGGAAGAACCTATTCCAGAGATTATCCTTTTGATCTTAATGGTGCAATTGTGATGAATGAGGCAGCTGCAAAGCAATATGGCTATACCAATCCGGAAGATATCATTGGAAGGAAGTTTGAACAATGGGGTCGGGAGGGTGAAGTAATAGGTGTTGTAAAAGACTTCAACTACGTCTCCCTGCACAGGAGTATTGAGGCTTTGACATTGCCATTGGTGCCAGATGCCAGCAGGTATCTTTCATTAAAAATAAAATCTGATAATTTTCAACAAACCATCGCTGAAGTGGAGCAGATATGGAAGACGAATGCACCCCACAGGCCTTTCCTGTACAGCTTTTTGGACGAGGATTTCAATAAGCAATATGAATCGGATTTAAGGTTCAGGAAGATATTCACCACATTTTCTGTATTGGCAATTCTCATAGCATGCCTTGGTTTATTAGGGTTGGCCACTTATACTGCAGAGCAAAGAACAAAAGAAATCGGAATCCGAAAGGTTCTGGGTGCAGACGTGTCAGGTATTGTCACGTTATTATCAAAAGATTTTATCAGACTGGTTTTGGTTGCTATAATCATTGCAACGCCTTTATCCTGGTATGCTATGAACAAGTGGCTCGAAGGCTTTGCTTATAAAGTGGATGTAAATTGGTGGATCTACCCTCTGGCAGGTGTTTTTGCCATCATTATAGCATTAATAACCATTAGCTCCCAGGCTATAAAAGCCGCTTTGATGGATCCGGTCGAGTCGCTGCGTTCGGAGTGAAATGACTATTAACCCTCACCAAGTTAGCAATTTTTTCACGGAAAAATATTACCGGTTAGGATTAGGTCAACACCAAGAGAAAACACAGTGGGGATGACGCTGCATTAACAAAGACTCCTGCTCAACACTGTGTTTGTCCCCTAATGTTGGCAGTATGTGCTTTTATTCATTTTTCATTGCAGTTTTCAATCTTTGTTCAAATAGAAGACTAAACACAATTAGAATCGGCAATGCTAACCAAGCTGTAAACACTAATTCAAGTCCGTTTTGTCCGTCTGATACATAACAAAGTGTTTGTCCGCTCGTGAAGAATAATGCTAAACTCGCCTGAATGAATGTGTATTCTATTAAATTAAAAACGCTCAATCGAGTTTTCAGATTTTCAAGTTTCTTTTCTGTCAATTTTTTGATATGTCGGTAAAAGAAAATTGGAAGAGTCAACCCACCTAAAATTGTTATTGTCCAAAGAACTTTCCAAGCATTATGGCATTCAAGTCCAATTGATGATAGTAGCATTTGAAATCCAAGTAGCAGAATAGCAGTAAAAGCCGGAATAAAAATTCCAACTGCTGAAAAGATTAGTGTCGGTTTTAATAAGTCAGGTTTTTTAATAGTCAATTCTGTATTCATTGCTGCTGTCGTTTTTTTTGCATTTCTGCCAATGTTTTGCTTAAAGCAGTTGCGGGTTTAGAAACTGCTTCACCGTCCACGTTGCAGAATTCAAATTAGATATTAAAAACTTGTTTGCAACCACCGAGCCCCGCAATTGAATTTAACTTTTGTGTGTGCCCAGTATGGGCATCTGATACCGAAGGTATCAAATTATTCTAGAGGAAAGAGCGGCTATATTATGCTTGACGAACCGCTAAGTACGAGAACCGTACGCTTAGTGGTGTGAGAGCCTCACCGTGAGCACTTTAGCTCACGGCAGGCTACCTCGATTGGCGCCTGGCATTTCTTTTAGTTCATAATTTGTGCTTCGTCCACCGCTTGCTTCTTTTTGTAAGATATCCTTCTTTATCAAATCTTGAATGTCTCGAAGAGCTGTATCTTGTGAGCACTTATTAATTTTTTCCCATTTCGAGGTTGTTAATTTTCCGTCAAATCCATCAAGTAGTCTGTTTATTATTTTTTGTTGCCTATCATTAAGAATTGTGGTGGAATGTATTTTCCAAAATTCTGCTTTATTAAGTATTTTCGATAAAGTCTCATATGTGGCGTCAATAGCATTTATTAAACATTGCAAAAACCACAAAATCCACTCTGATATATCTGAACTTCCTTTTTGCGTTTTTTCAAGTTTTTCATAATACTGTTTTCTTTCAATTCTAATTTGCGCAGACATACTGTAGAACCGCCTGATACTTTTGTCAGAACGTGCCAATGTCATATCTGTAATTGCTCTTGTAATCCGTCCGTTTCCATCATCGAATGGATGAATTGTTACGAACCATAAATGAGCAATAGCTGCTTTAAGAACCAAGTCTATTTCATTCTCGTTTTCAAACCAATCTAAGAATCTTATCATTTCTGGTTCTATCCTGTCAGAACTTGGAGCTTGATAGTGAACTTTTCCCTTTCCCATAGGCCCTGACACAACTTGCATGGGCCCAGTCGTGTCTTTTCTCCAGTCTGCTACTGTGATTTTATAAAGATTACTCCAACCTGAAGGGAACAAAGCTGCATGCCATCCAAACAATCTGTCCTTAGTTAAAGGCAGGTCATATCTTTGTGTTGCATCAAGCATCATTTCAACGATTCCGTCAACATGACGTTCCGATTCTACTGCTCCAGCTATATCAATTCCTAGTCTTCGAGCAATTGAAGAACGTACTTGTTCTATTTCCAAAAACTCGCCTTCAATTTCGGATGATTTTATAACATCTAAAGTAAGAGTGTTCAAAACCGCTTCATTTTGCAAATCAAAGCCTAATGATTCCATTTTCCCAATAAGTCTGCCCTGTTGATTTCTAGCTTCACCAAGTTTTACCATCACTTTCTTATTGTCCCAAGTGAAGTCAGTCCAGTTTTCTTTTTCGTGTATATAGATTTTCATTCTACGCAAATTATGCGACAAATATACTTCTTATTCTCCGCAAATGAAACATTCTCCGCAAAATATGCTTAGAATAAGGCTGTTAATCTCCGCACTGTCTTTTTTTTCTGCTTGGTGGTAATTGTGTA
>LXQK01000232.1 GCA_001683905.1 Marivirga sp. ANT-B6
CGACTACAAAAATAGTAACCTTAGAAAATGGCGGTACCATCGATCTGTCCGATCTTATCAATACCGATAATCAGGCCATTTCTTATGATGCTGCTACGCAAACATTGACACTTCAAAACGGTGGCACGGTAAACCTAAGTGGACTTGGCGGTACCGATAACCAGGCCATAAGTTATGATGCAACTACAAAAATAATAACCCTGGAAAACGGCGGTAACATCAATCTGTCGGATCTAATAAATACTGATAATCAGGCTATTTCCTACGATGCCACTACACAACTATTGTCACTAGAAAACGGCGGTGTAGTTAACTTAAGTGGACTCATTGGTACCGATGACCAGGCCATAAGCTATGATGCAACTACAAAAATAGTAACCCTGGAAAACGGCGGTAACATCGATCTGACCAACCTTACCAATACTGATAACCAGACCATTTCGTATAATGCCGCTACACATATATTAACATTGCAAAATGGTGGTGCAGTAAACTTAAGCGGACTGATTGATACAGATGACCAAGCCATTAGCTATAATGCAACTACAAAAATAGTAACCCTGGAAAACGGCGGTGCCATAGATCTGAGCAACCTTACCAATACCGACAACCAGGAATTATCCAGCACAAAGGCTGGGAATATTATAAACCTCACGATATTAGGAGGAAATACAGTTGCATTTAGCGTTGCCGATGGAGATGCCTCCGCAACCAACGAAATCCAGGATTTAACTTTAAGTTCAAATCAGTTACGGATAACCAATAATTTAGCAGCAACTCCTATCAACCTGACTCCTTATCTTGATAATACCGATAATCAAAACCTAACAGCAACCAAATCAGGCAATACCATCACCCTAGATATTGAGCGCGGTACAGGTGCTACGGTAAATATTGCCTCCAATACCCCTGCAGAAAACCAGGTACTCACATGGGTGGGAAACGAATGGATTGCCGCCAATATTATTAGTGCTGGAACGACCACCAAAACGGGGTATTATTCCGTTGACCCTACAGCCTTTGTGGGCTTGGGTAAAGATGGCGACAAGATTTTTTATCATGCAGAGAACGGTGCTAATGGAGACTTTGTGGGTGCCGATTTCAATGATGCAAAGATAGCTGCGCCAATTAATCTTGCACATGACGTCACGATTACCAATATCACCTTCTACTACCACGATTCTCGAACAGGAGGTTCCGCGAAAGACGATATTTATTTTGACGTATTAAGAAAGGACCGGCGTAACAGTACGGAAGAATCGATTGGAACCGCTAATTCGACAGGAAGTGCAGGTGATGGCAGTTTAACCATCAGCCCGACTTCAAGGACTTTAATCGACAACAGCCTATACTCATACCGCGTGGTGGCTAGTTTGGACAAATACGGCGCTGATGATAATAATATCCGACATCGCGTTTATTCTGTCGTTA
>LXQK01000233.1:0-9044 GCA_001683905.1 Marivirga sp. ANT-B6
ATTTTTTCAATTGTAACGTTATCATACCGACCAAACTTTTGCCATATGATCTTATTTTTGTGGGCGGCTGTAATTACTTTTGCCGCATCCACCGTCCAGATTCCAACCCAACAACCCATCGAAATGATCCAGTTCTCTTCAGGAGGTATGAGCGGGCACTTTGAAGAAATTAAAATTACATCCGATAGCATCACCATAATCCATGGCCAAAGAAGAACGGGTGTATTAGAAAAAGTCTCTCGCCAGCCTCTACCACCAGCGCAGTGGAACATGCTGATGGATCATGTTCGGAAAATAGATCTCCACGCTATCGAAACGCTAGAATCGCCTACAATGGCAAGAGCCTACGACGGGGCTAAGCATTCCGAAATAGTGATCCATACAAGTGAGCAGGAGGCTGTCAGACATTCTTTTGACGATGAAAACCCCCATGCCCAATTACAGCCGCTGATGACGACCATCAGAAAACTAGCCGATTCCGTGGAACAACAGGAATAGTATTTTGCATCAGGTGGGCTAAGAGGCAGGTTCCTGCGCCGATAAATTAATCAGACGTTCCAGGTAACAGTTTTAATATATACCGGCAATGTCTTTCTTTGGGCGGCTTATCAGGCTATCCGCTCCAAAGCCGGGCCACGCCAACCCCCGCCCTTACCGGGTTTTCCGCTACTATCCTGGCCGCAGTTATGTCGTGGGGCCAGGCTTCCACATTAGAACTCCAGGCGATAATTTAAGACCGGCAACAAGCCCATTTGGTAATTATATTTTATGTCTTTTGTTTCTTCATCATAGTACTGGTTAAAAATGTTGGCCCTGTTGGTTACATTTTGAACATCCAATGATATTGTAGAGGATGTTCTTTTGTTATTTTTGGTGAATGCAATTCTGGCATCCAGCCGGGCAAAATCTTTGTTTCTGAACTTATATCGGTTTTCATAATCATAAACAACTTTCCCTTCTTCTTTAGACGCCTGCAGATCGATCGGAGTTTGTCTTTTTCCACCACCATACGTCATCCTTATATTTAAGCTCAGTAGATTTTTCCCATGTTGGCCAACCTTGTATTCCCTTCCGGCCAACGCATTGGTGATAAAATTACCATTGAAATAGGTGTTTCTTTCTATTCCGTCTCTCCCTCTCTCCCTCTATATTTGGATTGATAGATCGAGTTGGTCACCATGAAATAATACCCGCGGCCAAAAAATTTTTCCACGGTCAGTTCAATGCCGTAATTTTTACCGCTCCCTTCATTGACCAGCGAATCATTGGTAAAACCTGAGCCAAAATTCAAGGCGGAGAAGGTACGCGCTTGTGGATCTATAGCCCCCGCTGGTGTAATAAGTGCGTCATAGATTGCCTGATATAGATGGCATTCACCTCACCGTTCAACGATACAATCGGGAACTTTAACAGGATTTCAGCAAAATGGCTGACCCGAACGGCGGAAAAGTGGTGGACGACCTAGCCCGGATTGCAGTGGAAAGCCCGCAGCGGGTGGCCATGCCGGGTGGCCGGACTTGTAACGAAAAGCCGGACTGCAGCTTGCCAGCCCGAAAAAAGTTTCGCTACAGATCTATGATCCTATTTCGTGTCTTTAAATTGATGTATCTTTATCATAAAATTGCGTACCACGCGTTAATCTCCATTAACAGCAGATAAACGCGTCACTTTTAATTTGTCTATGGATTTTTTGGATAAGCAGCTGGAAGATTATATCGCTGAACATACGGCCGGGGAACCTCCCTTACTGCAGAAGCTCAATCGCGAAACCCACGCAAAGGTAAACTTGCCCAGAATGCTATCAGGACATGTACAAGGGCGAATTTTATCGATGCTTTCGCATATGATCCGGCCTGCTGCCATTTTGGAAATAGGTACTTATACAGGCTATTCAGCCATTTGCCTGGCCGAAGGGCTGCAAGGGAAAGGCACAATTACCACCATAGACATCAATGAGGAGTTGGAGGATATGGCGCGCCGCTATTTTGCTGAAGCAGGGCTGACCGACAGCATAAATTATCTGATCGGGGATGCTATGGAGGTTATTCCTGCGTTAAATGCGGGGTTTGACCTTGTATTCATTGACGCCGACAAGAGAAATTACCTGGCCTATTATCAGCTGGTACTCCCAAAGGTAAATGTCGGTGGCTTCATTTTTGTAGACAACGTGCTATGGAGCGGAAAGGTGGCGGATGCCGCTGCTATGGATAAGGATACTACTGCCATAAAACATTTTAATGATGAAGTTTTAGCAGATGAACGTGTAGAAACTGTACTTTTGCCAATACGAGATGGATTGACAATCCTTAGAAAAAAATAAGCATACGCTATAAACCTGTTCGCATGTATAAAATAGTTGCCACTCTTATATTCGCTTTTTTTGCCCTGCAAATGATGGCGCAAAGTCCCCAGGTGCCATCACAAATGGAATTTGCCGGTATCCAGCTTAAAATAACTGACGCTGCCAGAAGAGACATTCAATCGAATGTGGATGCGCTAACCAGAAGTGAGAAGTATTTCCAGCTCAAGCTGGCCAGGGTTGATCTTTATTTCCCCATTATCGAACGCATCCTGAGAGAGCAGAATGTGCCGGAAGATTTTAAATACCTGGTGATACAGGAAAGTTCGTTGGTGTCGGACGCGGTGTCTACCTCTGATGCAGTAGGATACTGGCAGTTTAAAAAATCGTCGGGCGAAGAGGTAGGCTTGCGCATCGACGGCATGGTGGATGAACGCATGAACATTTCTGCATCTACATTGGGGGCGGCAAGGTATCTGAAGCGCAACAATTTTTATTTCGACAACTGGGTTTACACGATGCTGTCGTATCTGATGGGCCTTGGTGGCGCGCAAAGCATGGTGGATAAGAAATTTTTCGGCGCCAATAAGATGGTGATCGATAAAGACACACATTGGTATATCATTAAGTTTTTGTCGCACAAAGTGGCTTTCGAAAATGCCATAGGAAAAAACCTAAACCCTCCGCTGACATTGATGGAATATGGTAACGGTGGAGATAAGTCGCTGCGGGAAATAGCCAAAAACCTAAAAGTAGACCCTACGCTGGTCGATGATTACAATAAGTGGCTAAAGCGTGGTAATGTGCCTACAGACAAAGCTTATACCGTCATTATCCCAGTTGCTACGGGGCAGCGGCCAGACTTGCTGGTAGCAGCCAACAAACCTGCACCCACGCAAGCAAAGCTGCCGGGTGAGGATAAAGTAGGCCTGGATCAGGAAAGCTACCCGAGAATAGAAGGCAATATATCCAACACATCGCTGCCACTAATGGTAAAGGCAAACGGCTTACCTGCAATTATTGCCCGTACCAGTGAAGAAATTGCCGCACTTGCCAAAGAGGGTGGCGTAAGTGTGTCGCGTTTTTTGAAGTTCAATGATCTGAAGGGGAATGAAGCTGTGGTACCGGGGCAGGTGTATTATTTCAAAAATAAGAGGAGCAATGCCCCAGCCTATTACCACACCACAATGCCCGGCGAGACCGTGTGGAGTATTTCGCAGAAATATGCTGTGAAGGTGAATAAGCTCTTGAGAAAGAACAGGATGGAAAGCGTTGCTGCTTTAAAACCGGGGCGGGTGATGTGGCTTAGGTTTATCAGGCCTAAAGACAGGCCCATTGAATTCCGGGATGTGGTGGGGGCACAAGTGGAAGAGCCAAATCTAGTGAAAGAAGTGAAACCTGCGGTAGAGCAGCCGCCCAAACAAGTAAAAAACACCAATCCCGCCGAAGAAGAATATGAGGTTATCGATATTACAGATCGCGAAGATGTGGATGCAGCTAAATTCGACGCTATGGGCAATAATGTGGATACAGGAGAAGTGAGGATTGATGTCCTGGAAGAGACGGAAAAAGTGGATGAGGAAGTAGCTGTAGATATGAATGTGGCTGAAACCACAAAAGAAAGATCAGCATCAGCAGAAGAAAAAGGATTTGAAGTGAAGGGTCCTGTTAAGTTTGTAGGTCCCGATGCCTATAAAGGCATGGTGCACGAAGTAAAGCAAGGGGAAACACTCAGTAGCATATCCAGGCAATATGAAATTTCTAAAGCTGACCTCGCCGCATGGAACAATATTGCCGAAGAAAATGCCATAAAAATTGGTCAGAAATTGGCTCTCAGTGGTCCGGAAAAACCAAGGGTGGCAGATGCAGTGGAGGAGGATGGACAAAAATACCATGTGATACAACCGAAAGAAACGCTAACGATCATCTCAAAAAAATACAATATTTCTATTGCCGATTTGCAGAATTGGAATGAGCTAACGAGTCTAAATGACGTTAAAATCGGACAAAAGATTCTGATAAGCGCACCAGTTGTCGAAATAAAAAAAGAGCAAGTACAAAAAAGGGAAGAGGAAATCATCTACCATAAAGTAAAATCCGGCGATACACTTTATAAGATAGCCAGAGACAACCAGGTAACCATCAAAGAAGTAATGGAGTGGAATAACAAAAAGGATTTTAATGTTGCCCAGGGAGAAGTCATCATCATTAAAAAGTAGCATGAAATGAATTGAATGAATAATATTTAATCTTCTAAATTTTCTTACACGAATGTTACGTAAAGAAGATTTAAATTAAATATTTTCTCTCAAGTCTTTTAAATATTCTATATTTGAAGTAGTATTAAGGTTCAAAAGACCATACGAGACGATATCAGGAAATTCATTTTTCTCGATTGAAAGTGGGTAATTTTAATTTATGATGACAGATACGAAGGCAATTGATTTGGTTATGATTGTAGATGATAATGACACTGATAATTTTATCAGCAAAAGGATCATTGAGATAACGAAATTTGCGCATAAGATTGAGATAAAAAATTCCGGTAAAAGTGCGCTGGAATATCTAGATACTCATAAAGATGATGTAACCATGCTACCAGATATCATATTTCTGGACATTAACATGCCTATCGTAGATGGTTTTGTCTTCTTATATGAGTTTGAAAAATTTTCTGAGACCATTAAAGGCAAATGTCGCGTAATCATCTTGTCAAGTTCTGACAATAAGCGGGATATTGATAAAATCGTTAACAATGACCACGTAATCAAATTCATCACCAAGCCGCTTACAGAAAAAGCGTTGAGTGAAATCAAAGCATTAAGTATATTTTAGTATAGCCTTCCTAATGGAACATGAAAAGGGATAATCTTGCGAGGTTATCCCTTTTTTAATACTCGGTATCCAGACCCAACCGTTGTTGCAGGGCCAATATGGCAGGATTTTTTTCTGCCAGAAAAGTAAATTTTTCACGTGGCGTATACGGCCTGGTGTTACCGATATCCTGAACCAAAACGGTCTTAATGTTTATTTTATCGTTTTGTAGCTTGCCCCTCAAGAATACCATCAGCTCACTTCTGAAGTTGTTGAGCGTTTCGTCCTGAAGTGGATGCGTGATACTTAAAGTGATGGCCAGATTGTCAAGGGAAAAGGGTTGGTTGAGCACGATGTACTCCAGATTTCTTCCTTTCTCTTTTTTTATCTGTTTGAACTCTCCCCAATGCGTTTGTAGGTCCTCGAAAGTAAAGTCACTGTCACGCAGGTGAAATGTTTCTGTTTTTTCCTCAACAATGTTCCGCTCATCGTTACTCAATTTTTCTTTGATCTGGTGTAGGGACGGAAGGCCTGTCGTTTTTGGCACTTTGGTAACAGGAAGTTTTTCGACCTTCGGTAGGGCTATTTCGGGTACTTTTGTGCTCTCAGGTGCAGGTGCAGGTATTTCCTGCCTTGTGGCAGGTTTTTCCTGGGGTGATGCAGGTACTTGTGCAGCGGGTTCAGGTGCTAGCTCACTTTTTTTTTTAATGCTTCGCCGTGCTGGGAGGCCGTCATGGTAAGTGCCGCATTGATATGAGCCATTTTCATCAGGCAAATTTCCACGTGAAGGCGCTGATTCTTGCTACTCTTGTAGTTGATATCGCTTTGGTTAGCGATGTTAAGTGCGGTCAATAAAAAGGATAGCGATACAGCATTGGCCTGTTCTTTGTATTTTTTCTGCACATTTTCCGACACCTGCAGAAGCTTTATGGTTGCATTATCTTTGCAGACCATCAGGTTTCGGAAGTGGCTGCTCAAGCCGACGATAAAGTTATGCCCATCAAAACCGAGCTTTAAAATTTCATCAAAGATCAGCATAGCCTCACCGATATTTTCCTGGTGTAGACTTTGAGTGATTTTAAAATAATAATCGTAGTCTAAAATATGCAGGTTATCGATGGTTGCCTGGTAAGTGAGCTTGCTGCCTGCAGAAAATGTTACGATCAGGTCGAACATCGACAAGGCATCGCGCAAGGCGCCGTCGGCCTTCTGGGCAATCAGGTTGAGTGCTTCCTCTTCACTTTCGATTTCCTCTTTATCTGCTATAAATTGCAGATGATTTGCTATATCTGCCACTTGTATCCTGTTGAAGTCGAAGATCTGGCAGCGTGACAAGATGGTTGGGATAATTTTATGCTTTTCTGTAGTAGCCAATATAAAGATGGCATAAGAGGGCGGTTCTTCCAGTGTCTTTAAAAAGGCGTTAAAAGCCTGATTGGAAAGCATATGCACCTCATCAATGATATATATCTTGTATTTGCCGGACTGTGGCGAATAACGAACCTGCTCAACAAGATTTCTAATATCGTCAACTGAGTTATTAGAGGCCGCATCCAACTCGTGGATGTTCATGGACGCACTGGTATTGAAGCTCTTACAGGAATCACAGTTGTTGCATGCTTCCAGCTCCGGGGTAATGTTTTTGCAGTTGATGGTTTTGGCCAATATGCGCGCACAGGTGGTTTTGCCTACGCCACGTGGGCCACAAAACAAGAAAGCCTGCGCCAGATGGTTGTTTTTGATCGCATTTTTCAGCGTCACAGTAATATGGTCCTGGCCCACTACACTCTTAAAATCGCTGGGCCTGTACTTTCTCGCTGATACCACAAAATTTTCCATCGCCGCAATTTATAAAATCTTCCTGTTTTATTGAAGCTTATGTTCCTTAAAAATTTATCGCTATCCCATGGGTGAGGGCAAAGATAAATTTCCTAACAGGAATGATAGGATGATTTTCATACGTGCTGGTAAAGGAGGTAGCAAAGCCAATGTTGTTGGTAATTTTCACGTTTACATTCAACTCTCCGCTGACGCGCTGCCGGAAAAGACCAGCGTTGTTATCGGGACCGGCCTGGTAATAAACGATCGTATTGAACTGTAGATTTTTTCGCGCTTCGTATCTTGCCGAAAGGTAATTATTGGTTTTAAAGAGGTCGGCTTGTCTAACGCCGATTTCGACATTGGACGACGTCCACCTTTCTTGCTCAAAGAAGATGCCGGTACCTGCAAAGACACTGATCTTATCGTTTTTTGTAACGCGATACCGGATACCAGCGCCCACCAGCCTTCTGAAACTTAAACCCCTAGGCCTGTCATACTGATATTGCACATAATTTTCATACGAGAGGCGCCGCTCATGAAGATAATTGATGCGGAAGTGGCTATATCCCGAACTTATAAATGCGTTGCCATCGTTGGAGATATAGTTGAAAAAGTTGATAAGGGAATACATATTGGCTTTGGACAAATAGGCCGTATTGGAATTGGCCGTAATGCCCAGATAGGTGATCGATCTTTCGGCTATTGCACCGCGGTTGTTGAGGTTGAAGCCAACATTGACGTTGCCAATAAACCGTTTAGATGTATCAGCTTCCAGCCTTGATTTTTCAACATTTAAAATCTGGGCGGCAGCCAGGTGTGCCAAGCAAAATAGGAATGTGCTAAGAATAACAGGTTTCATGGATTTCAATAGGTCAATGTTTGGGCGAGGGATCTGCCGGTACGTAAAGAAACTTAAAGAAAAAGCGCATTTTCCAGATATGCAAATGAAAGAGAATTTCTTTGTAAAATAAGGCATATCAACCGCTCGTGAACTTTTTTATGCGTATATTTGTAAGTATAAGTTGAAATAATACATGGAATTGGGGCCGACCGGAATTGACAGTAGGTGCAGATTGAGTGTAAGCATGCCGGATGTTGTGAGTATTATCCGTAAACAAAACTTTCACAACAATAATTGGCGAGTCTAACTACGCCCTTGCTGCCTAAACAGAAGTTTAGCCAGTAAAGTGTCTCGCTAGCCCCTCGTTCTGCCGGGCTGGCATCGAGGCATCGAAATGCAGAACTAGCTTGTGCAGGTCCGTGATGCACCGGCGAATTTAATCGCGGATAAGGACGAGAAACAGGCCCGTTGCTGGCCTTGATCGTCACGAAAATCCAACAGCAAATAAGCATGTAGAAAGCACTACAGTTTCCTTATCTGGACCAGGGTTCGAATCCCTGCGGCTCCACCAAAAATAAAAAGAGGCTGCTCAAAAATTACTTTTGAGACAGCCTCTTTTTATTTTTGGATTTTTTTTTCTCTAGCGTTCCTCCAATAATGTTCCCAACTTATCCTTGGTTAGTGGCTTGATCATGTAACCATAAATGGAGAAATGCTTAGATTTTTCGACGTCTTGCAAATTTGATGAACTTGTTAAAATAATGACTTTTGCCTTATCCAGGTGAGGATAGGGTAATTTTTGAAATTTATCCATAAATTCAAACCCATCCATTATCGGCATATTAATGTCGAGAAGTATAAGCTCCGGACAACCGTTGGTTGCATCATCCGAACAGCGCTCTTCTATGACCTCAAGTGCTTCTAAACCGTTGGTTGCAGATAGAATACAATCCGAAATATTCATATCCTGTAGAATAGTCTCTACCAGAAAAATGCTAATCGGATCGTCATCAATAACAAAAATTGAGTTAAGACGATGCTTAGTCAAGGGCTGATCCAAATGGGTTTTATTGTAGGTTTAAATTGCTGACCTTTAAAAAATATTAAGAATTTCGAAGATAAAGTCATAAAAAATGATCAATGTATATATCGTTTCTTACGAAATAAATGGAAATTGAGCTTGAGCATGAAAAGTATAGAAAAAATCTCAAAGAACCACAGATAATAATTTTAATTTAAAATATTTGTTCAAGAATAAATTTCTCTTCT
>LXQK01000233.1:9136-20194 GCA_001683905.1 Marivirga sp. ANT-B6
CTAATTTTTGCAGTGGCTGGGAGAACACTTATATTTCTTTAATACTAAGTAAATAACTATGTTACAAGAATTTAAAACCTTTGCCATGCGTGGCAATGTCATGGATCTTGCCGTTGCGGTAATTATTGGTGCAGCATTCAGCAGAATTGTTAATTCCATCGTCAATGATCTGGTCATGCCTGTGGTTGGTAAAATCATTGGTAACGTCGACTTTACAAACCTTTACATCCCCTTATCGGTTAGTATTACTGAAGACCTGAGCCTAAAAGAGGCAAGGAAATTAGGGGCTGTGTTCGCATGGGGTAGTTTCATTACCGAAGTTATCAGCTTCCTGATTCTGGCCTTTATTATTTTTATCCTTATCAAAGCGATGAACGCCCTGATGCAGAAAAAAGCGGAATCGCCCTCCATCCCTCCTGCACCTACCAAGGAGGAAGTTTTGTTAACGGAGATTCGAGATTCGCTTCAGGCCATAGAAATGAATTGAATAGAATAAGTGATGCGAAAGGTAGGGGCAGTTCTATACCTTTAGCATTTCTTCTTTTTGAACGCTAGCCTGCAAGTAGTTTTTTTTTGCTTTTTCGATTGTTGCATTAAGCTCAAAACCCAGCAGCATCACAATAGACAATAAGTAAAACCAGATCATCAAACCCATCAAGGCTCCTATCGATCCGTATACCTTATTATAGGTAGAAAAATTGGTGATATAGAAGGAAAATCCAAAGGAAATGATGATGCTTAAAATAGCGGCCATAAAGGAGCCATAGGAGAAAAAGTGCCATCGATCCGTCACTGCGGGAGCAAAATAATAAATAAATGAAATAGCCAGGTAGAAGATTAAAAATACGATAACAAACCTCAGCGAAATAATCACAAAGAAGGTAAAATCATCGGTTAAAAACGCTATATCTATCAGATGATTCAACAGGATCTGACCCACTACCAATAAACCTACTGCAGATATGAGCACAAATGCCAGCATCACAGTAAGCCCTGTGGCAATTAACCTGGTCTTTAAAAACCCGCGTCTTTCTGCCGTTTTATAACAACGATTGAATGCCTGCATCAACGAAAGCATGCCATTGGTGGCCATAAAAAAGGCAAAGATGAAACCGAAAGTCAATAGCCCTCCCCGCTGCTTACTAATGATGTCCACAATGGTGGAGGCGGCAGCCTCATACATGCTGGGGGGCATAACATCGTGCATAAATTCCATAATTTGTATTTGCCAGTCTAGGTCGGAGATGGCAATGAACCGTGAAATAAATGGCACCATGGTAAAAAGGAAAATGATAGCAGGGAAGATGGCTAATGTAAAATTAAATGCCACCCCATTGGCTCTTTCAAATATATCGTCCCTTTTGATATTATGGAAGTAAAGTCTCAATACGCTGTATAATGACACCGGCACATCCTTCAGCTTGATAAGCCTAAGTAGGGCGATACTCCGGATGTAGATCCGGCGGGTAAGCATAAAATTTTTTACTTTTTTCTTCATCCGTTTTTAAACTAATCTTCCGGAATTAATCCCTTTCGCTTACGAAGAACCCTGCACCTTAATCGGGGAAGTACGGGCTTAATACATCGCGCATCATCTCCGGCATACGACAGGGGCGCCCAGACTTCATATTTACAAAGACCAACGTGGTAGTTCCTTTTTGCAATAACTCACTTTGCTGGTTAAAAACCTCATAATCAAAGGCTATTTTTACTTTGGGTAATGTCGGGATACTTACCCTGATGGTCAAAAGATCGTCGTACAACGCGGGCTTGGCATAGTTGATGTTCAGCTCCAGTACCGGCAACATGACGCCAAAGGCTTCAAGCTCTTTATAAGTAACACCAAGATTCCTTAGCGATTCTGTCCTGGCAACTTCGTAATACATGGCATAGTTCCCATAATATACATATCCCATTTGATCAGTTTCGGCATATCGTACGCGAATTTGGGTTTCATAAATATACATAAGGCCTTATCGGTATAATTTAGCTTTATCCAAAGCGACTTGATATTTTCTTGCATTTTTCAAATGCTCGGACAAGGTGGAAGCAAATGCATGATAGCCAGAAAAATCGGCTTTGGCGCAGAAATAAATATAGTTGTGGTCCTGGTAATTGAGTACAGCATCAATAGCGCCAATAGAGGGAAGGTTGATCGGGCCCGGTGGCAGCCCTGCATACATATAGGTATTGTAGGGGGAGTCAAGTTCTTTATGCACGTTCAACACCCGTTTTATTGTAAAGTCACCTGCAGCATAAACCAATGTGGGGTCGGCCTGTAAAGCGATACCTCTTTCCAGCCTATTAAGGTATACGCCTGCAATCTTGGGCCTCTCGTCAGCTTTTATGCTTTCTGCCTGCACAATGGAGGCCAATATGCTAACTTCAGTGGGGTTGAGGTTAAGTTTCCTTGCTTTGGCGAGCCTCTCCTCATTCCAAAATTTTTTATACTCCATATGCATCCTGTCGAGCAGCTTTCCGGGCAAAACGTCCCAAAAAACCTCGTAGGTGTTTGGGATAAACATGGTCATAATGGTTTCCTGATCAAATCCGTATGTTGTAGCAACTGATGTATCTTTCAGTTGATGTAAAAAATCTTCTTCGCTTATCTCCAGGTTGCGGGTTATCTTCTCTGCCAGATCTTCCTTCAGGCGAATATTATTGAAAGTAATATTTACCGCAGCCTGCTGGCCCGAACGCAATAGTCTGACGGCATCAATATTGGTCATATTCTTCTTCAACTTATAAAGGCCCGGCTTGATCTGCTCATCATAATCCATAAATTTTGCTACCAAAGAAAATGAAACCAAGTCCTGCACGTAGTTCTTGTCGAATAGTGAATCCTGAACATTTTTAAAACTTGCATCCGTAGGGATCAATAAATACCGGTCTTCTTTCCCCACAAGAATATTTGGCGTCTTGATCACCTGATATATATAAAATGTAAAGGAGGTAAGAAGTATAGAAAAGATGATGATGAAAATAAAGAAAATTTTTTTTGTCTTCATTAAGTATTCGTTAGGAGTCTCTTTAATGTATTGTGATGCTTACGTATCAACAGCGTCTTCTACCTTTGCATGGGTACATTATAAGTGCCTGCCGCAAGTCGTAAATATCTTTTTTAGGGTGTAAAATTAATCATTTGTTTTTAATTCATATTATTAACCTTGTTTTAAAAACAACTTTAGCCCCAAAGTATGTTATTACCTATTATAATTATAACTTGATGGTATCTTTAAAAATTTAAACAAATGCCTGCAGAATTAATAAAACTATATCAGGAAAATCCTGAAATGAAAAAGATTGAAAAGATCGTTGCTGTTCTTCGTGATGGAGGAGTAATCATTTATCCCACTGATACAGTTTATGGCATCGGGTGTGACATATTTAATCAAAAGGCGGTAGAGCGTGTCTGTAGAATTAAAGATGTAAAACCCGACAAAAACAATTTTTCTTTTATCTGTTACGATCTCAGCCATATATCGGAATATGCCAAAAACTTGAATACGTCAGTTTTTAAAGTAATGAAAAAATCCCTCCCAGGACCCTTTACTTTTATCCTGGAATCGAATAACAAGGTCCCCAGGGTGTTAAACGCAAAAAAGAAAACTGTTGGTATCAGAATTCCTGATAATAATATCCCAAGGATGATAGTTAAAGAATTAGGCAACCCTATCATTACTACCTCCATTCATGACGATGACGAGGTTATTGAATATTCTACTGATCCGGAGCTGATTTATGAAAAGTTTATGAATCTGGTGGATATAATAATCGATGGGGGGTACGGCAAGAATGTACCATCGACCATTATCGACTGTACGAAAGAGCCAATGGAAGTAGTGAGAGAAGGGCTGGGGGATATTAGCCAGTTTGTATAATAACTGGCAAGTCCACGCTACGGCCACAGTGAGGGCATTCGGCTTATTGGTCTACCTTGATTTTGGCAGGTTTATTTTTATATTTCCATCTACGGTGCGACCACAGCCAATTTTCGGGCTTGTGAAGGATGACTTCTTCGAGCGCTCTTACAAAAGATTCTAATATATAGTTTTCGTTGGGTAGAAATGGTGGTGCGGCGATTTCTTTGTAGGTAATTATATAATGCCCTCTTTTTTCCCGATCACCGTAAACGAATATGACCGGATATTTCATCTTTCGGGCTACTTTTTCCGCACCTACAAAAAATGCCGTCTCCTGATTTAAAAATTTGGTCCAATAGGCGCCAATATCTTTGTGTGGCCCTTGGTCTGATATTAAGCCAATCGACCTTGTTATTTCCTTTCTTGCAATAAGTTGCTTGTAGAGCTCTTGTTTTTCTATCATGTGCGCACCAAAACGACTCCGGATCCTCAGCATGAGTTTTTCAAAAAAGGGATTTTGTACCTTAGAATATACCGCATCCATCTGAAAGGGCGAAAATAAACTCGCACCAAGGAATCCCCATTCCCAGTTCGACTGGTGCATTGCCATCAGGATCACGGACTGCCCCTGCTCGTAGTATTTATGAAGGAATGGCGCTTCGTTTACTTTCACGCGTTTGGTGAATTCTTTTTCCGTTATTGTGATGGCTTTAATGGTCTCAACGATGGTATCAGAAAGGTTTATATAGAATCTACGGGCTATTTCTTTGATTTCCATTTCACTCTTTTCGGGGAATGATTTCCGGAGATTATTCATCACGACTTTTTTTCGATATCCGATAACATGAAAAGAGAAAAAGTACAAAATATCGGCCAGAATGTATAATAGAGGGAAGGGCATGCGGGATAAGACTAGAAAAAATATCATTTTAACAAATAAGTTTTAGCTTCTGACAAATTTATGCGCAATTTTGTCGACAATAAAATTTTGGTCTATAACCTCCCAATAGGATGGTTGGTTCCTAAGGCAGCTGTTGCTTTCGACGTTTTCTAATATGTATAACTCTCTTATAACCGAAATTCATTATTTGCCATGCATAGCATACTTTGCCAGCTTAGCTGCCTCAGATACTGTAGTATTTGAAGTGCAGGAACACTATGTGAAGCAAAGTTACCGCAACCGCTGCTATATCCTGTCCGCCAATAAGGTGCAGATGCTTAGCATACCAGTTCAGCAAGGTAATAAAAAAGTTATTTTTAAAGACATTCTCATTGATCATAGTCAAAACTGGAGAAAAATACATTGGAGATCCATCTGCTCGGCCTACGGTAAAGCACCGTTTTTTGAACATTACGAGGCGTATTTTTATGATATTTTTGAAAAAAAACATAATTATCTGCTGGATCTTAACGTCGACTTACTGACATTATGCCTGAAGCTTTTGAAGATTGAAAAAGATTTATTATTTTCAAAAGCGTATCAAAGCACACCAAATCTTGGTATACTGGATAACAGGTCAAAATTACGTCCGACCATTGACCCCTGTAGTATATTAAATTTTAAAATTATACCTTACAATCAAGTTTTTGGCAAACACTTTGTTAGTAATCTAAGCATAATCGATTTATTGTTTTGTGAAGGTGGCGAGGCTCCGGAAATTCTCAGGAGGTCCACTATCCCATAAAACTGAACAAATGTAATTACAAATGCGTTTTGTAATTAGTTTATCCGAATTAAATCCTTAATTTAATGGTTGTAAAGTCAATTGATTTTACATTAATTTCATATAAAATAATTCCTAATTATGGAAGCAAAATTTTCAAATAGAGTAAAAGAGGTTATATCGCTGAGCAGAGAGGAAGCTTTGAGGTTAGGCCATGATTATATAGGTACGGAACATCTGCTTTTGGGGATGCTTCGTGAAGGAGAGGGAGTTGCTGTTAGCTTGTTGAAAAAACTAGGAGTTTCATTAGACGAGCTTCGCTTATCAGTTGAGCAGGCAACTAAAGGTACTGCAACAAGTAATGTTAAGAATCTGGCGAATATTCCTCTTACCCGCCAATCCGAGAAAGTACTCAAGATAACCTATTTAGAAGCAAAAATTTTCAAAAGTCAGCTGATTGGAACCGAACATCTTTTACTGTCGATATTAAGAGATGAGGACAATATTGCTACCCAGTTATTAGAAAAGTTTGATGTAAACTACGACGTGGTGAAGGAAATGTTAGAATATCAAACCGAAAACCCTATGGCATCGTCCGATACTGACGACAGCGATGATGATTCATCAAGGGTATTTGGCGCTGGCTCTTCAGGAAGGGAGTCTACCGCAGGAAAAAGCACAGAAAAGTCACGAACGCCGGTTTTGGACAATTTTGGAAGAGACCTAACCAAACTGGCCGAAGATGATAAATTAGACCCGATTGTAGGACGAGAAAAGGAAATTGAAAGGGTAGCGCAGATCTTAAGTAGAAGGAAGAAAAACAACCCGATTTTGATAGGTGAGCCGGGCGTTGGTAAAACTGCCATTGCTGAAGGACTAGCGTTGCGCATCATCCAGAAGAAAGTTTCCAGGGTTTTATTTAATAAGCGCGTGGTTACACTAGATCTGGCCTCTTTGGTCGCTGGCACAAAATACCGTGGCCAATTTGAAGAGCGTATGAAAGCAGTCATGAATGAGCTGGAAAAATCGCCTGAAGTAATTCTGTTCATCGATGAGCTACATACCATCGTTGGGGCAGGTGGCGCATCGGGTTCTTTAGATGCTTCCAATATGTTCAAACCCGCACTAGCAAGGGGTGAGATACAATGTATCGGCGCTACTACTCTTGATGAATACCGACAGTATATAGAGAAAGATGGGGCATTAGCACGACGATTTCAGGTGGTGATGATAGATGCCACTACGCCGGAAGAAACTTTTCAGATTTTAAATAATATCAAAGATAAGTATGAAGAGCACCATCATGTAAATTTCACCAAGGAAGCATTGGAGGCTTGTGTGAAACTATCTGATCGCTATATCAGCGACCGCTTTTTGCCCGATAAGGCCATTGATGTCATGGATGAGGCTGGAGCACGTGTTCACATCAACAACATACATGTCCCCGAAGATATCATCAAGCTTGAAGATGCGATAGAGGATATCAAAAAGGAAAAAAACAGGGTTGTGAAAAGTCAGAAATATGAAGAGGCTGCGCAACTCCGCGATAAGGAAAAGAAATTACTCGAGCAGCTGGATAAGGCTAAAGCTAAGTGGGAGGAGGAAACCAAAGTAAAGCGATACACGGTGCATGAAGAAAATGTAGCGGAAGTAATAGCAATGATGACGGGTATCCCTACCAGCCGTGTGGCTCAGAATGAAAGTAACAAGCTTTTGGGTATGGCTGCCGAATTGCAGGATAAAGTAATTGGTCAGCAGGAAGCTATTAAGAAATTGGTGAAGGCGATACAGCGTACCAGGGTAGGATTGAAAGATCCTAAAAAACCTATTGGTTCATTTGTTTTTCTTGGCCCGACAGGTGTTGGTAAAACCGAGCTTGCCAAAGTATTGGCTACTTATCTTTTCGATAAAGATGACTCATTGATCCGAATTGACATGAGTGAGTACATGGAGAAATTTTCGGTGTCAAGGCTTGTAGGAGCGCCTCCGGGATATGTAGGTTATGAAGAGGGTGGTCAGCTGACAGAGAAAGTAAGAAGGAAGCCTTACAGTGTTGTACTTCTGGATGAGATCGAGAAGGCACACCCGGACGTATTTAACTTGTTGTTGCAGGTTTTAGACGATGGTATTTTGACAGATGGATTAGGTCGCAGAGTCGATTTCAGAAATACGATTATCATCATGACCTCCAATATTGGCGTTAGAGATTTGAAGGATTTTGGTTCGGGCATTGGTTTTGCTACATCAGCCAAAAGTGATAACGTAGACGAATTAATGAAGTCCACCATTCAGAACGCGCTGAAGAAAGCGTTTAGCCCTGAATTTCTCAATCGATTAGATGATGTTATTGTGTTTAATTCTTTGCAAAGAGAGCATATTCATACCATCATTGATATTACGCTGGGACGACTATTCGTTCGCATCAAGTCTTTAGGATATAATGTAGAACTTACCGATAAAGCCAAAGACTTCATTGCCGAAAAAGGTTTCGACCCGCAGTATGGTGCCAGACCGCTGAACAGGGCAATCCAGCGATATCTGGAAGATTCTGTTGCGGAAGAGATTCTGAAAGGAGGCCTCAATGAAGGTGACATCATTGTCGCTGACTACGATGGCACAGGTGAGGAGCTTACGCTTACCACTAAAAAGAAGCGTGCTAAGAAAGAACAGGAGGATTAAGCATCATGAGGGGGCGGCATTGACGAAATGTCGCCCTTTTTATTAATAAAATAAAGGTTCGGGAGAAATACCGGACTTTTTTATTTATTGCAATACCCAGTTGTCAAACTTTAATGTATGTGGGGTTTCACAGTTCAACCTTACATTGAGGAAGATAATCTTTTTGGTATCTTCGGGTAAGATCCTGACCTTTCGCACTTCGCTAGCCAGCTTTCCCTCATCGGTCACAATCATTATTTCTGTTTCAACGCTTGTTTCGTATTGGTTATAAATTTCTACTTTCCATCTGGCCATCATAGAACCTTCGAATAGGGGTCCCGAACACATACTTCTGTACGCTATACCTGGACAATCTTTATACTTATTCCATTCGCTCCAGGTGTAATTATCGTACCTGTCTGTCAAAGCATCAGGTGCAAAAGGTACAAAGAGTAATATGTAGATAAGGAAATTCATGTATCACGGTACAAGTGGTTGACACTGTGAATTTAGCGATTTGCATCAGGAATATTTTTCAAATTTTTCCCGCAAGGTACTTGCGTAAATAAACATCCATTAAACGATAAATTGACTAATACGCGCCATTGTATTTTCTGATAAACCATTCTGCTGAAATCAGCAATATCAGGATGAGAAAGATCCACCATAAATTGATAATTGGCAGAAAAGTTTCCTGGCTATAAATGGTACCTTGAGCAGGATTACCGATAAGTATATCAGCTAATTCATTGATTTTACTGGTAGTGTGAAAGCTGCCATCAGTTTGATTTGCAAGCGTGCGTAGCAGCGAGTGGTCTGCCGTTAGCTGCATGCTTTCCAACTCGAATGAGGTGACTGAAAATTGACCATTTGTAGTTTCACTTTTTCCGGCAATTACGGTAGACGCCTTATATGTATATATGCCCGCTGGCAGTTCGTTTACTTTAAATTGGGTGTTTGCCTCACTGGTAATATAGTTATAGTTCCTAACTTTGCCATCTTCGGCTACTACTTCAAGGTCGACATTTTGATTATATATACTTTCATAAATATCATTGTACACTTCTGTCTCAAAAATTACTGGTTCATTATCCACTACTTCATTTTGAATCGGATAAACCCGAAATTTCCTTTTATCATCTTTGGAAGATAAGTACTGGGTTATCTTTAATATAAGGTTGTCGAACGCAGCATGACCTCCTGTTTCAGCAAATTCTGCAAGTCGCCAAAGCCAGATGCCATCACCTGCCAACACGGCAGTTTTACTTCCCTGGGTATTGGATATTACCAGCAGTGGATTTTCTGTTTCTACATTTCCAACCCGTTGGGTAAGTAGCGTTTGCCCTTCCGTTTTAAGCTGGTACTTTCCAAAGGGAACAGTTACCGGAGGGTAGGATTGCATGATTTGCCGATATGCCGCCGGAAAGGTAAAGCCGGAGAAGCCAGGCGCAAAGGTCGGCCTCACTTTGTCGGTGGTTCCTTTCATCACTGTGATGTTCAATAGCGTATTACCCTCGTTGAATGCGTTGATACCGATATGCCGCCGGAAAGGTAAAGCCGGAGAAGCCAGGCGCAAAGGTCGACCTCACTTTGTCGGTGGTTCCTTTCATCACTGTGATGTTCAATAGCGTATTACCCTCGTTGAATGCGTTGATATTGGATTGGCCGCCCAAAATATACCATGTTGGCGTCGCTTTTTTCAAAAATACATCTACTGCCGCCTTACTGCCAGCCTGGTAAGAAGGTAACTGATGCAATACCAGTAAGTCATACTTTTCATCAGTCGTACTTTGTAATTCTTTGGGCTCTAGAAGACTAACTATCTTTACCGCTACTTCATAGTTATCATTCTTCTCCAGTGCACTTTTTATAGCTTTGATATCAGGGTGTGGGCTGTTGGCAAGAATCAATATCTTCTCTCGTCCTTCTACCACGTCTATATAGGCATGAGCAACATTATTGGCGTTGGTAAACTCACCTGATTTCTCCTCAACTTCTACGACATAGTGCTGTATACCTTTTTCGTCGGCTTCTAATAAAAATTCTGCCTGCAATACCTGGTTGGTTTTTGTGAATTTAACTTCCAGGCTTTTCACCAATTTCCCTTTTCTAATTACTTTCAAGGTTACTGATTCGCCTTCAAAACCATCATGTTGTAATTCAGCAACCAGTGGGAATTGGTTGCCCTGATAGGTGATTTTGTTATAGTACAAAGCTCGTAAGCTAATATCTTTCTTTGGCAAGGTATCGCCAGCACCGAGGGTGTGAATCTTAAAATTATAAGTGGCATATGCAGGCGAAATTCCCTGGTTGTAAATTCCATCGGAGTACAAAATAACGCCAGCAAGGTTCCTTCCTTCATACATGGTCTGGATTGTAGTGAGTGGAAGATTTAAATTGCTGGTCTGTCCATCAAACGGGAGCTCACTAATGGGTGTTTTGATACGACGGCCTTCCAGGTCTATAATGTCAATATTAAAATCCTCATCTTCTAATTGTTCCCGAAGGCTTTGGATCGCCAGCATCTCCCGTCGCAATACAGTGCTATCTTTTACCAGAGCCAGAGACATAGAGTTATCTACTACAACTACATAAGTTGGGCGCTCAATTTCATTCTTAATTTGTTTAAATATAGGAGCAAGTAGCAAGAAACAAAGCCCTGCAACCAATACAAACCTAAGCCCGGCAAGCCAAAGTCGGGTAGACCTTTCAAAGCGATTTTTCCCCACATACAGTATTCCCGCATATAATAGTCCTGCGGTTATACATAAAAGAATGAACCAGGGTGAATAGTCAAATAGTACTTGAGAATTTCGCATGATTTAAACAAACAGACAGGCTTTTACCATTTTACCAATAGCACATTTCACCTT
>LXQK01000233.1:20348-36340 GCA_001683905.1 Marivirga sp. ANT-B6
TGCAGGAGCCATTATGCTCCCAATCGCCTGCACAATACTTTAGGTAAGCATGCCACCATCTACCTGCAATACCTGACCTGTTATATATGAAGACATGTCAGAGGCAAGGAAGACAGCGCATTGTGCTACATCTTCGGGCGTACCACCACGCCTAAGCGGAATACCATCTCTCCAGCTTTGAACTGTTTTTTCGTCGAGTTTATTTGTCATTTCTGTCTCAATAAATCCTGGGGCAATGGCATTGGACCGGATGTTTCTTGAGCCCAACTCCAAGGCTATTGATTTTGTAAAACCAATAATTCCTGCTTTGGAAGCAGCATAATTAGCCTGGCCGGCATTTCCCTTCAACCCTACAACAGAAGTCATGTTAATGATCGAACCACTTTTTTGCTTCATAAAGGTCTTTGTAGCAGCCTTTACGGTGTTAAATACTGATTTTAGGTTGATATTGATGACCTCATCCCACATCTCTTCACTCATCCGCATTAGAAGGTTATCCTTTGTAATACCGGCATTATTTACCAATACATCTAACGAACCAAATTCTGCAACCACTGCGTTGATCAGCTCCTCTGCATCCTGAAATTGTGAAGCATCAGAGCGATATCCTTTGGCTTTTACGCCCAGATCCTGTAACTCTTCTTCCAAAGCCTGCCCTTTTTCAACGCTTGATAAATAGGTAAAGGCAACATTGGCACCCTGGGCGGCAAAGGTGAGTGCCACAGATCGTCCTATTCCTTTTGATGCTCCTGTAATAAGCGCTGTTTTTCCTAAAAGAATTTTCATAAATGATGGTCTTAATTATAGTTTTTCAAAGTTAAATTCACTAGGTAGAAATAAAAATTTTAAAACTATTAAATATTTTTATTTTACCGGCTGATTAATAAAAAGCTAATATACATTTTTTACCATTTATATTACCGCTATCCGATCAGGTATACCTGATTTTAGATGCAGCAAGTTGGGGAATTGATATCGTGATTATTCTGGTTTCATCGCCACTTATTATTTTTTTCTCAGCGCAAAAAAGGTAAATTTGAAAAATTATTACCTTGAATTTTAAACTTAATACTTGTTATGTCTGCAAAATATGATTTGATAGTAATTGGTAGTGGCCCGGGAGGGTATGTAGCAGCCATCAGAGCCTCACAATTAGGAATGAAGGTTGGAGTAGTAGAAAAAGCAGAATTAGGCGGAGTATGCTTGAACTGGGGTTGTATTCCGACCAAAGCCCTGTTGAAAAGCGCTCAGGTTTATGAATATATCAAGCATGCCGAAGATTATGGAATTGAGGTAAGTGATGCTTCGGTAAATTTCGAGAGCATGATCAAGAGAAGCCGTGAGGTTGCCAATGGGATGAGCAAAGGGATTCAGTTTCTTTTCAAAAAAAATAAGATTGATCATATTGCAGGATTTGGTAAATTGAAGCCCAATAAGACAGTAGAGGTGGAGGACGGAAAAGGTGCTAAAACGGATTATACTGCCAGTCACATCATCCTGGCCACAGGTGGAAAAGCACGGGAGCTGCCCAATTTAAAAATAGACAATGAAAAAATTATCGGGTACCGCAAGGCCATGGTGTTGGACAAAAAGCCTGAATCCATGGTGATTGTGGGTTCCGGAGCCATAGGTGTCGAGTTTGCCTACCTCTACAATGCTATTGGTACGAAGGTGACTATTGTTGAATATTTACCTGCGATTGTACCTGTTGAAGATGAAGAAATTTCCAAGCAGTTGGAAAGGAGTTTTAAGAAGGCTGGGATTACGATAATGACAGGTGCGGAGGTAACCGCAGTAGATACGTCTGGCAAGAAATGCAAGGTTTCCATCAAGACAAAAAAGGGTGAAGAAAGCGTAGCGTGTGACATTGTCCTTTCCGCCGTGGGGGTTTCTACTAATGTTGAAGGTATAGGGCTTGAAGAGGTTGGCATAAAAGTGGAAAAAGGGAAAGTTGTTGTAAATGAGTTCTACAAAACCAATGTAGAGGGTATTTATGCCATCGGTGATATCGTGCAAGGCCCCGCGTTGGCTCACGTTGCGTCAGCTGAAGGTATTTTGTGTGTAGAAAAGATATCCGGCCTGAATCCAGAGCCGATCAATTATAATAACATACCGGGCTGCACATACTGCCAGCCAGAAATAGCATCTGTAGGTTACACCGAAAAGGCTGCAAAAGAAGCCGGATACGAAATAAAAGTCGGAAAATTTCCTTTTTCTGCCTCAGGTAAGGCCAGCGCTGGTGGGGTAAAAGACGGTTTCGTAAAGGTTATTTATGATGCTAAATATGGCGAATGGTTAGGTGCCCACATGATTGGTGCCAATGTAACGGAAATGATCGCCGAAGTGGTTGCCTCCAGAAAGTTGGAAACTACAGGCCACGAAATTATCAAGACTATTCACCCGCACCCTACTATGTCTGAAGCAGTTATGGAAGCTACAGCAGCAGCTTATGATGAAGTTATACACTTGTAAAAAACAATATCTCTTGCGTTAAGGTTTATGATTTCGGGTGTATTCAATGGGCTGAAAGGTCGCTTTACATGAATACAACAAATAAAATCCTTAATATTTAAATAGTATAATATTGAATCCTTTGCAAAAAGATAATATTCCTGAAGACCAACTCATCGCACTGCTTCTGAAAAAGGATAAGTCGGCGTTTGAATATCTGTACGACAACTATGCCAGCGCACTAAATGGAGTTATTGCAAGGATTATTACTGATCAGGATATTGCCGAAGAAGTTTTGCAGGACGCTTTTATAAAGATATGGTCAAAGATAGCGTTTTATGATAGAACCAAGGGAAAGTTATTTACCTGGATGCTTAACTTAAGCCGTAACCTGGCTATTGATAAAGTGCGCTCTAAAGAATACAAAAAAAGCATAAAAACTGATCAGATAGAGAACAACGTATATGCTTACGAACGTGGAAATTCCATAGAGCAGAAAACAGACGGAATCGGTGTACAGGATTTGTTGAAAGAACTGAACTCTGAACAAGCAATTATTGTTGACCTTCTTTACTTCAAAGGGTACACACAATCAGAGGTTGCTGAAGAGTATGATATACCCTTAGGTACTGTCAAAACAAGATTACGTGCTGCAATAATCCAACTAAGAAAAAGTATAAAAATCAATTGAACATAAAAGACTACATAGAATCAGGTGTTTTAGAATCTTATGTCATAGGGGATTTATCTGCTGCCCAAATGAAGGAGGTTGAGGAGATGGCTGCGAAGTATCCTGAAGTAAGGACTGAAATAGAACAAATGCATGTTGTATTTGAAAAGGTGGCTATGCAACGCGCTTTGAAGCCGGCCCCTGAGGCAAAGCGTGAGCTCATGGATAAGATTTTTGTTTCGGACGTCGAAGCTACGCCAGCACCTGAAAAAGACGCGGTAATTTTGCCTTTGCGAGAAAAAAAGCGTAATAAGCTACCTTGGATGATGATGGCGGCTTCCGTGGTGTTGGCAATTATTTCAGCCGTAGCTGCGGCAAATTATTATGCCAAATGGCAGCGCGCTGAGGAACAGCTCGGTGCAGCTATTGCCCAGAATCAGCGCCTGGCAATGGATTACGACCAAGTGAACATGCAATTCGACGAAATGCGCGATGCATTGGTTGTGGTTTCCAGTCCTGACTACGATCTTATCAAGATGGAGGGACTTCCCGTTTCTCCTGAATCGCAGGCGATCATCTATTGGAATCCCGATACTGAAGATGTTTATCTCAATGTACAATCATTGCCAGAAGCCCCGGCTGGAAAGCAATATCAATTGTGGGCTATTGTCGAAGGCACGCCTGTAGATGCAGGTGTTTTTGACCTGCCGGCTGGAGTTGAAGGCCTTTTAAAGATGAAACAGATTCGTAACGCCTCAGCCTTTGCCGTTACGCTGGAACCTCGTGGTGGAAGGTCACTACCCACAATGGATGCCATGTTTATCCTGGGCACTGTAAATAAAGCATAGTTGTTTAATTTATTTTAAAAAATACTGAACAAAAACTAATCCGTTTTCGTTATATAACTGTGGTTAAGTTTTAAGTATTATTACTTTACTATTTGGTTTATTTAGTATGTGGTTGTATGAAATGGTCAGGATAATATCCTGACCATTTTTTTTTTCTGCTCACCCTTTTTCTGCCGATCAGGCAAATCGTTTAAAAAGCATTAAATTATATGTAGATGAAGGTCTGATGTGGCTGAAATTGTGTTTTTTACCATTTCGGCCCGCTTCTTATCCTTGAAAGATCACCATTTACATTACTTATATGATTTTCTCTTTTCGATACCTACTGATAATATTATTAATAACATTAGCAAACCTTGCATATGCACAAAATTGGCTAAAACAACAGGAAAAGGCTGTCTTTTCAATACTTGAAAAAAACGCGTCAGGCGACTTTTCCAAGAGAGGAAATGGTGTTTTTATTGATAGTCAGGGAACAGCAATTGCCCTCAGGGAGACGATTCGTGGTGGAGATATTTATATCGTCACTTTCGATAGCACAATACATCAAATCAGTACCCTTTTGGCGGAAGACAATACTTACGGGCTCGTAAAGTTCGCAGTAGACAACAATCTCACCACGTCATTTCAGCATGCAAAACCTGCATCTCAACGGTTGGTGAAGGGTGAAGAAATATTTGTAGTATCCAATGATGGTAAATCAGGAACTACGGTCATGAAATCCAAAGTAGGAGAAGCGACAGAAGTTACTGGCAAAGCTGATGTGATATGGACTATCGAGAAATTTGGTGGACTGGGCGCAAAGGACGAAGGAAGTGTCGTTTTTTCCAAAAATGGGGAAATGGCGGGGCTGGTGGGGAAGTCAGTGACGAGTAGCCAGCAACATCTGCTGTATAATAGTACTGTCATACTAAGTAAAGTAAAAAAGCATGTGGCTTATAAAGCGTGGGTGGCAAATGCCACAAACGCTCAGGATTATGTGCAAGGCTTGCTTGCCTGGCTGGATAAAGATTATAAAAGGGCAGGCAATTTTTTCTCAAAGGCGACTACTGCCCATGCGGACCTGGAGGCGGGGTGGTACCTACAGGCTTTGTGTCATCAGGCCAATCAGGAAATCGATGCGGCAAGACTGGTCCTGGATAAATATCTGGCATTATCTCCTGACCATGGATACGGCTACAAGCTACGCGGGCTATTTCACCTGCAGAAAAGCAATTTACAGGCAGCGCTTGCCGACCTTAATAAGGCAATCAGTCTAAAAATTGTAGATGCAGAAACCCATGCAGCACGGGGCGAAATTAAGTTTCTTCTGAAGGATTATCCCGGAGCTATTGAGGATTTAAACAAAGCCATTGCTGCCGGAACCAATACCAGGATCGTTTTTACATCGTTGGCCAACGCCGCTTTTGAAAGCCATCAGCCCGCCGTCGCACTTCCTGCTTTTGATAAAGCCATTGCCCTGGGCGCTGACCAGGCCGAGCTTTATTTGAAGCGTGCAAAACTACACTTTGATAAGCAGGCTTATGCCAACGCGCTGGCGGACCTTGAGACGGCAAAAGCCAAGGGCAGCAAAGACCCCTCGCTGTTTTATCTAACAGGAAATATTGCATACGCACAGAAGCAATATGCCATTGCCGTGGAAAACTTGAAGAAATATACGCCACAGAACACACCGGTAGACGAAATAAATACAAAACTTGGTTTATCTTATGCCGCCATGCTTTCCTACAAGGAAGCGATACCCTATTTGGTAGATGCGGCAAAAGCGAATCCGACAGAAATGGTTATTTTCGAGCAGTTGGGCATGGGCCATTTTTCATTGAAGGCATACGATAAAGCCCTTGCCCCACTGGATAAAGCCATTGAACTAGGTAGCAAACTGGCTGGTGCTTATGCTGCAAGGGGAAACATCAGGTATTTTAATAAAAATTATGAAAGTGCGGAGGTAGATTTATTAAAGGCATCTACATTGGATAGCGACGACCAGCAGGTATGGCTACACCTGGGCAATATATATTTTATAAAAGAAGATTATAAGCAAGCTATTGTAAACTACGATGTAGCCTCTGCGAAAGGTCAGGTAGATGAGGTCATTTATAACAATAGGGGTAAAGCCAGGCATTTAAGTGGCGATAGGGCAGGTGCTGTCCGGGACTATGACCAGGCCATCGTGCTTAAAGCAGATTATGGAAAGGCATACCTCAATCGGGGAAAGGCTTTTTTTGAGATGAAGGAATATAAGAAGGCAGTTGTCGACCTCAATAAAGCCAAGACGTTGACCATTAGTGATCCAGATCTTTATAAAATGCTTGGGCTATCGCATGAAGCCTTGCAGGAGCTTCCCGAGGCCCTTGCAAATCTTGACTTAGCTATAAAATCAGGAAATAAGGATAAAGAAGTCTGGCTGGCGCGAGGGAAAATTAATTTCAAAAAAGGAGAATATAAGCTTGCTGTTGCTGATTTTGACTTGGCCGTACAGGCCGGCATTGATGATGTCGCCATTCTGGAAAATCGTGGGCAGGCCCGCTATTTCCTTAAAAACTACCAGGGTGCTATTGCCGATCTGGATCTGGCGATAAAAAACAACAGAAAGAGCCTCGAAAATTTTGCAGCAAGAGGTTTGTCGTATTATGCGCTGAAAAATGATGATGCAGCCGTGCCAGATTTAATGCAGGCCGCAGTGTTGGGTTCGAAAGATTCACAGGTTTATTATGCCTTAGGTAATGTAAATTTCAGATTAGGCCAATTCGATCCTGCTATCCTCGCCTATACAAAGGCCATAGAAATGGGTGCGGCAGATGAAGTGATATTCAATAATAGGGGAAAAGCAAAAGCAGCCATAAAACAATTTGAGCAGGCCATAGCGGATTATGATCAGGCTATCCGAATAAAGCCTGATTACGCCAAAGCATATGCTAACCGCGGAACTGCGGCCTTTGCGATGAGTGCTTATACAGCTGCTATTGAAGATTTGTCAAAAGCGGCAAGCTTAGGCGAAAATGATAAACAAATTCCCCTTTTTATAGGACTATCCAAATTTCATTTGAAAGACTATAAAGGGACGGTTGAGAATCTTGAAAAAGTCGTGGCGGCTGGCACCTTTGAGAAGGAGCCTACTTATGCGCTAGGTATTGCACATTACCACTTAGGAAATTATAAAGCTGCCCTTTCGCCATTAGATAAGGCCATTGCGGCAGGCGTCGAAGATTTACAGGCATATTATGCCCGGGGAATGGCAAAGTATGCGCTGAACGATTTGCCTGGCGCTGGCCCGGACCTTGACATGGCAATCAAGTTAGGCGCCAAAGAGGCTGCCGTTTTCGCGGCACGGGGAAACATCCGGTATGGTGCCAACGACGCTCAGGGGGCGCTGGCTGATTTCGATCAGGTAATTGCTTTGGAGGCTACTGTCGCCTCGCACTTTACCGCTCGTGGGAATGCCCGATTTAAGCTGAACGATTTTGGCGGGGCTATCAAAGACTATGATCGGGCCATTCAGCTTGGCGCCAAAGACGCCATTGTTTATAATAACAGAGGAAAGGCACACCAAAATTTGGAAAAATCTGAGGAAGCTATGGCTGACTATAACCAGGCTTTAGCAATAGATCCACAATACATCAAGGCTTTGGCCAATAGAGGCGCATTAAAATATATCCGCAAGGATTACGCAGGTGCGATAGAGGATTATACGCAGCTGGAAAAAAGGGGCGAGGCAACCGACGAGGTTTTTTTCCTGAAAGCCGAGGCATATTATATTACAGAAAAATATCTTTTAGCCATTTCATATTATGATAAAGCAATAGAAAAAGGGTATAAAGAAAAGAGCATTCCGTACCGACGAGGAAAAAGTTACCTGGCCGTTAAGAATTATGAGCAGGCAATTACAGACCTCGACATGGCAGTAGCGTCAGATCCTGCCAATGCTCAAATCTATGTAGATAAAGCTGAAGCCAATATTTTCCTTGGTAACAACCGTGCTGGCATAGAGGATTTAAATAAGGCCATCACGCTGGATCCCAATAATTTAAATGCTTATTTTAACAGGGCGTATCTTAAGGAACAGTCGGAAGATTTTGAAGGCGCCATGGTTGATTATAATAAAGTAATCGCTTTAAATCCTACCGACGCTATAGCATATTATAACCTAGGAAATGTAAAAAATGCACTTGGAGATGCTGAGGCAGCATTGTATAATATGGATAAGGCAATCAGTATTGATGCAAAAAATGAGAACTACTTCCGGGGGCGGGGCAGCATCAACTATCAGCTCAATTACTTCGAAAATGCTTGTAGCGATTGGAAAGAGGCCCAAAGGCTTGGTGACAAAAAGGCAGCGTTCTACATAAAGCAATATTGTAAATAAGGAGCCTGCAAGAAGAAAAGGATGTTAGTCGGGATCGCGGGTGTTGACCTGTGCGATCCTACCGGCAATTTTTTGAAAATAAATATAAAATCCGACGATGGATAACACCAGTAGAAGCATAAAAGATATCTGTTGAAAATAGCTGTCTCCGCTCGATAATAACTGTTGCAAAGCATTTGCCTTACCGCCCAGCCAGATGAACAATAAGGTACGGGGGAGCATGCCCAAAAATCCTGCCCAGAGGAAATCGCGTAGCCTTACGCCAAGAAGGGACAAAACTACATTCATAATGGCAAAGGGTAGAACGGGAGAAATCCTGGATAAGACGATAATGCCAAATTGATGCACATTTAATCCTTCGAGGTATTTCTCTGCTTTCGGAAGCGAGCGAATGGTAGAGAAAAAACTGCCGTTGTCGATATGACGTGCCAGGTAAAACCCCAACATCGACGCAATTAAATAAGCGACGAGCATCAAAGGTGTCGCTTGCCAGGCAATGAAATAACCACTAAAAAATGCGATAAATGTAGTGGGCGTAAAGGCAAAAGCCATGGTGATACAGGTAATCGAAAAGAAAGCAATCCAATGATAATAAGAAAACTGCTGTATCACCTCTTCATACTGGATGGCATAGAAGGTGATGGCGGAACTTGAAATCAAGGGCACGGCAAGCATCCAAACAATCAGAAAAAAAGAAGCACGATTTGTTTTATATAAATCAACGAGAAACATCAGACTTTTTTGGTGCAGGAAATTTTAGTTTCTTTGCATCAAAAATATGGAATTATTTCCTGGATGTCGCACCTATAAAATGTTTTAGGATGCACATCTTGTAAATTATGTAGTTTTCCTCAAACATGCATAGTCCTATTGTTCTTGTATATTTACAGTAATAAACATTTTAAAAAAGCAATACATGAAATTTGGTACCAAAGCAATTCATGCAGGTGTAGAACCTGATCCTTCAACAGGGGCTATTATGACTCCGATTTATCAAACTTCCACCTATGTACAGTCATCACCTGGAAAGCACAAAGGTTATGAGTATAGCAGAACCCATAATCCAACCCGATCGGCGTTGCAAAACAGCATTGCCACGCTCGAAAATGGAAAACATGGCCTTTGCTTTTCATCGGGATTAGCCGCCATTGATGTAGTTATCAAGATGCTGAGGCCAGGTGATGAGGTGATAAGCACCAACGATTTGTATGGAGGATCTTACCGCCTATTTATGAAAGTTTTTGCCAATTATGGCATCAAGTTTCATTTTATTTCTATGGAAGATGTGAATAACATTGAGAAATATATCAATGAAAATACCAGCCTCATATGGGTAGAAACGCCAAGCAACCCGATGATGAATATTATTGATATTGCGGGCGCTTCTAAAATAGCAAGAAAGCACAGTGTACTTTTGGCCGTTGACAATACGTTCAGTACACCCTACCTGCAAACTCCACTTGACTTAGGGGCTGATATTGTTATGCACTCCGTCACCAAATACATTGCCGGTCATTCGGATGTAGTCATGGGCGCCCTGGTGATGAACGATGATATATTGCATGAAAAGCTAAGTTTTTTACAAAATGCGTGTGGGGGAGTGCCTGGCCCGCAGGATTGTTTTCTTGTGCTTCGGGGCATTAAAACGTTACATATTAGAATGCAGCGCCATTGTGAAAATGGAAGGAAGGTAGCTGAGCACCTGAAGCAACACCCGAAAGTCAGTAAGGTATATTGGCCAGGATTTGAATCTCACCCAAACCACAACATTGCAAAAAAGCAAATGCGTGATTTTGGTGGAATGATCTCTTTTACGATGAAAGACGATCGCCTGGAAAATGCCATATCCGTTTTAGAAAAATTCAAATATTTCGTCCTGGCAGAATCTTTGGGAGGTGTAGAATCGTTGTGCGGCCACCCCGCCAGCATGACGCACGCGAGTATTCCCAAAGTGGAAAGAGAGAAAGCAGGATTATTAGAATCTTTAATTAGGCTAAGTGTAGGGATAGAAGACGTTGAAGATCTAATAGCCGATATTGACCAGGCCTTGTAGGTTATGATACAGCTTATTTACCGGAGGGTTGATCGCACTTTACTTTAAGCTAAATTAGAAAAAACTATACGACGTTCCCGCATATTTTAGTTGCCAGGGTCAAAGATCCTGACAACTAAAATTTTTCCATAGATAAAGCCAGACTTTCGTACATTTCTGTGAAGCGATTCAAAGCTTTTTGAATGAAAATATCATCTAAAATGTGATCAAGATCTGCTTCGCTGGTGAGATCTAGCTCCCTTACTTTGAAAGTCTGTTCCAATGGGCCTTGTTCGAGCTTGATGAGGTATTTCTCATTCCAGGAGAAAATAGTAATCTTTATCTTAGGGTGAGCTATTTCTTTTACGACTCTCATATTTTTGCTACCCTTCTATTACTTCAGCCATAAATCCGATGCTTACATTACCATCCAGCGATGAGGCCACGGAGCAATATTTTTCTACGGCAAGCTTCACGAGTTTGAATAATTCATCTTCGGTGGTATCCGGAGATGTTAAAATGAAGTTTATGTTAATTGTTTTAAAGTATTTTGGAGGTGTATCGTTTCGCTCTCCTTCAGTTTCTATGCGCAGGGCTGTAACGGTTTTTCTTCGTTTCTTTAGCATTTGCACCACGTCAACCGCAGAACAACTTGCCACAGCGGATAGGACCAGGTCCATGGGTGATTGATGCTTCTTTTCTCCGGCGGGGTACATATCTATGAAGACTGTATTTCCATGCTCATTGGTCGACTTATATTCGTAATCCGACACAAATTCTGTTACACTTTTCATGCGCTAATTGAGGGGTTAAATTGTTTAGTATTGTCTAACGGAAATAATTTTCGTGCGGCCATTCATCGCCTTTAAAAGCTACATATTTCTTCTGTACTGTCCGCCTACTTCAAACATAGAATGGGTGATTTGTCCTAAAGAACAATATTTTGCTACCTCCATCAAGGATTCAAAAATATTATCATTTGCTACTGCTGCCTTTTGCAAATCTTCCAGAAGTCCCCGGGTCATGGAGGCATAATTTTGCTTTAGAATATTCAACATCTTAATCTGGTGCTCCTTTTCTTCGGTAGTAGCTCTGATCACTTCACCAGGAATAATAGTTGGTGAGCCTTTTGACGACAGAAAGGTGTTGACTCCAATAATGGGAAATTCGCCATTATGCTTTAACATTTCATAGTGCAGGCTTTCTTCCTGTATTTTGCTGCGTTGGTACATGGTTTCCATGGCGCCAAGCACACCACCTCTTTCTGTGATCCTGTCAAATTCCAGTAAAACCGCCTCTTCAACAAGGTCCGTAAGCTCTTCTATGATAAAGGAACCCTGCAGAGGGTTTTCATTTTTTGTAAGCCCAAGCTCTTTATTAATAATGAGCTGAATGGCCATTGCTCTTCGTACCGAGTTTTCGGTAGGCGTAGTGATGGCCTCGTCATAGGCATTGGTATGGAGCGAATTGCAATTGTCATAAATCGCATACAACGCCTGTAATGTCGTGCGAATATCATTGAAATCTATCTCCTGCGCATGCAACGATCGTCCAGATGTCTGAATATGATATTTCAACATTTGGGACCTTGCATTAGCGCCATATTTTAGCTTCATCGCCTTTGCCCAAATCCTCCGTGCAACCCTGCCTATTACGGCATATTCTGGATCTATGCCATTGGAAAAGAAGAACGATAAATTAGGAGCAAAATCATTAATATCCATGCCTCTGGAAACATAGTACTCCACATACGTGAAGCCATTGCTAAGTGTCAGGGCTAGTTGTGTAATTGGGTTAGCACCTGCTTCTGCAATATGATAGCCAGAAATAGAGACCGAATAGAAGTTACGAACCTTTTTATCAATAAAATACTGTTGTACATCACCCATCAGGCGCAAGGAAAACTCTGTCGAGAAGATACAGGTATTCTGGGCCTGATCTTCCTTAAGGATATCTGCCTGCACTGTTCCCCGAACAGACGATAAGGTATGGGTTTTAATGGTCTGATAGACATCCGCAGGCAATACCTTGTCTCCTGTGATACCTAATAGCATCAGCCCCAGGCCATCGTTTCCCTCTGGAAGTTGCCCTTGGTAGTGTGGGCGCTCTGCATGAGTTTCTTCAAAAAATGCTTTAACTCTTTCTTCTGTTTCCTGCTCTAAGCCATTCTGCCTGATATACAATTCACATTGCTGGTCTATGGCTGCATTCATAAAAAATGCAGTAAGAATAGACGCAGGGCCATTGATGGTCATAGAAACTGACGTACCAGGATCGGCCAGATTAAAGCCAGAATAAAGCTTTTTTGCATCGTCCAGGCAGCAGATAGAAACGCCGGAGTTGCCTATTTTCCCATAGATATCGGGCCTGTGGCCTGGGTCGTTGCCATAAAGGGTCACCGAATCGAAAGCTGTAGAAAGGCGGGTAGCGGGCATGCCCTGGCTCAAATAGTGAAACCTTCTATTGGTCCGCTCTGGCCCACCTTCGCCGGCAAACATTCTTGTCGGGTCTTCGCCTTCTCGCTTAAATGGAAAGACGCCGGCGGTATAAGGAAACTCTCCAGGCACATTTTCCTGCAACAGCCAATTCAGTAAGTCGCCCCAGGCCTCGTAACGTGGCAGGCTGATCTTTGGAATGGTACTGTTGGACAGCGACTTGGTATGGTTGGCGATCTTCAGTTCCTTGTCTCTGACTTTGAAGGTAAAAAACGGCTCTTTATACTTCTTTACTTTTTCTGGCCACTCCTCCAGTATGAGCTTGTTGCGTGGATCCAGGTTCAGTTCCACTTTGGCATAGGCTTCAGCTAATGTTCCATTATTTTTAGACTCATCTTCGGGAAACACCTCTTTCAATGTCTGCATGGACAAGGTCAGGCTATACAACTTTTGGGCAATTTCCTTTTGTTCATACACCCATTTATCATAGGCCCGGTTATTCTCAGAAATTTCTGAGAGATAGCGTGTCCTCTTCGGTGGAATGATAAATATCTTCTCCGACATTTCATTGCTTACCTGAAAGGTTGATTTCAGCGGAGCCTTGGTTTTTTCTACCAGTTTATCCATAATCACCTTATACAGTTGGTTCATGCCGGGGTCATTGAACTGAGATGCAATGGTGCCAAACACAGGGATATCTTCATCTTTGATATCCCATAAGTTATGATTACGCTTGTACTGTTTTTTTACGTCCCTGATCGCGTCCAGCGCCCCGCGCTTATCGAACTTGTTCAAAGCAATGACATCTGCAAAATCAAGCATATCAATCTTTTCCAGCTGTGTCGCAGCGCCGTATTCCGGAGTCATGACATATAATGACATATCTGAATGCTCAATAATTTCTGTATCCGACTGTCCGATGCCTGAGGTTTCAAGGATGATAAGATCGAATTGAGCTGCTTTAACAATATTTAAAGCCTCCTGTACATATTTCGAGAGTGCCAGATTTGACTGGCGTGTAGCCAGCGATCGCATATATACGCGGTTGCTGCTGATGGCGTTCATCCTGATACGGTCGCCAAGGAGTGCTCCGCCAGTCTTGCGTTTGGAAGGATCTACTGAAATGATGGCAATGGTTTTTGCCGCCTGACCTGGTATTTCTTTAAAATCTATCAGAAATCTACGCACAAGTTCATCGACCAGCGAAGACTTACCCGCTCCACCTGTACCGGTAATGCCCAGCACCGGTGTTTGAATGGCTTTGCTTTTTTCACCCATTGCATCAAGCCATTCCCGGTTTTCATCAGGAAAATTCTCGGCCGCCGAAATCAATCTCCCAATGATTTTAGCCTCTTTCGATGCTATCTTTTTTACCTCACCATTCAGTTTATTCCCCAGGGGGAAATCACAGCTGCTGATCATATCATTGATCATGCCCTGTAAACCCATAGATCGTCCGTCGTCAGGAGAATATATCCTGCTAATGCCATAGGCATGTAGCTCCTTGATCTCTTCCGGAAGGATGGTGCCGCCACCACCACCAAATAACTTGATATGGCCTGAGCCTTGTTCCTTCAGCAGGTCGTACATATATTTAAAAAATTCGACATGACCGCCCTGGTAGGAAGTAATGGCGATGGCTTGCACGTCTTCCTGAATGGCACAATCTACAATTTCCTGCACCGACCGGTTGTGGCCCAGGTGTATTACCTCCACGCCTGTAGCCTGTATAATCCTGCGCATGATATTTATCGCTGCATCATGACCATCAAATAATGAGGCAGATGTAACGATACGAATATGATTTTTTGGTTTATAGGGAGTAATAATTCCTTCCGACATATTTAATGAGCTTTAAAAGAATGCAAAAATACAAAATTTTTAAGATTTTGCCCCGCTATATGCTATACTATAATCCACTACAAAGGTTTGGCTTGCCTATCAAAACCTATGAATTCTGTCAATTTGTTTAACTGTTTAATTACCTTTGCGTATGATAAATTCATGTGCATTGAATGACAAGGAGAAAGAAAATCTTTTGCATCGATACACCAGGGATATACAGAAGAACAGAAACAGATAAACAAATTGATGACACACGAAACAGATATATGTATTATTGGTGCTGGGCCCGTTGGGCTATTTACAGTATTTGAAGCTGGCTTGTTGAAGATGCGATGCCACCTGGTAGATGCATTACCACAAGTAGGAGGCCAGTTATCGGAAATTTATCCTCACAAGCCTATATATGATATACCGGGCCTTCCGAATATTTTAGCTAAAGACCTGGTGACTAGTCTTATGGAGCAAATTAAGCCATTTAATCCTGAGTTCACTTTGGGGCAGCGACTTGAGGAATTGAAAAAGAACGACGACGGCTCTTTTACTTTGACGACCAGTGAAGGGACAACTATTCATTGTAAGATCGTAGCGATTGCTGGTGGTTTGGGATGTTTCGAGCCAAGAAAACCGGTAGTGCCGAAATTAGAGGTTTTCGAAGGCAAAGGGGTGAACTACATCATTATGAATCCAGAGCTTTACCGAGACAAAAAAGTGGTACTGGCGGGAGGCGGAGACTCTGCCCTGGATTGGACGATCTTCCTAGCTGATGTTGCCGCTGAACTGACCCTGATCCATAGAGGAGAGTCATTCAGAGGAGCACCAGATTCTGCAGAAAAAGTGGTGCAATTGGCTGCTGCCGGAAAAATTAAACTTGAGCTAAACAGCCAGGTCATTACCCTGGATGGCGATAACTGGCTTAACTCCCTTACGATCCAGGACAAGGACGAAAACCTGAAACAGGTAGAAACGAATTATTTTATTCCGCTTTTTGGCCTAAGTCCAAAACTTGGCCCCATAGAAAATTGGGGACTGAATTTGCATAGAGCGGCGATCGAGGTCAATACAGTTGATTTTGCTACCAATGTACCTGGCATTTTTGCAGTAGGCGATATCAATACGTACCCTGGCAAACTGAAGTTAATTTTGTGTGGCTTTCATGAAGCGGCTATGATGGCTCATGGCGCCTATAAGATCATTAACCCAGACAAGAAAAGTACTTTAAAATATACTACTGTGACAGGAATTAGTGGTTTTTAGTTCAGTGGGTTAAACAAAAGCCTGGCAATTTTTGCCAGGCTTCTGTTTTAAGCATTTTACAGTGGCTTAAAAGCTAGCTTAAAAGCTAGCTAAT
>LXQK01000233.1:36459-58148 GCA_001683905.1 Marivirga sp. ANT-B6
GGGTTGCAGCGCGGCTATATTGAAATCTGCCAAAAGATGTATTGTCCATATTGGTAGGATCAGTAGGTGTTGGATATCTTGCGTTTTGAATCTTATCAGGATATACATCAAATAAATTATTAGCACCTACTGTTGCTCGTAATACCTTAGTAAGTTGGTAGCTAACGCTAAAATCTGTAATCACTTTTGCAGTATAAGTTTCATCTAAAGCAGCATTGCTAACGTCAAAAGCTTTTACTTCTCCAAACCTCGTGGCACGTATGTTGGTAGAAAATTTACCCATGACATAATTTGCGCCGAGTGTAAATTTGCTTCGCGGCTGCGACCATTCAAGTCGGCCTTTTTCCTGTCGGTTGAACAAAGCATTTCCGAATACATCAGAGGGTAATGTTTCTGATACTTTTGGATCACCTTGTACTTCTGTTTTATTCACATTACCGGCAAGTGTTAAGGTCAGATTTCCTGTAACAACCTCAAAATCGGAAGCAATTACCACATCAAGACCTTGTGTTCGCGTGCTTACGGCATTGGTAAAGAACACAGCAGCATTTACTTCGGTCTGACCCGCTTCATCCAAAATTTCAGCTACCAAAGGTCCGATTCCGCCAGAACCACGTGCAAACTGCCCTGTTAGTACAATTCTGTTATCTATATCGATCTGGTATGCATCTACTGTGATGCTGACGTTAGAAGTGGGACTTGACGTTATTCCAAGACTAATATTCGTAGATTTTTCTGCTGTAAGTGACGGAACACCAAAGGCGTTGGCAACATCGCTATCATTTCTGAATGTGCCCTGCTGGCGCGGTTGTAATCCTTGGCCAGATACGTTTACAAATACCGTAGAGACAGCACTAAAATAGCGTTGGTGAATAGAAGGTGCGCGGAATCCGTTAGAGACTGAGCCTCTCAAGGAGAATGCCTCGGCAAACTTGTATCTTGCACTTAATTTTCCAGCTAAATTACCGCCAAAATCACTATATTCCTCAAATCTAGCTGCTGCATTGATCAACAGGCGGTCATTGATATCTGTTTCTACGTCAACATAAGCGGCAAGTACATTGCGGCTCTCGTTTACCGCATTGGCAGGTTGAAAACCTGGAAACACCTGTGCTCCCCCTGACTTTCCTGCGTCAGGATCGTAGTTTCGATAAGAAGCTTCTTCACCAGCTTCGATTTCATAATTATCGATTCTATAAGATAAACCTCCAGCAATGTTGAACGACTGCAAGCCTACTGCATCACCAAAATCTTTAGAAACGCCGAAGTCTGATGTATTTTGCTTAAATATAATGGTACCGGCATAAAATTCTGTTGGGGCGTTAGCTCCTAAAGCAAATTGCGATGCGTTATTTGAATTTTCGACGTCAAATCTAAATGAGTTGCCGCCATAAACATTCGACAAGTCCCATCGCCATCCTTGTCCAAACTCACCACCGATACCAACCATGCCTGAAACGTCCCAAATCGTGGAGTGTATTTGCGGGAGAAAACCTTGAGGATATAACTCAGTAATCACCTGGCTTGTTTGCCTAGGATAACGGTAAAAGCCTGCTGCCTGACCAAGTCTGTGGTTGACGATGGTAGAAAAATATACCTCGGTTCTTTCGCCTACCTTCAGGTCGCCATTCAACATGCCTCCGAAGTTATTCACCGCTGAGTTTCCTACCTGTAGGTTATTGTCGAGGCTAAAGTTATTTTCGTCAATTAAGGCACGATCCTGATCAAATCGGGCTTGTCTACGGGCAAACCAGTCGGCATCACTTTCACCCTCTAATCGTGATACGTTCCAATCTAAAAAAACAGGTCCGTTATATCTGCCAGCACGATTGGTAGCTTCTCTGAATCTCAAGTCAACTGAAGCGCCGATTACGCCGATATCCCCCACCTTAAACCCATGGTAAACTCCTAGCTGGGCCGTACTTCCATCGCCTTCATAAGATCGGCCTAAGTGCATATTTACAGTAGTACCTGTATCTTTCCTTAATACCACATTAATTACACCAGCAATAGCATCTGATCCGTATTGTGAAGCCGCGCCATCGCGAAGTACTTCTATACGGGCAATGGCCGATGTGGGGATTGTGTTTAAGTCTGTCCCTACCGAACCACGACCTACCGTTCCATTAACGTTTACAAGCGCCTGGTTATGACGTCTTTTTCCATTCAAAAGTACCAAGACCTGATCAGGACCCAATCCACGCAATGTGGCAGGATCTATATGGTCAGTACCATCAGAAATCGTCTGTCTGGATGAGTTAAAGGAAGGCGCCACCATATTGATCATCTGGGTTGGCTCAATTTGGCCAGTATTCCTGAGTTCTTTAGAAGAAATCACATCAATCGGTGCTACAGTTTCGACACTGGAACGAACCTGCGTTGAGCGAGAACCTACCACTACTACGCCCGATAATTGTCTGATATCTTCAGTAAGTGATATATTAACGGTAACGGTACTGCTTCCGATGGTCACACTCCTAGTTTCATTATTATACCCGACAAAAGAATATTTCACATTATAGGTTCCTTCCTGCATTTCGATGCTATAGTTTCCCTGAACATCGGTACTGGCACCTCTGTTGGTACCGTCAATCAGGACAGAAACGCCAGGCAAGGGATCACCAGTCCTGGAATCCGATACATTGCCACGCAGACTTTGTCCAAAGCCCGATAGTGTGGTTGCCAGGAGTATTAAAACTCCTGCAGCATACTTGATAACATTGTATTTGTTTATCATATTTTACTAAAAGTTAAAAGGGGAAATATTGGATAGAATTAAAAAATTGATTTCGTTGACGATATTATTATATCTAATAATCGTTTTGCTATCAAATAATGCTAATAATCAGCGTATTTCAAAGAATAATTTAATAAATTATTATTGCAGGATATGTTCTCTTAGTGATGTAGGAGTAATTGCTGTAGATTTTTTGTTCATGTAATTTAACTATGCCTTAAAAAATACACCACCATTTTATTGCTTTTTAATATGATACAGGCTGGCACTGGGTGCGCTTATTTAATAATAATTTCCCTGGAGGTGGAGGGTGAAACCTGAAAATATCCTAAGGGTACGTTTCTTGGATTGGTTTCGTTGCGTATATTACTGGTGGGATTAACGGGCGGTGAGCTAAAAAGTCCACCATCATTAAAAAGCAGATTTACCAATTCGTTGAAATAATTATAGACTTCTCTGTTCAGCCCGAACATGGTGATGCGAACAGTATCACCTTCATTAAATGCATATGGAAATTCTAACCCCCGTACATTTTCCTGTATAAACTCATCAGTCGCAAGAATATAATCTGATCGGTCATTATATAGCGAATCATTTTCATATACCAGCCAACGATAATAATTGATCTGCGATTTATCTGTTTTCCCGTAAAAATAAATGTAGTACCCTTCATCTCGAAAAGTGGACTCGGGTTGATATTTATAGTTAAGGGAATCGAATATCGGGGCAATAGGCATGGTAGCAGTAGAGATAAAGATTTCACCGTTAACTTCAACCTGGAGCTGGTAGGTGTTTCCCGCTGTGCCCCGGAGACTACTGGTTTTATAGTGTCCTGGTTCACCTTCAGCGAGAATTTCGGACATACCGGAAGAGATATCGGAGATTGTAACTTTTGCACCTGACACAGTTGGAGGGCTGTTATTTTCGAAATAATCACCCACTGTGGACAACACAACCGTATAAGGGCCTTCGTTATCGGTCACTAAACCTTCAATAACTAACTTCTCGGGGGCAGAGGGGAGCTTAAGTTCGATTATCTCGCGACAGCCAGTGGATAAGAAAACGATGAATAGGATCGCTACAATGTTTTTCATCTAGAATTTAAAATTATAGGTGATTGAGGGAATTAAACTAAAAAGATACAATTTCACGGCACTTAGCTTCCGCTCGGTTACAGGCCCATCGTTTTCTTCATCGAAATTGGGATCACCGTTGATTACTTCCTCAAAAGAGATGCTGAAAGCGTTTTTCCGCGCATAGGCATTATAGATCGAGAAGTTCCAGCTACCCTGCCACCTTCTATTGGCTTTGTTCCTACCCTCAAGGTTGGCTGATAAATCCAATCTGTGGTAGTGGGGCATTCTGTTTTGGTTCCGCCTCGAGTCGTCATAATACGGGACAGTTTTTCCATCTATATTATACTTTCCTACAGGAAATGATACAGCCGAACCCGTAGAGTATACCCAGTTGGCAGAAAGCGTTAATCTCTTATTCAGGGTGTGGGAGGCAACGACAGAAATATCATGGGTACGGTCGTACCTGGCGTTGTACGGCTCGCCATCATTGATGCCTTCTATTTTTCGTTGTGTTTTAGCTAGCGTGTAACTTACCCATCCGGTGGTTTTTCCTATATTTTTCTTCACCAAAAATTCCGCACCATAGGCAAACCCTCTTCCTTCTAATACCTCGGTCTCTATATTGTTATTAAGCAGAATTTCTGCATTGGGCTTAAAGTCAATGAGATTTTCCATCCACTTATAGTATACCTCCACCGAAGTTTCGAAAGTATTTTCACGGAAATTTCTGAAATAGCCTAATGCCACCTGATCTCCAATCAGGGGTTGAATATAGGCGTCGGCAGGCACCCACCGGTCTATTGGAAGACCTGCTGTAGAATTTGAGGCTATTTGTAAATACTGGCGCATCCTGTTGTAGGATGCTTTAAGTGAACTGGACGGCGACAAGATATAACGGGCGCCAAACCGTGGCTCAAGTCCATGATAAAGCTTTATTTTTTCTAATGACCTATAAACTAACGTGTCAATTAAAGTTTCATCAGTGCGTGGCTGGCCTTCTTCATAGGTAAAAACCCTGCCGGAGCCAACGTTGCTGAACAACGAATACCGCAGGCCATATTGTAGGGAAAGCCTATTGTTGATTTTATGATCATTACTAGCATAGAAGGCTTGTTCTATGGCAAACTTTTTATCCAGTGCCACGGTCTCGAAAATGGAATTATCTCCCGGCGTAATTTGGGCAGGCGCAAATTGATGATAGATGGTATTTGATCCAAAATCCAGCTGGTTTTCTGGATTGGCAAAGTAGGTGAAGTCAAATTTTATCGATTGTTCCTTCAAGTTACTCTTCCAGTCGAAACTGCTGACGCCGTTGTCGATGGTAAAGCCATAATCGAAGCTACTATACAGCGCCGTTGTGTTGAGAAAAAGCCGGTCACTGAAAAGATGATTCCAGCGGAAGGTGCCGGTGGAATTACCCCAGTTTAGACCAAAAGTATCATCGAAATTGAAAACATCCCTCCCAAAATAGCCTGAAAGGAAAATGCTATTATTTTTATTTATTTCAAAGTTAGCTTTAGCGTTCAGGTCATAGAAGTACAAAATATTGTTGTTGATATTTTCGTCGGGAGAGAGCTTCAAAAAGACATCCGCATAGGTCCTTCGGGCAGAAATAATAAAGGAGGATTTCTCGGGAATAATAGGTCCTTCCAGGGTAAGTCTACTCGAAATTGTACCTATCCCTCCAGACATAGAAAATCGCTTGTTATTTCCTTCCTTCATCTGTATATCAAGAATAGAGGCAAGTCTGCCACCAAATTGCGCAGGTATGCCCCCTTTATAGATTTCCAGGTTTTTGATTGCGTCGGGATTAAAAACAGAGAAGAAGCCGAGAAAATGTGCTGCATTGTAGACTGTTGCCTCATCGAGTAAAATTAGGTTCTGATCTGCTGAACCACCCCTCACAAAAAAGCCTGTAGTGCCTTCTCCTGCAGATTGAATCCCTGGCAGCAACTGTAAGCTTTTGATAATGTCCACTTCTCCAAATAAGGCAGGCATCGATTTAATCTGCTCAATCTTCAGGTTTTCCCTACTCATCGCTACATCATTGATCGGGTCATCCAGTCTTTCTGAAGTAACAACTACTTCCCGCAGCTGTACATCCTGGCTAAGTAATTCTTCATCTATGCGTTCATTACTTTTCAGTGACACATCGATCTGCTTCGATTGATACCCAATAAATGAAAATGTGATCTGGTAATTTCCCTCCGGGATCGTCAAGGAATAATAGCCATAGGTGTTGGTGACGGTACCTGTGCCTTCCAGTTCTCTCACGGCAACGGTTGCTCCAATTAAGGCTTCGCCCGAGCCACCATCTTTTATGTAGCCACTAATAGTTTTTTTTTGCTGTGCGGTTACGTATTGTGTACCACTTAAGAGTAGAATAAACAGGACTAAAATCGGGTGGCATGCAGAAACTAGTCGATACATAAAGATTTTTAATTTTGTAAACCGCACTTTTGATCAACCTAAAAAATTAAGTCTTTAGCTCTTATAAAATGAACTCTCGCTGTAGAAGAGGTTCAATCAGCAATCAAAATAATAGCTTTCGGAAAGCTGGTTAAAAACAGTAGATAATACTATCATTTTTCCACCAGCGGGAGGGGGAGGGTTACTTTTTAATATTCTTTTCAATATAAGATACTGCCTGTTTCATCGTCTGCAGTTGTTCAGCATCATTGTCAGGAATCCTGATTTCAAAAGTTTGCTCAAACTCCATTACTAGTTCCGCATAATCCAAAGAGTCGATACCTAAATCCTTAATAAAATTTGCATCAGGTGTAACTTCTGTTTCTGCTATGCCTAATTTTTCTACTAGAATTTTTGTGACTTGCTTACTAATAGTATTCATGGTTGCAGCTTTATTGGAGATTTTTAGAATGCGTAAAGCTAAATAAACTTTAAAACTTAAAAAACAAAGTCACAGTTTTTAAACAGAAACTGTGATGAACGGTTTTTGACTTATAAGTGGCTGTTGATGTGTGCTGTAGGTCAGTTAAGGTTTACACATCGGGATTAATGGGAAGCAAACTTTTAATTGCTTTTATATTTTTGTAAATTGCAGCCATAAAATAAAGTTTTTAAATTTTAAAGTAGTTCATGATGGCAGAAGCAAAAAAAGGAGACAAAGTTAAAGTCCACTATACAGGAAAACTAAATGATGGAACCATTTTCGATTCATCAGAAGATCGCGAACCACTGGAGTTTACTTTGGGTGGAGGAAATATGATTGCTGGTTTTGAAAAAGCAGTCATGGGCATGGCTGTTGGCGATAAGAAAACTACAGATATTCCTTCTCAGGAAGCTTATGGAGAGCGCAGAGAGGATATGCGCGTAGGGATACCGAAAACCGAAGTTCCGGCAGATATCAATCCCGTTGTCGGTCAGCAATTGTCTGTGCAGCAGCAGGATGGTTCGACTATGCCGGTAGTTGTTGCAGAAATAAATGAGGAAAATATTGTCTTAGATGCCAATCATCCATTGGCGGGTAAAGACCTTACATTTGAAATTAAACTGGTGGAAATCATTTAAACCAGTCTAAGGTATTAGCCAGATACGATACTTTTCGTTTTATTGTATTTGGCATTACCTACCTCTACAATGAAAAGCATCGTCTTGAATGCTGAAAGATCATATTCCTTCGAAAACCTTCCGTTGGGGCTTACTTTCTCTTCGAATATCACGTTACCAATAATATCATAAATCTTTACTGCCACCTTGGTGTTTCCGTAATGGGTAAAATCCAGGCTAAACTTTCCTTTGGTTGTCGGTCGTAGGGAAAAGTCAAAGTTGCTTCCTAAACTTTTTCGCTCATTAGCAAAAATTCTCTCGGGGTTGACACCGACCAACCTTCTTTTCAATAATAATGTTGAATCCTTAGCCGTTATATATGAGTTTGCCATACTCCTGTCATTCTTACTCCAACATGCTTGTGCATTGGGTACAAAAAAGATAATCAGAAGGCCGAGTAAGTAAATATCGCGTAGCAATTTTTTCATAAGCTGGTTATTTATTGTAAAAATAGCTAAAATCCTGCCAGTATTCTTTTCTATTAACAAGATTTAACATACATCTAATTCCTAATGGCCATAATATCGAGTTTTTTCTCGGTTAATAAGGCGATATGGCCATTTAAAACAAGTGCATAAAGATATCTTTCCTGATTGGGAATGGCCAAATTTCTTTCCGCTCCAGTGTAAATATTTATAAATCTGATGGAATTATCTTCCAACATATACATCTCATCATCCAGGAAATTAAAATACGACGCTTTCACGTCTGGAATAGCCCGCATAAAGTTGCCAAGGTTATCAAATACCAGCACGCTGCTTCCTCCATTATTTATAAACAATAGATTTTGATACTCCCGCATGTAGCCAATACGAGCAATATCATCCACTACCAGATTTAACGGCGACTGGATCACCACCTTACCCATTGCTACATGATATTTTTTTAGCGTAAAATCAGATTCATCCACTATCCATAAATTATTATCATGGGTAGGGGTGGCAATGCTCGCGTAGCCAATTTCCTTACTATCCAGATCGAAATAAGTGGAAGAATTTAGAAAACGATCCAAAAATTGAAATTGCTGAAGGTCGCGAAAGAAGATGAATATACGCATGGTTTGCCAGGCATCAATTAAAGATATGGCGGCTTTCTTGGCAGGAGAATATTTTAGCGACGTTTCGCCGCTACTGTTTAGTTGCAGGATGTTGCCATTGGCGTGGCTTATGTATATATAATGGTTGCGATCTAAAGATACCCCCTGAATATCCGTGAGCGATCGCGAAGAGATAGGTACGAGCGACTGCGCTTTTGACCTAAAAGGATGGAAAATCAGGCTTATAAGAAATAAGACACCTGCCAATTGGAAAAAAATTAATTTCATGGGCTTAAATATTTTCTTCATACTTCAAAAGATCAACCTTTGTACCATTAAAAACTGCATAGGTATGGTAGTTTACCCACTCTCCCAGATTGATATACCTGCTATTTTCGGCTACCTCCAGGTCCAGGGGTAGATGCCTGTGGCCAAAAATATAGTAATCGTGATGTTGCTCGGCCTCTGTCTCTTTGCAGAAGGTATAAAGCCATTCTTTTTCAGGAATAAATACTTCGTCCGTACCCGTGTTACTAATCCTGCTCTTGGTTGACCAATACTTAGCCAAACCCATACCAATATTTGGATGGAGCCATGAAAAAAGCCATTGCGCCACTTTGTTTTTAAAAATCTGCTTTTGTATTTTATAAATTTTGTCTCCGGGACCAAGGCCATCACCATGCCCAAGCATGATTTTCATACCATTACAGGTAAAGACCTGTGGCTCCCGATAGACAGGAATATTAAATTCTTCGGTAAAATAATTGAACATCCACATATCGTGGTTGCCGGTAAAGAAAACTACAGGAATTTGATGATCTGTCAACTCGAGCAATTTTGCCTGAAGCCGTATAAATCCCTTAGGTATTGTGTGTTTGTATTCAAACCAAAAATCAAATATATCGCCTACCAGGAAAATGCATTGTGCATCATGTTTAATGCTATCAAGCCAGCCCACAATTTTCTTTTCCCTTTCCAGGCTTTGTTTATTTTCCGGCGCGCCAAGATGAAAATCTGAGGCAAAATATAATTTTTTATTTACTTCAAGCGTGGCAAGTGATGAAAACATAACGTCTTGTAGCGATGTAGTGAATGACTTTTTGGGTGTAAAAGCTAAAGATATACTATCTATCTCACAAAGAATCAAGATGGGTGACAAGTCAAAAAAAATCAGGTCCTTTGCAGAACCTGATTTTTATTATTTTTCTTCCGATTTATTTATTTCGGTAGGCGCTTTTTCTTTCTCCTCTTTTTCATCGAGTTTGGTAGCATCAGGCGGCATGATCTCCTTGTCCATTTTCCCATTTGTATAGGCTTGGTAGGTGGTTTGCTTATCAAACGGTCGGGGGCCGATCAGGCGCTCCAGGTCGTTCTGGAAAAGAATTTCTTTCTCCAGCAGTTCCCGTGCTATTATCTCTAGTTTATCTTCTTTATCAGTTAGCAACTTTCTGGTCCTTTCGAAAGCGTCATGAATAATCTTACGCACCTCTTCGTCAATAGTTTGTGCCGTATTTTCAGAATAAGGTTTGCTGAAGTTATAATCAGACTGCTTCGAATCGTAGAACGAAACATTGCCAATTTTATCATTCATACCATACATAGTGACTATGCTATAGGCGAGTTTTGTCACCCTTTCAAGATCACTTAGTGCGCCGGTAGATACCTTGCCAAAAATAATTTCTTCGGCTGCCCTACCACCCAATGTCATACACATCTCGTCAATCAGCTGCTCTGTCTGATATAAGAACTGCTCTTTAGGTAGATACTGCGCATAACCTAAGGCAGCAACACCCCTTGGAACAATACTTACCTTCACCAAAGGATCGGCATGTTCAAGAAACCAACCTGCCACGGCATGGCCAGCTTCGTGATAAGCTACGATTCGCTTTTCTTCAGGAGAAATGATTTTGTTTTTCTTTTCCAATCCACCGATTACCCGGTCGATAGCATCGTGAAAATCCTGTAGGTCTACAGATTCTTTATTTCTCCGGGCAGCAATTAATGCGGCTTCGTTACAAACGTTGGCAATTTCGGCGCCGGCAAAACCAGGTGTTTGAGCAGCAAGTTTTTTAGGCTCTACATCTTTAGATAACTTCAAAGGCTCAAGGTGGACCTTAAAGATTGCTTCTCTACCAACGATGTCTGGCTTATCAATACTGATTTGCCTGTCGAATCTACCTGGCCGAAGCAGGGCAGAATCAAGCACATCGGGCCTGTTTGTTGCGGCCAGAATGATTACACCAGAGTCGGTGGCAAAACCGTCCATCTCTACCAACAGGGAATTTAGCGTATTTTCTCGTTCATCATTTGAACCTGGCATCTGGCCACGTCCACGTGACCTACCGATGGCATCTATCTCATCTATAAAGACGATACATGGTGCTTTTTCTTTGGCCTGCTTGAATAAATCCCGCACCCGCGCTGCGCCGACCCCTACAAACATTTCTACAAAGTCGGAGCCCGAAAGCGTAAAGAACGGCACCTCTGCTTCGCCTGCTACTGCTTTGGCCAACAACGTTTTACCAGTTCCCGGAGGGCCTACCAATAAAGCACCCTTTGGAATTTTTCCGCCGAGTTTAGTAAATTTTTCGGGCGTCTTTAGAAATTCTACAATTTCCATCACTTCTTCTTTGGCTTCATCCAGACCGGCTACATTATCGAAGGTTATTTTCACCCTATTTTCGGCATCAAACAAGGCGGCTTTTGATTTGCCGATATTAAAGATCTGCCCGCCAGGTCCACCGGTGCCAGTCATTCGTCGCATCAGAAACCAAAACCCAAAAAGGATAAGCAGTAGAAAACCCCAGCTCGCAAAGAAACTGGTGAAATCGCTACGATCTTTTGCTTTATAGCCAATACGCTGCTCCGGAGGGAGTTTTGCCTCCAGCTCTTCAAAATTCTTGTTAAAAATCTCAACAGTCGTAATCTCAAAGCTATAATGCGGCCCTTGCTCGATAGGAAACATATTAGAATCCTCGAGCTCCTTCTTGTATTTGCTGTTTTGTAAAGCTTCCTCTTTTAAAGTAACCTCTACAATGTCCTGGTTTTTTATCAGTGTTACCTCTTTAACATCGTTGCTGAGCATCATCTGCTCCAGGCGACTAAAAGTTATAGGAACAGTAGTCGCTGAGTTTTTAAAATATGTTACACCAAAGATTAGTAGGACGAGTGTGGCAATAATCCAAATTTGGTAGCCGGGTTTTTGAGGAGGTTTAGTGATTAGTTTTTTCTTTTTATTAGGTCTTTCTGCCATTATTATTTTTTTCTAAAGATAATTCGATTTTTAACGTGTAGATGGGCGATAAAGTTTATTGATCCACTTCAACAAAATCAATAACGGCATCTCCCCACAAATCTTCCAGGGCATAGAACGATCTGCGGTCTTTTTTGAACACATGGGCTACTACATCCACGTAATCTAACAAAATCCATTCCTTATTTTGTTTTCCCTCCTTGTGCCAGGGATCTTGCCGTGCATTTTTGTAAACTTCTCCTTCTATAGATTCTGATATGGCATCAATTTGTGTATCAGAATTTCCTGAACAAATGACGAAATAATCGGCCACTGCATTTTTTATTCCCTTCAAATCCATCACCACGATGTTTGTAGCCTTCTTCTCCTGCATCCCCTTCACTACAATTTTACTTAATTCTTCTGAATTAATTTTTTCTTTTCTTACTTCCATTAGTTGTTGTTAAATTGCCGTAAAACTACGAAAAATTACTTGCATAAAATCTTTACCAATACATTATTTATAGGCAAAGAAGTTCATTATATGCCATTTTGTCATTCTACTAATGACATAGCAGCCGATCTTGTACGAAATAGCCAGCTAAAAGAAGGTGCCGTTGTTATCACTGATAACCAAACATCTGGCAAGGGCCAGCGGGGCAATCTGTGGGAGTCTAACCCAAATTCAAACCTGACGTTTTCTCTCGTCTTAAAGCCTCATTTTCTTGATGTATCGGAACAGTATTTTTTAAATATAGCCATATCTCTGGCACTGCATGATTTCTTAAGCCAGTACATGGGCGAAGGGATACGCATAAAATGGCCTAATGATCTGTATTTTTATGATAACAAATTGGGCGGTATTTTAATTGAGAATGGGATAAAAAAAAATCAGTTGGAGTACGCCATTGTCGGTATTGGGTTAAACATCAACCAAAAAAAATTTCATGCACCAAACGCCACCTCGCTTTCTTTGGCCTGTGGCCAGGACTTTGATCTGGAGGAGGTGCTTCCACTTTTATTGCATGCACTGGAGAGCAGGTATATTCAATTAAAAAAGGTGCAATTCACCCGCTTGCTGGAAGAGTATTATCAGAAACTATATTGGATGCATGAGAAACATCTTTTTAAAGGGCTTGACTATTTTGAGGGAACAATTCAGGGAATTGATAAAACAGGCAGAATTATTATATCTACCCATGAAAAAAACTACCATTTCAACATAAAAGAAGTCAAGTTTATCCGTTAGACGATTCCTTTGCCTAGAAGAATTGTTTTGATTTTTTCCTCAAAATACGATATCTTTGCGCCTTTCAAAGAACTTTAAAACAAGGCAATGATTGAAACACAAGTAAAATTTAAGGTTAAAGATATTTCCCTGGCTGATTGGGGACGAAAGGAAATTCGATTGGCTGAGGCGGAAATGCCCGGATTAATGGCCTTAAGAGAAGAGTTTGGCGCAACGCAGCCTCTAAAAGGAGCCAGGGTAGCCGGATGTCTTCACATGACCATCCAAACGGCAGTACTCATAGAAACACTTGTTGCTTTAGGTGCTGAAGTTACCTGGTCTTCCTGCAATATTTTTTCTACGCAGGACCACGCTGCGGCTGCAATTGCCGCTGCAGGTATCTCTGTTTATGCCTGGAAAGGGATGACCGAGGAAGAATTCAACTGGTGCATCGAGCAAACATTATTTTTTGGCGATGAGAAAAAACCTTTGAATATGATCCTCGACGATGGTGGTGACCTTACCAATATGGTTTTTGACAATTATCCTGAACTGGTAACTGGCATCAAGGGACTTTCAGAGGAAACTACAACAGGAGTACACAGGCTTTACGAGCGTATGAAGAAAGGCACCTTGCCGATGCCTGCCATAAACGTAAATGATTCGGTGACCAAGTCGAAATTTGATAATTTATATGGTTGCAAGGAATCTTTGGTAGACTCCATCAGGAGAGCTACAGACGTGATGTTTTCAGGAAAAATTGCCGTGGTAGGTGGTTTTGGTGATGTTGGAAAGGGTTCTGCCAGATCTTTAAGAGCTGCTGGTGCACGTGTAATTGTTACTGAAATTGATCCTATCTGTGCTTTGCAAGCAGCCATGGATGGTTTTGCCGTTAAGAAAATGGTAGATGCCGTCAAAGAAGCTGATATTGTCGTAACGGCAACCGGCAATAAAAATATCATCACTGAAAAGCATTTCAGATCAATGAAAGATAAAGCTATTGTATGTAACATTGGTCACTTCGACAATGAAATTGACGTAGCTTGGCTCAATACTAATTTTGGGCATACCAAGGATCAGATCAAGCCACAGGTTGATTTGTACAATATTGATGGGAAAGAGATAATCCTATTAGCTGAAGGCAGACTGGTCAATTTAGGATGCGGAACCGGACACCCTTCATTTGTAATGTCCAACTCTTTTACAAACCAGGTAATGGCCCAACTTGAAATTTGGGAAAACGCAGACAATTATGATAATGCTGTTTATACCCTGCCAAAGCATCTGGATGAAAAGGTTGCTTTTCTTCATTTGTCAAAAATTGGTGTTGAATTAGATACCTTGTCGACCGATCAGGCAGAATACATTGGCGTGGAAGTAAAAGGTCCTTATAAGCCGGAATATTACAGATATTAATCATCTTCTGAATATTGATATTAAAAGCCTCGGATTATTCTGAGGTTTTTTTACTTTAAAGAATTGCTGCCGCGGATATATTTTCTAATATCTATAACTTGCCATAAATAAATTGATAATTTCAGGTCTTAAATTTTCGCCCGACGCAAAACCATCTTTGATGACGAAGATGGCGTGGCTGAGATAATGATAAATAGCATGGTTTCAGTTTCAGTAGTTGTCATTACCTTGAATGAAGAAAAAAATCTTGAACGATGTCTTCGGTCAGTGGATGGTATTGCTGATGAAATCGTTATCGTTGATTCCTTTTCTAATGATAAAACGGCTGAAATCTCGGAATCCTTTGGCGCAAGGTTTATTCAAAATATGTTTCAAGGGCATATCCAACAAAAGAATTTTGCGCTGCAGCAGGCAAAATTTCCTTATATCCTTTCGCTGGACGCCGACGAAGAACTGTCCGGGGAATTACGGGCGTCGATCATTGCAATTAAAAGTAACTGGAAGCATGACGGGTACACCTTCAATAGACTAACGAGTTATTGTGGTAAATTTATCAAGCACGGTAGCTGGTATCCTGACAGGAAACTTCGATTGTTTGATGTAAGGAGAGGGAAATGGGGTGGGGTGAATCCGCATGATAGCATGATTTTACAAAATGGATCTACCATCAAACAATTGAAAGGAAATATCTTACATTATTCGTTTTATTCAATTGAGGAGCACCTTGCAAAGGTAAACAACTATACAAGCATTGCTGCGAAAGAGGCCTATGCACGAGGCGAAAAGTCTGGTATCTTTCGGATCATTTTCAGCCCTCTTTGGGCATTTGTACGTGACTATATTGTCAAAAAAGGATTTCTAGCAGGTTATTATGGATTTATTATTTACAGTATCGTTGCCTGGGAGAAATTCCTGAAGTATGTTAAGCTGAATGAATTTTACCGGGCCAACGGAAAAGAGGGCATGTAGCCTTAATTCACCAGAAGATATGGAACAATGAAAATAAGTGGTTTTACTTTTGTAAAAAATGCAACGAAATTGTTTATTCCTGTAAAGGAATCGATTCTATCTATTCTTCCTATAGTTGATGAATTTATTGTTGCGGTAGGTGATAACGACGCCGACGATCGTACGATGGATGAAATCGAAAGTATCGGGTCGCAAAAGATTAAAATCATACATACCACCTGGGATCCGAAAACCTACAAAAAAAATACTGTATTTGCTCAGCAGACTGATATTGCAAAAGAAAAGTGTACGGGGGATTGGCTATTTTATCTGCAGTCTGATGAGGTAATTCACGAAGACTTCCTGGAAACAATTAAAAATGATTGCAGGAAATATCTCGATAAGCCCGAAGTAGACGGCTTCCTTTTTGGCTACAAGCATTTTTGGGGTGATTTTCGACACTACCATGTTGCACATAGCTGGTATCCCAAAGAAATACGCATCATTAGAAATGATCCTAAAGTTCATTCCTGGCGTGATGCACAGTCCTTTAGAAAGTTTAGCGTTTTTGGTTATTCTCCCGAGGATTACTGGAAAAAAGAACATTCCGCTAAGCTGCATGTGGTAGAAACTAAAGCCAGCGTCTACCACTACGGTTATGTCCGTCCCCCGGAAATGATGGCTTATAAAGATAAAAGTAACAATATTTCATTTTTCGGTGCAGATAAAGTTGATCAAATGAAGGTGTGGCCGGAAACTTTCGATTATGGCCCTTTGCAAAAATTAAAAGAATACACAGGGACTCAGCCAAAGGTGTTGGAGGAATGGGTGAAAAAATTTGATTGGCAGGGAAAATTACAGTATGCGGGAAAGATTCGGCAACGCCCATTGCACAAGCACGAAAGATTGAAGTACAGGATACTTAGCTTTGTTGAAAATACTTTCCTGGGCGGTAGGAAAATCGGGGGGTTCAAAAATTATATTAAAATTAAAGGGTAATCCATTTCAAGTTCTCGTGCATATTCAACATTCACCATCTCTACTTTTCTTCAATAAGCGTTTGATCACAGGTATTCTAGCTTTATTCGGAACACTTCTTTTGGTCAGCCTCTATCATAGAGACATATACGGCCTGTATTTTTATCGTGCTGGGCACTATTTCCCAAAGTAAGACGACAAAATATATGCTGTATCTTCCATACCTCTGCCTGATCTTTGGCATTTGTTTGCAATACATAATTCAACTAAATCATGTTAAGTGCAAATACCTTGCTTCGCATTATTGTAAATCAATTATTTGAACACATCTTTTTGTTTAAAAATCCTTCTAAAAAAATATTTATAAAATTTTTGAAGCAGCCATGAAATACGACGTTTCATATTGTTTGGTTTACTAGAGATTGTTGAGTTCAAGCATCCATTATGAGAGCCTTGCTCAACCAAAGGAGGATGTGCCCAATACATCTTAACTATACCTCTTTCTATTAAACTGTTATGCCACCAGTCAATTACGGTATGACATTTATTATGTTTTAAGTCATTGACTACTTTTGTAGCAGCTTCTAAGTCCATTAGGTAAGCACCTGCCATTCTGCCTGATTTCGCCTTATATAAATATTTTCCTCTTTTCGTTGTCCAATAAGAAGGGAATCTTAATGTGCTATTTTCCAATGATATGATAAAACCTTTTTGTAAATTCTCTATTTCGTCGGTATAGTTCTTTAGTTTTTCTATAAAATTTCCTAAAAAAAACGGATCGTTCTCAAAAATTATAGCATACTTAATTCCTTTAGACACTATTCTTTCATAGGCATAAATATGGTTTAAGGTACAAGAAAGAACGCCTTTAGATAATTTTGAGTTAATGTCGGATACAAAGTATTTTTCAATTACTTCTTTGTTAAAAAGGCTTGGGTCTCCATCAGTTACAAATTCAAAGTGTAATTCATTTTTCTTAAATAATTCCTTCACTCTTTTTTCGTGATATTCATATCCTTTTAAAGCATGAACTACGAAAATTCCTTCTTTTATCAATTCGTTAATCATATTGTTTTTGTTAATGTGTGCTAACGGTTCGATATATGTGTAGTGCGGCTTTCGGAGCCGACCAGCATTCAAACTACTGCAAAGTTAGTTGGGTGGAGAAACTTTCCAAACCGAAGAGCCACCATTACACATATACCGTATTGTTTGTTATCCTGCCGCCCTTCCTTTATTCCACTGATTGAATGTATCCTTTTTTGTGCGGAAGCCTTTGAAGAGTTGGCTTTCAGGAATGCTCGAAGAAGATGGCATCTTAGTCATCAATATCCCCAATAGCTTCTCCCTTGACAGAAGATTTAAATTGGCGTTAAAGAAGCTGGGACTAAGGAAGGGAAAATGGGAGCCGTGGAGAACGCCGGATCATTTGTATGAACCTAATATCCTTAGCATGAAGCTCCTTGTCGAAAAAAATGGTTTTGAGATTTTAGATTATTATACTTACAGCAGGAAAGACATAGTCTCTAAGTCTGCCTGGGCGTCGTTTTATCAAAGGTCAATCTACCAGGGCTCTAACTTGCGATATTACCTGAAGCCCATCAGATAAATTAGACTACCTCTATTGGTATACTATAGCCACAGTCGAAGTGGCCTAGTGGGCAGCTTCTTCTGCCATGCAGTCCACAAGGCCTGCAGGCAAGGGCTTTCGGCGTCTCCCATATGTGTTGCACCTCTGAGAGTGGGCCGAAGCCGAAGGAGGGAATAGTGGAGCAGAAAATAGCTGTAACCGGCGCATTCATCGCCGAGGCCAAGTGTTGTGGTGCCGAATCATTTACATAGTTCATCAAGGCATCTTTCATCAATGCCGCAGAGGCCAAAAAAGATAAAGTTCCCGACAAGTTGTACACATTGTCGACACCCGCGCTAAGGATAATTTCCTCTACCAATTCCTTGTCTCCCGGGCCTCCCAACAGATAGATAGCCTTGTCTGTGGGAAGCTTTTGTATCAACTCTACCCATTTTTCTTTGGGAAATTGTTTGGTGAACCATACCGAAGTTGGCGCCATGCAGTAATAGGGTCCGTCGTTTTTGTATTGCTTTATAACATCAAAATCCGTCGAAGAAGGATATAACTTGGGCAAGGCAGGCTTTTCGTCAGTAATGTCCTCGATCAAAACCTGGTTCCTTTCCACCTCATGCTGCCCATGTTGCATACTGTGCGTGGCGGACTTGGAGAAAAGAAAAGAAAGCGGGTTGCTGCTAAAGCCTCGTCGATGCGAAGCCCCGGACAAACCAGTAAGCAGACCGGTCGAAAAATACCTTTGCAAATTGATCACATAGTCATACCGGTGTCTTCTAACCTTCCCGATTAGCCTTAGAAGGTTTTTGATTTTGTCGTGCTTTTTATCCCAAATTAAAGCTTTATGAAGGAACGGGTGGTTCTTAAAAAGCCCTTCATTTCCTTTTCTGATCAAGATGTCAATTTGAGCCTCAGGATAAAATTGATGGAGTTTCTCAATCAGAGAGGAGGCAAGAATGGCATCGCCAATGAAGGCGGTTTGAACAATTAGGAAAGATTTCACCATCAAATATAAAATGTTCGCGGTTAAAGTTGAGCTAAAAAATACGAATTACATCAAGGCTTTGGAAATATTTTCAAACACATGTTCTGGGCTGATTTTTTTCATGCAATCATGCTGGCAACAGGCACATACTTTGTCGCCAAACACAGAACATGGCCTGCATGGCAATTCAGCATGCGCCACTTGTATGGCGTAGGAATCCGGCTGGTATAATGCTCCAAAACCAGCATAAGGATGTGTGGGCCCCCAAATTGAAATTACTTTGATGCCCGAGAGCGTTGCCATATGCATATTAGAAGAGTCCATCGACACCATCAGGTCCAGTTGAGGCAACAGCGCCAGCCCTTCCTGCAGCGAGAGTTGGTTGCTGACATTAATGGTATAGGGGTATGCACTTTGTAAGGCAGTTAATTGCCTTACTTCCTCTTCGCCACCCCCAAAAAGAAAGATTTTCGCTGCAAGTTTTTCAGAAAGCATTTGTATCAGTGTGGCGATATTAGCCAAAGGCCACATTTTAGGATCATGTCGTGCAAATGGCGCAATAGCTATCCAAAATGTTTTTTTATCACCTAACGCATTAGTTTGTTTAAAACGTTCCACGGCCGTACCTCCTTCAGGTGAAGGGTTGATGTATTCAGGTTCTGCCATATTGCCGTAGAGCCCCAATGGTAAGAAAGCATCGAAATACCTTTCTCTACTATGTTTCAGAGGTTTGAAAACCTTATTACGCTGACGCACGAGTTTCTTCTTTTCTGCCCTTCCTTTATTAATTCGCGAAATCTTTAAGCCTGTGAGAAAGAAAAATGCAGAAAGAAGCCAGGTCCTCATGACATCATGTAGATCCACTACGGCGTCAAAGGTATTTTCATTTCTCAGATCATAAAAGAGACGGTACATGCCCAAAATGCCTTTGTGGCGCCCGCTTAGATCTGCCGCGACAAAGTTTAGGCGCTCAATACCATAAAAAAAAGGCTTAAAACCTTGTCTGCTAACAAAGGTAATGTGTAACCGGGCATTATTTTTCAGTAGATTTTTTAAGACAGGGGCTACCAAAGCCACGTCTCCCATAGCAGAAAATCTAAATACCAATAGGTGCATCTTACTTATTTTTCTGGGAATATAAAATGGGATTTAAAGATGCATCATTGTACATCTTCATTTGTCGGTAGACTTTCATATACCTACGCCCACTTCGGATATCTTCGATCAGCTCGTCAAACGAGGTCGACAGATCATGCTTCTGATCCAGCAAGATATTCAGTTTTAGCTGGCACTTTTGGCGATGTTCTTCACTGCTATCGACTCTATGCGTTTGCTCATGCATATGGTATATCTTCAATGCAAGTATAGACAGTCGATCGATGACCCAAGCTGGAGTCTCAGTATTTAGGCGGGCATCATCGCCCTTGGCGGCATCTTTAAACAAGTTCAAAAAATAATCATCTATTTGCTCCACGATATCCGTTCTTTCCTGGTTTGAGGTATCTATCCTACGCTTAATCAGAATAGCAGCATCAGGTTTAATTTGTGGATCCCGAATAATGTCTTCAAGATGCCACTGCACCGTGTCTATCCAATTTTTTTGGTACAATAAATCGTTTATTTTCCCTGTCTGATATGGATTTAATAGAGGTTGGTCCACATAATCATGCAAATGATAATTTTTAATGCATTCATCAAAAATATGGTAGCAATGTGATGCTGTGATGTTCATTTCTGGGTCCGTTGTATTAGTGACCGCAATATAACCTAAAAAATTCTTTTCGTAAAAAACAACCTTGACGCCTGTCTGGTGCATCATTCTCAGACACTGAAAAATCCGACGACCGGGTTGAAGCAACAAATGCAAAATAATTTGCATGATTTCATATGGAAATATTAATTTTAAACACTATTTGAATAAGTGGTTTTTAAAAAATCATGTTGGTATGCCTTGGCCAAAAATGAATAGAATTAAGGCGATGATGGTGTTGCGGTAATTTAAGCCGGCTCAAGCTAAACTTATGAATAAAGACAAAATCGAAAGAATTTCCTTGATAAGCCTTTTCATCCTGGTTGTTTATGGGCTTTTTTTGGCCGTTACGGCTCCGGATGTATTTACGAATGTTTATGCCCGAGAGGATGGATTTGTCGAAAATTTAACCTCTTTATTTGCCTTTTTGTCAGCACTTATATTGCTTTACCGGCTATTTACCTTGGCAAAAAAGGGCGCATTATTTTATGTGACCACCATCGTCATGGTGCTTGGCTTTATTTTTATCGCAGGCGAAGAAATTTCCTGGGGTCAGCGTATCTTTGACATTGAATCTCCTAAAATATTCCTAGAAAAAAATGCGCAAGAAGAGACCAATCTACACAATATGACGGTAAATGGCGTTAAAATTAACAAATTGATTTTCGGAAAGTTGTTGACCATTATCATTTTTATTTATCTGGTAGGGTTTTCGTTTGCCTATAGAAAATATGCAACTTTTAAAAGCCTGGTAGATAAGTGGGTGATTCCTATTCCATTTTGGTATCAGACCATAGCTTTCATTCTTGGCGCGCTAATGACCTTAGTGGTTGATGTGCCAAGAAGTTCGGAGGTGCTGGAGCTTGTTGCCACTGTAGTTTTCTTTTGTATTATTTTAAAGCCGTACAATGAACATATCTATAAGCGTGATGAAGTTGCTACCTAGAAAGTGCTGATTTCTTCTTTCCCTGCCTCAATCAACTCAATCAAAGAATACTACTGATAACTTTAGGGCAGCATAAAAATAAAGTTAAGAACAGTTTAGCTTCAAATTCGTTAACACTTTAACGAAAAGAATCGGCTAAAGATATCCCCTATAGTGGTGGATAAAGCATAAAAACAAAGTAGGGTTTTTAGATTCATTTAATTTT
>LXQK01000234.1:0-2143 GCA_001683905.1 Marivirga sp. ANT-B6
CTGGGAAGGTCAGGACTTGCAAGGGGTGCAGGGATTGGTTTCCAAACAAGATTTGGATTTGCTGGAAGAAAACACTAAAAACTGCAAAAAAGCTGTAATTATTGGCGGTGGACTAATTGGCGTAGAACTCGCCGAAATGCTAAAAACCCGAAATATAGAAGTCACATTCCTTATACGGGAAGAGGCCTTTTGGCATAATGTATTACCGCTGCAAGACGCCAGGATGATTTCTCAGCACGTTAGATCTCACGGCGTAGATCTTCGGCACGAAACTGAACTTGACAAAATTGTTGGAGATGAAAATGGAAGGGTGAAATCTATACTCACTAATTCCGGAGAAGAAATTGAATGCCAACTTGTAGGGCTCTGTGCAGGGGTAAGGCCCAATATAAATTTTCTTAAAGATGCTGCACTGGAAACTGATAGGGGAATTTTAGTAGATGAATATTTGCAAACCAACATCAAAGATGTTTACGCTATTGGTGATTGTGTGCAACTTAAGCAACCCAGTGTAAAACGAAATTCCATTGAAGCCGTTTGGTATACAGGGCGGATGATGGGCGAAACCCTGGCGCAAACCTTAACCGGAAATGCGATGAAATATAAACCGGGCAACTGGTTTAATTCGGCTAAATTCTTTGATGTTGAATTCCAAACTTACGGGAAGGTTTCACCTATACCGGGCGATAATGAAAAACATTTTCACTGGCAGCATCCCGATAATACCAAAGCCATTACTGTAGCTTTTGAGCCTAATTCCAATACATTTCTGGGAATAAACACCTTCGGGATTAGAATGCGTCATCGTGTTTTTGACCGATGGCTCAATGAGAACCGAAAAATAGATCACGTATTAGCCAACCTAAAGCAGGCCAATTTTGACCCCGAATTTTACACACACTACGAAAAGGAAATTTTTAAAAGTTTTAAAGAAAATTTACAGGAAATATGAGTAAAATAGAAAATAATATGTCGCTAACGGCAGAGGCACCGGCAAAACTTTCTACAACCCAAAGACTGGCCAGCGGTATCGGGTTGATTGGTCTTTTTATTTTAGTGCTTGCCGTGGCAAATGTAAACTTCCCCGATAAAACTTTATTTCTCAGCCTGTCTTTAGGACTAATCGCCGTAGGGACGGTAATCTTTGCGAACGACTTATATTTAGGCAAACATGCCGGAATAAAAAATGACGGTGTGTGGTTTAAATCGCTTAGCGGTCGCGGTTTCTGGGCCTGGATCCTGGGCATTAGCCTAACACTTTTTTATGTGGTATTATATTGGTTTCCGCAATACCTGGGCTTAAATGAAGATGGGGCTAACACGGGAATCATAGCGCTATTTGACCCATTGAGTCAGCTTATTAGCGGGAATCCAGCCAGCCAGTGGTTTGTTTACGGCACGCTTTATACGCTTGCCATACTCGTTTTTGGTTATAAATTTATCCTAAAATATCGCCACAATCGATACGAGGTAATTCGTACCTTTTCGGTGATGTTCTTTCAATTAGGTTTCGCTTTTTTAATTCCCGAAATTCTAATTCGGCTTAACCAGCCTTATTATAATCCTGCAAATATCTGGCCGCTTAATTACGATCTATTTGCTGGTTATAAGATCAACGAATTTCTTTCCGCAGGAAATATTGGGGTAATTATGCTTGCGTTTGGTTTAATCTCCATTTTTGTAATTACCCCAATTTTGACATACAAATACGGAAAACGCTGGTATTGCAGTTGGGTTTGTGGTTGCGGCGGACTGGCGGAAACCGCCGGCGATCCTTATCGCCACCTTTCCAATAAATCCCAATATGCATGGAAGATCGAGCGTTGGGTAATTCATAGTGTTTTGGTTTTTGTTACGGTGATGACTATTGCGGTTCTATATTCCTTTTTGGGAGATAACGTTGACGAATTCTGGCTCACTAAAGATGTTTTTCTCTGGGGCACAGCGGGATTCCTTACCCTCCTTTTTGCCGTGATTATGATCTTTAAACGCAAAGAATTGGCAAAGGATGCCAAATACGGTGCAATAGGTTATCTGGTGGTGATATTGGCAATTATAGGCATCAATTATTTTAGCGGAAATGGGAATATTTTTTTCTTCGGTGGTTCCCAGCTTAGGGAATGGTATGGTTTTTTAATTGGTG
>LXQK01000234.1:2296-2515 GCA_001683905.1 Marivirga sp. ANT-B6
TAATCGGGTTTGGTGCCGTTATGGCTGCCCAATGGCTGCAATTTTAGGAATGCAACAACGACTTTTTTCAAAATTCAGGATCACTACCAACGGCGGTCAATGTATTTCCTGTGGAAATTGCTCCACTTATTGTGAAATGGGAATTGATGTACGAGCCTACGCCCAAAAGGGTGAAAATATTGTGCGTTCCAGCTGTGTAGGCTGCGGAATTTGCTGGGG
>LXQK01000235.1:0-1813 GCA_001683905.1 Marivirga sp. ANT-B6
ATGCTGAACCCGATCGCCCACCCGATAGTGTGGCTTGTATATCAAGTGTCCATTCTTACAATCTTAGGATAAAATCTACCGAGCACATCAACCAGTTCCTGTTGTGCAGCCATAACCGAGCGTATATCCTTGTAGGCGGAGGGTGCTTCATCCAGCCCCCCTCCCATTAACAATACGCCGTGATCCTTTAATACCTGGTGCAACTCCTGTTGTGTGATAAGTTTTTTTGCCTGTGTTCGTGACATCTTTCGACCGGCACCGTGGGAGGCAGACTGCAGCGAACGCTCTTCACCTTTTCCGCGCACGATAAACCCCGGAGCGGTCATAGAGCCGGGGATGATGCCTAAAACGCCCTTTCCGGCAGGTGTTGCCCCTTTTCTGTGGACAATATATTCCTTCCCGTCAACAAACTCCTTCCAGGCAAAATTGTGATGATTTTCTACCATTGCTATGGGTTTTAACCCCAGAGCATCTGATAGCTTATCGTGGATCTGGTGGTGACAAGCCGACGCATAATCGCCTGCCAGGTTCATCGCCTGCCAATACTCCTGACCGGGCTCAGTATCGAGGTCCAGCCACGCCAGGTGTTTTGCCTCTTTGGGCAACGGCGTCTGTTCCATGGCAATTCTGGTATAGTGATTGGCGATATTTGCACCCAGACCCCGTGAGCCGGAGTGCGATAAGATGGCAAGATATTTTCCCGGTAGAATAGCCAAATCAGGGTCAATGATGTCGGCAATGCCGTACTCTACAAAATGATTTCCACTTCCGGAGGTTCCAATCTGGCATATTGCCTTATCCTTTAAATGCCTTAAAAGGGGAATCTCGTTGAACGTGTGGCTTTGTAGTACCGGATGATCCAGGGGTTGCTCAAATTCTCTACCTGTACCAAATAAGGTATGCTTTGTTAAATGTTTTTGAAGTTTGTCTTTATGCTCGTAAATATAGTGGTCAGGAAGGTCGTATATGCTTAGGCACATTCTGCACCCTATATCTACCCCCACGCCATAGGGGATCACCGCATTTTCTGTTGCCAGCACTCCTCCTATTGGCAATCCATACCCCTGGTGAGCATCTGGCATCAAGCTGCCGCGGTAAGCTATCGGAAGTCGCAGGGCCGTTTGCATCTGAGCAATGGCACCCGGCTCTATTTCACCAGCACCATAAATAGAAAAAGCTTTTCCTTCTTTTAATAACGCTATTGCCTCGTTGCTTTCAACCGGCTTATTAGCAATGGCATTTGCTAAAATTCCCAGGATCGGATCATTATAATACCGATCGGGTGCATGCAACACCTCAGCCATCGTGTCTAATATTTTTCGCTTTGAAAACTTCTTAAAATTCTGGTTGACCAACCCCAGGGCAATTCCTATTGCTTTGCCTTCTTCATAACCAAGTTTCCTCAAATCGCCACCAGATATCTTATTTTTACCCATTTCTTACTTTTTGGTAATATAAAAAACACATATAGTAATCTTTTCCTATTGAAATAAGTTTTGAATAATTTAGTGTGGACCATTACGAAATAAATATTAATCTAAAACTAAAATATTTTTACTTCAAATAGGCGCTATTAAGCTAAAATAGAACTTTCTCCACCTGAACCAGGTATTTATTATGAAAAAAGAATCGGCTCATGGATCATTTTTCGTTTTGCTGTTTCAAGGGGACAGTCACCAGCTTCGAACCCTCTACTTGCAACTCAACACTTTCTTTAGATTAGATAAAGCGTAAATGGCGTATGCTACCTAGGTTTGGTCGATCCCCGGCTCGACCTAAAGTTACGGTATATCAAGACTTTTTTTTCTTCCAA
>LXQK01000235.1:1951-5916 GCA_001683905.1 Marivirga sp. ANT-B6
CGCTACGTTATACTTATTCGTGATAAGAATCGATAGCGTCGTGGCTTTACTTATACATTTAATATAGTGAAATTAAAAACATATATATTTCTTTCATTCCTTACGCTTGCTTCTTTTGCCTGCGATAAGGACAGTGACCCAATAGATCCGACTATTGAGGAACAGCAACTTGTTTCCTATACTTTGATGCAGGAATACCCACTGGCTAACCTTCAATTACTTGTAAGTTTAATACCTGATAACCCTTATGCCAACAGTTTACGCTATAGCGTAAGCATATACAAGGTGGTATACAAAACAACCTATAAAAACGAGGTGATAGAAGCATCTGGTGTTTTATATCTTCCACAAAACCTGGCTGAGCCAGGTCCTTTGTTGAGCCTGCAACATGGAACAGCGTTTCGGAAAAACGATGCTCCCTCAGCTAATACCGACTTCAACGGCTTTGAGCTATTTGCCGCGGCGGGTTATATCACTTTTATGCCAGATTATATAGGATATGGCGCTTCCGCTGATAATGTACACCCTTATTATGACCAGGAGCATTCGGCCCTTGCGGTAATCGATTTATTAAAGGCGGGTAAGGAAATCCTTGACGCGGAAAATGTGGAAGCGTCGGGTCAGGTATTTTTGGCGGGCTATTCGGAAGGCGGCTACGTAACGATGGCAGCAGCCCGGGAAATAGAAGAGGAACCGGCGCATGGTCTCACGCTAACAGCCATTGCAGCCGGTGCTGGCGGTTACGACCTGGTGCATATGCTTGAAGGCGTAAAAACGAATTCATTTTATAGCTACCCTGCCTATTTTGCTTTTCTTCTCAATGGATATCGTGTCACTTATGATTGGGACAAGCCACTCTCCTATTTCTTCCAGGAACCCTACGCCTCCCAAATACCCACACTACTTGACGGAACGCAGGGTGGCAGCTATATCAACAGTAATCTAACGACAGACTTAAACGCGCTTTTTGATCCGGGTTTCTATAACAGACTGAAAAGTAATGAGGAAGCGCAACTGCAGCAAGCCCTGATGAGCAACAGCTTTCGGGACTACAGCCCTCAAGTCCCTACCCGGCTATACCATGGGACCGCAGACACGACTGTACCTTTGGAAAATTCCCAAAACACGTTTGATCGCTTTATTGAAAATGGCAGTGAGTCAGTAGAATTGATTGTCATACCCAACGGGACTCATAGTTCGTCGCTACTTCCGATGATACAATCCCTCTTTCCCTGGTTTGAGGACCTGAGAAACGATAATGCATAAAAAAAGGAGGTTTAAGCCTCCTTTTTTTATGCATTACGCTTATTTATTCAAATGTTTGATGTTAATCTTTCGCTGCAATCCATTCAGATCTTTAAAGGGCAAGATCACTTTCAAAATGCCTTCATCCTGTATTGCCTCTATTTTATGTACATCGACATACGTAGGAATCTCAAATGTCCGCATAAACATCGGGATGCTCACCGCGACGCCTGTAGTTGAAGCTGCCTCCTTTTGTTTCAGGATAGAATAAACAATCAACTGTTTAAAATGCAGCATAATATTGAAAGCATCTCCTGCGACTGATGGAGATGAAACGTATATAATAAAACTATTGTCTGTTTGTTCTGTCTTCACAGATGTCTTGCTCACCCCACCATTAATGGTATTCAAATAATCCCCTTGATGAAGCAAACTTCTTAATAATTGCTTATTGTTTAGTAAGTTCATGATTTGTCTCCTTGTTTAATCTTCTTATTGCAAATCGTATACCAAAAAAAAGGCTTTGCAAAATTATATGTATATACGTACATATGACAGTAAGCAGATTTTTAAATCATGTTAATAGGTCAATATGGCGGTTATTTACACTGATAAGGGTCAATCAATTGCAAAAGTTGTAAATTATGGCAGTATTTGGTCCATATTTACCACAGGAATACTTTTGTTGATCAAGGTATGAAGAGGCCTGTAGGATTGGTTATCATACTGGTAGCCATCGGAAGAGAGGGGCCACAGCATGGGCGCAAGAAACAAACAAGCCGCCTGAAACCCTTGAATCGTAGCGGCGATATTTTGGGTATTCTTTGAATTTTGGGCTTCATTTTCTATCTCAAAAGGCCCGTGATAACCTTTTGCCTGCAATGCCTCAATAAAAGCCCGCCAATCCATACTATCCGAACCACCGAAGCCCGGTAGCATGGCTTCGTAATGATGCCTGTTCCACGCATCAGTAGCGAAGGGAATTTCGGCCTTTTTTGCCAGGACTTCGTCCACAGCTTGCATAGGATACATCCCACCCCAATGCGTTCTGTCAGCATTCATCAGGTTTCTGGTAGCCTTTACGTGGATGCGGTGCACCCGTGTAACATCGGAGGCGCGGATCACGTCGACAGGAGAAGTATTTTGCCATACATCATGCGAGGGGTCATATATCTCCCCATGTGCTGTGGATGGAATGGCCGCGTACATGAGTTTTCGGGCAGCCAAAACAGCCGAAAGGTTGTTAAAGGTGGTGGTATAGGTCGGTGGCCGCCACCCTTCCATAGGGCAATTTTCGTAGAGAATCGTCACGCCGAGATCTTCGGCATATTTTATAATGGGCAAAAAAATGCGCTGGTAGGCATCAATATTTTTCTGAAAACCATTTTCCTGCACACCCAAAACATGATCGTAGCCTACAAATGTACCTACTTTAATGTTGTTTTCGTTGCCACCCAAAAGATGGGCTATTCGAATTAGTTTTAGAAGATGATCCTGATTTTTTCGGCGCTCCGCCTCATCGCCGCCAATCAGGTTTTCAAAAGCGCCCAGAGAAAGATGCAGTTGTGCATTATTGAATAAGGCTAGCAATCGATAGGCATCTTCTAACTCAAAGCTGTCATAATCCAGGTGGGTAGCGATATGGTCGTTGCGCGTGCCATTTTTTCTAAACACACATAGGTCGATTCCCTGAGCGCCGATATGGGTTGCAGTCTTTACCAAATCCTCCACCTGCATCATCGGGAAGGCCGAACTCATGATCCATATAGGATGATTATACATAAATGAAGTTGATGATTTTTTATTATTTCAGATCTTTAGTGCCTAAAGATGAAAGATCCCCTAAACCAGTTCTCGCTTCCCGGATTTGGCTGCCCTATAAATGGCCTCTATAGCCTTCAAATCTTTCAGGCCTTCTTCTCCTGGCACACGTGTAGGTTTATTATTCATAATACAATAGGCAAAATCATCCATCTGCAAAGCCTGTTGGTTCACCTGTGGGAAAGTCATTTTACCCTTGCTGGTTGCTCCCCGCATGCCTCCATACCGATAGGCTTCGCTCAATTCGAACCACCCTTCTTCTGCGTCTGCCCGCAAATGATTGCCACCACCATTGTAACTCGTCTTACAGGTCGCTGTCGTCCCGCCAGGGAATTCCATAGTCCAGAACATCGTTTCCTCCACCTCATCAAACAAATCAGGACGCGTTATTTCCTCTCGCGCAGTAACCGCTATGGGCTCCTGCCCCATCACATAGCGCGCTCCCTGCACCACATATACGCCCATATCCATCAACGAGCCGCCTCCGGCAAGCTCTTTGTTCAACCGCCAAATGGAAGGGTCAGTTTGCGGCCCCATGATAAAACCATTTGAAGCATCGATTTTATTGACCTTTCCAAAAACTTCTTTTTGCCCAAGCCGCATCATTTCCTGATTATATGGTTCAAAGTGCAGCCTGTAACCAATCGACAACATTTTTCCTGCATCATCGCAAGCTTTTATCATCTCCCGGCAGTCCTGTGCAGACACAGCCATCGGCTTCTCGCAAATTACATGTTTCCCCGCTTTTGCTCCCCTAATCGTAAACTCCTTATGCATCGAAATTGGAAGCACGACGTAAATAATATCGATTTCCGGATTGTTGGCTACCTGGTCAAAAGTTTCATAATTATAAATATTTTCCTTTTTGATGCCATACTTTTCCGCCCAACGCCCTTCTT
>LXQK01000235.1:6067-10393 GCA_001683905.1 Marivirga sp. ANT-B6
CCCAACCCCACCAGGGCAATTCCTAATTTTTTTTCCTTTGGCAACGAAGGCAAACGGTGCGCAAAGCCCAGGGTTGATGAAAAGGATAGGGCCAGTGTACCAAGTCCGATTTTTTCAATAAATTCTCTCCTGGAAGGCGGTCGTAAAGATTTCATGGCTTATGTTAAGAGTGAAATAATATTGGCATAACCAACAACATCATGATCTGTTATAAATTAAGTTATTTTTTTAATCAAAATCCACAGGATGAATGGTTACTTAAAAACACTTGACACCTTAAATTTAATATTTTGGGGGTCACCCCTTGCTACGCGCGGGGTCGGGCTATCGCTGCAAGTCCTGCCGACGCAATACCTGCCCACTGCGGGCTTTACGCTCTATCCCTTACCCAAATACATTGCCACAATATAAAACGTATCGAAACTAGTGTAAAATTCATCTTTTAACCTGAATGTGCCTATCAAAATCGGGGAGGCAGGCGATTATAAATAGTAGCGCAATTGATTATTACCAAAAAGAAAACGGTCACTAACGCTGGAGATGATGTGACAACAAGCCGGACGGAGTCCTGATTTTTATAAGACGATTACGTGATCCTGCGGAACACGCAAACCAGAAGGGGGATCATGGATGAAAAAAGGATTTAAAAACACCGAGTACCCTAATAGTGGATTAGATTATGAGACTGCTACCGACAAAGGTACTGGAAATGCTTTGCTAAGAGCTTTTGAGTTATCAATTATAGCCTAATCCAAGATCTCTCTCAACAATTCTTCCAGTTCTTTATCAGAGATATTTTCCTGTTCGGACTTGTCGTAGATGGAGAGCAGATATACAGCTTTATTGGCAATTTTCAGATGTGTGATTATCCGTGAACCGCCAGACTTACCTTTGTTTTTGGAAGTAATGGCCATTTGGATTTTATAGCAGTTATTGCCAAGAGAGGTTCCTATTTTAGGTTCTTCTTGTAGGCTTTCCAGTAGTTTGGCAAAATCGTCTTTCAAGGAAGGGAATTTTTTAGCTAGCTTTTTGATCTCCCGCTCGAAGTTGGGGATAGCAATTACCTCATAGCTCATCCAGAAGTTGTTTTGCAGGTATACCTTTTAATTTACCTTCATTAATCAACTTCATTTCCTCCACAGCCTGTTTAACGCCTTCCAAGACTTCCGCTTTGTAAGGAGTCAGGGGCTTAGTCTTTACAAACTTAAAGTTTTTGAGTAGCTCCATAATGAAGGCAGCCTTATCGTCTTTTATTTCCAATAGTAATTTCATGATCTATCAGGCAGAAGCCTTTTTGGTTTAAAATTCTGAATCAAATTATCAATCAAAAAGAATAAATGTTGTTTAGTGTCTGGGTCTAGTCGTTCAATACTCACAATCCTTTTTGAAACCTCTTTATCATGGCTTAACAGTTCGCCTTTACCTATAATAAAAGAAGCGCTTATATTAAAGACTTTGCCAACTTCAAAAGCACTTCGATAGATGGTGGCACTATGTTAATAATTGCCAATGATGGTTCGAGATACACTAGCTCCTTTGACCAGTTCATCCTGTGACAGGCTTTTGCTCACCAGGCTGTGTTATACGCTCTCCAATGTTCAGCATAGTTCCCTAAAAGCGAGCTTTATTATTTCAATAACCCAAATTTAAGTAATATAGTTTGACAAACGAAATGAATGCTTCTCGTTGAAAAGAGCCGAGTTATATGCATTTGCCAAACAAGTTTGCCTTTAAAGTATTTTTAATGGACATCCCTGACATCAAGTCCCACCTGTCCATCGCAGAAGTGCTGCTGCACTATGGCCTACAGCCAAACAAAAACAAGATGCTCTGCTACCCCTTCCATCCGGACGAGACCCCGAGCATGCAGGTATACCCGAAAACAAACACGATGCACTGCTTCCTCCCATGGCCTATGTCTTCACCAGGACATATCAATTATTCTTCTGCAAAATATTGTGTGAATAGGTTAGATAGCTTTGGTTTTCTTCTCTTTAATTAAGGTCGGTTCTAGGAATCAAGCGTGTGGATAGGTGTCTTGGGTTTTGAAGTGTTATAGTATTTTCGCTGCTAAGGTACCGGACGGAGTCCTGCTTTTCATAAAAAAGCACAGGGAGACCTGCGCTAGGTAGTATATTTAGGTAAAATGAAAAACAATCATAAAATTTTTCAACTAAAAATCAATATCATCCGCAATATTAGCATCAAAGTATCCGGAGACATCTAATGCATACCCAATCTGATCATTCGTTCTCACCTTGAAAGAGAACGACCCCGATAATCTCCCATTGTCAGAAAAAACATCTGTGAATCCAATTGAAGGTAATAGATATTCAGAGCCGTAAGTAGTTCCATCATATCTTACAGATAACAAAGAATATCTTAAATCGTTTGCTACTGAAAATTGGCTGGTAGCATTATAGTTTTGATCCTTTAAATTCCATATATGATCTTCATCATCTATTTTATTTGTAATAGATATCACTAAATAAGCATCCTGATCAGAATTGGTATATCTTGCCGGTATACCCAATTCCAATCTGACTGAATTACATGTACCATCAGCAGGTAAATCTTCGCAGCGATGCAACAGACGTATTGTTTCGTGACCTAATTCTGTAATACTTTCCACTATATTTAAATCATAATCTATGGCGCCATTTGGAGTTAGCCCCTTTATTTTAACCTGGAAATTCTCGGGATTTCTAACTTTATCGGGAGATTCTGTCTCACAAGAAGAAAAAATTAATAACAATAACATGATCAAGAATGGGAAAAATAGAGGCCTCAAAGACATAATAAATCGAGCTAGAGTTGAGAAATAAGTGTTTAAACTATCATTAATTTTTTAAAAATTACCGTCTTATTCATTGCGGATAAATAGCCGTTTAGTGTGCGCTACGTACGGCCGAGAATAAACCGTCTTTGAGTTAGTTGAGGGGCTCTTTATATTGCCAAACTACGACAATACTCTGGATATTGGTAAAAGTGCTTGGGTGTAGAGGTGTTATAGTATTTTCGCTGTTTAAGTACTCCTCCAAGGTTCGGTTTTATAACTAGCAGAAGGTCAGTGAGATATGAGTCCACGGGGTGGAGGCCCTATTTAATGTTATTGAGCGTGCTTGATCATGGATCAGGGTGTGCTGATGACTACTTGCAATGGCTCGGCATAATGGCTCCAAAGATTTCTTAATAATACAAGATCAGCCTCACCGTCATATATGACAAACCTGTAGCGGGCAATATATTCCTCGCCGGGTCGAATAGCCCAGTCGCCAGCCTGTGAGGGAGCCCAATTAAAAAATGGCTCAGTCGGATGAATCCTCATCGGTTGAGGCGCTCGAAAGTTATCGGGATGGCTCATGATGGTGATGCCCGCAACCCCACCATCTACTACTCCTCCGAGATGACACCAATTTGCAGTAGTTGCGTGGCCATTCGCTCTAGTCTTGCCTTCTGATGTTAAAAAATGCGTGTTTTCCTCACCATTCCAATTTTCTCGTCCGCGAAAACCAAGTCCACCGTAGTGGTAGGTCGGTAAAAACAAAGGGCTGGACGAACTGCAATTTTGTCTGATCGTAATATCGAAAAGATAGTATGGGATTTCTGCTTTGATATTAAAAACATGCACCTCCCAGGACTCTTCCAACACAGTTTTTGCTTTTCCACTGGTGAGGTCTGTGTATTGATGCTTGGAAGCAAAACCGCTAAAAACAGGCCCTTGAAACGTAGAATCTAATGATACGAAATCCACTTTACCGGTTTTATTGCCCATGTTCCAAAAGTCCGGCATCCTGCCTTCAAATTTAGTTTTCGTCCAGGCAGTCCAGATACCATGGTGGTGAAGGTGATTGGCTGCATAATCATCCGTCACCACTTTCTGCATCGGCGTAAAAACAGGATGGATATATCCACCTCTTAAGAAAGCGGAGTCAATCCCGGGCCTTGGAAGCACGCCTTTTTTTTGATAAGAAAATATTCGCGCTCCGTCCAGGGTAAAAGTGATCCTATTTCCTTCTTCCCTCAACTTAATTTCTTCTGATTTAGATTTTACCTCGCCGTGGACGAGGCGAAAATGATTTTCTTTGTTTGTTAGGTTGGCGAGTATGGCCCACCCCTTGCGACTAGCGTCTATTTGAACAGGGAATTCATTTCCTGCAGAATCTTCTAAATGATAACCCTCCTCGTGCTTACCTTCAGGAAGTGTAAAAGAAACCAAATTTGGTACGGAATTCCCGGAGAATCCTCTGATGCTAATCAAGTATTGCGCTTTTTTTTGCTGGCAACTGATAGCAGTGCAGAGGATGAGAAAGTAAGCAATTGTGA
>LXQK01000236.1:0-3014 GCA_001683905.1 Marivirga sp. ANT-B6
CATAGGCAATTATTTCACCAATATGAGAGTCTACTAATTCCAGGTAATAGCGCTTGTAGGCACTACCGGTGTTAATTAATCTTACTTTAACCCAATACGTAAATCGTATATCCCTAATGTTTTTCAGATGCTGAGTAGGAAAATTGAATGACGGAGCACTCACTTGACTAAAAGATAATCCTATCGTATCTTCCAAAACTCTAATGTATTGCGCACCGACAATAACTCTATCGGTACGGTCAGTAAGAACTAAAGCAGGATCTTTAGAGGGCTTTGCTAATACCTGAAAAGCACATAAAACGAAAAATAAAATGAAGACAAGTTTTTTACTAAATAACTTGCCCAAGTAGAAATTCGTATTGATCAAAGGAAAATGAATTGAGTTCTTAATATCGATAAATTTCGATTAAATTCAAATGTTAAAGCTTGTTTTGGGTGTGATTTTAGCCAATATTACATATGTGATTAAAATTATCAAACTAAAGCTGAATCCATTCATCGGATATCGGTAGCTAACGTCGCTCGCTCACAAACCAGCATTACGCTCCATCAAAACCTGTCCATGTAATGAGTTAAAAACGTAAAATTATCTATCCCTTTTTCACGTAGCTAGAAAAATCCTTGAATTTCCTGTTTAAAATTACTTTTCGGTCATTTTCCTATTACTTTTTTTCGTAGGTTCACGGCTATGGTCGGCCACAGACTATGGAATGGCCTTCCTATTCCCGAGGCCAATTTATAACTAAGGAATTTAAAGTGGTAAATAACAAAAAGGCTATTCTTTAATTTACGTTAGAGATAAGTATTTTTATTAGACTTTTTGAAGAGGAATAAAGAATGAACTTATCGATTGAAAATATCTTGCTGGTTGGGTCTATCTTGCTGTTTATAAGTATTATTGTAGGTAAGACTTCTTATAAATTTGGCGTTCCAACGTTGTTGTTATTTTTGGCAATCGGAATGTTGGCTGGCTCCGACGGCATCGGAGGTATTCATTTTGACAATCCAGGAATGGCCCAGTTTATAGGAATTGTGTCACTTAATTTCATTTTGTTTTCCGGTGGGCTTGACACCAATTGGAAATCTGTAAAACCCATACTTAGAGAAGGAATTCTGTTATCTACTTTAGGCGTTTTGCTGACTGCTGTTGCGCTTGGAACGTTCGTTTGGTTTATCACTGACTTTACGATATACGAGAGCATGTTATTAGGCTCCATTGTTTCTTCCACCGACGCAGCGGCTGTTTTTTCCATTTTGCGCTCAAAAAGTCTTGCTTTGAAGACGAATCTTAGACCCACATTAGAATTAGAAAGTGGAAGCAACGACCCGATGGCGTATGTGCTTACAATCGCATTTTTAACTTTAGTCGTTAATCAGGATCAGTCTATCGTCTCAATCATTCCACTATTCTTACAACAAATGATTTTTGGGGCAATTGCAGGCTTTGCTTTTGGAATGTTGAGTAAATTGATCATTAATAAAATCAAACTTGATTTTGAAGGTCTCTATCCTGTTTTAGTCATCGCATTAATGTTTATCACATTTTCAGCAACCGATTTTGTAGGCGGCAACGGGTTTTTATCAATTTACATTTGTGCGGTTTACTTAGGCAATCAGGATTTGATCCACAAAAAAACCATTTTAAAGATGTACGACGGTTTGGCCTGGTTGATGCAGATTGTTTTATTCCTTACACTCGGCTTATTGGTTTTCCCTTCTCAGGTTTTCCCTTATATGGGTATTGGTTTGCTTATCTCATTGTTCCTGATTATCGTAGCCCGCCCTGTAGGCGTATTTCTTAGCCTGGTATTTTTCAAAATGAAAATGCGAAGACGGTTTTATATTTCATGGGTTGGCCTGCGCGGGGCAGTTCCAATTGTGTTTGCTACGTATCCGCTATTAGCAGGTATAGAGAAAGCCAATATGATTTTCAATATTGTATTTTTTATTGCCGTTACCTCTATTATAATTCAGGGAACAACTTTGGCTATTGTAGCCAAGTGGCTCCATGTTGCATTGCCAGAAAGTGTAAAGCCATTATCTGAATATGATAAACTTATTTTAGAAGTTCCAAAATCTGCATCCCGGGAATTTAAGATTTCGACGGATTCTTATGCTGTAAAAAAGAGAATTATCGACCTGAATTTTCCAAAGTCCGCCTTAATCGTAATGATAAAACGAGATGGCGAATTTATAAGGCCGGGTGGCTCTACGGTTATTGAAGCTAAAGACATGTTGATGGTGCTTGCAGATAGGCAGGAAGATTTTGACAAGGTTAATGACTCTTTAAATTAGCCAGATAATGTCGTACAATAGCTGATTGACCGTATTGATTTTTGTTAGATGGGTTTTTGATCTTCTCAGTAAAAAACAAGATGGTACAAACGGCAGACGAAAACAATTAAACGCGAACACCATTTTTACCCGCCATACAGCGGCGGAAAAACATCCGCCTGTTCCGCATTATCTTCAAAATTTTGCACCAAATACGTCTGCCTATTCATTCGATTTATTTAGATTTATTGGCACTTTAACAGAGTATAACGTGCTTATTTTTCTCGCATTTAAGATAACAGCAAATGAAGACGCCCAAGGAATTTATTGAGCACTGGGTTGATGTTTTTAATCAGGCGGATGCTGAGGCATTGGCCGATTTATATGCGGACGATGCCGTAAACCATCAGGTCAATTACTATCCAATCGAAGGAAAAGCGAATATCAAAAAGATGTTTGCCGAAGAATTTGCTACAGCCGGGATGGTTTGCATTGTAGAAAACATCTTTCAGGATGGCCCCTGGGCCATATTGGAATGGAAGGATCCACTGGGATTACGTGGCTGTGGTTTTTTTTATATTGTGAACAATAAGATTAAGTTCCAGAGAGGATATTGGGACAAGCTTTCCTTTCTGCGCCAACATAAATTGCCGTTACCTACTGTGTAATATTTCCATTTTCTTGGCCTTATGAAAATAAAAATCTTTTTGTGGTATGCCTTCTTTTTGGCCTATGTTTTT
>LXQK01000236.1:3162-14383 GCA_001683905.1 Marivirga sp. ANT-B6
TATACGATGGGGTAGGAGACAGCAATTACGGCTGGTACCAAAGTAAGTTACTTATATATGATGCAGCGGGGCCTGTAGCACTTCAGAAACTGTGGGTGGTGCTGCAAAAAATACCAGGAAGATTTAATGGACAAACAATTTGTGAAGGTATTGGAAAAAGAGGTTCACCCTTCAATAGCAAATCTGTATCTGAACTGGGATAAGTGAGCTTGTTAGAGGAGTGAAAAAACGTAAGTCAGAATGAAAAATTTGTATTTACGCTGCATCATCATCATCCTGATGCAAAATTGTTTGAGCCCGAAGAATAGCAGTCATTATCAATTAGCTGCAGAATGGGAGCCTCATGAAGCTATATGGTGGGCGTGTTTCAACGAACAGGCCGAGACACCGTATCAGCAGAAATCATTAAAGCCATTCAGCATACTGTGCAGGTTCGATTAAACTACAATCACGATAGCGTTCGTCAGAAATACAATGGTTTCTATCATTCATTAAATATAGATACAACAAAGCTTGAGTGGATAATGGACAGTGTTATTATGCCTTGGATGAGGGATCCGGTACCTTTGTTTCTGACGAACGGAAGAGGACAGCAAAAAGTGCTCTAGTGAGGAAGCCTTTTACGTAGCATGCCGTAGGCTAAAGTACCTAAAAGAGCACTGGCCAAGACCACCAGGATCACTCCAAAGCCACCGCCAATCAGGGTGTACATTGGGCCGGGACAGGCGCCAGTCATGGCCCAGCCCAAACCAAAAATGGTGCCACCGATCAGGTAACGGGGGATGCTCATTGCTTTGGGTAAAAAGGTAATGGCCGTACCGTTAGTTGATTTGAGCTTGTACTTTTTGATCAGGGCAACACCAATCACTCCTAATAGCACAGCAGAACCAATGATGCCGTACATATGGAAAGCATCGAAGCGAAACATTTCATAGATCCTGTACCAGGAGATGGCCTGCGATTTAGTCATCACAATGCCAAAGAAGATGCCTATTAAGCCAAAACGTATATAGCGCATTTTTTTAAGTGTCTTTTAAAGTTGGAAAATAAGGGGTAGGAGGAGGTAGGTCATCATCAGACCGCCAATGAAGAAGCCAATCACGGCAATCAGGGAGGGTAGCTGCAGATCACTCAGGCCGCTAATGGCATGACCAGAAGTACAGCCACCGGCATAACGGGCGCCAAAACCTACCAGAAATCCCCCCAATACCAGCAAAATAAAACCACGCAGGGTGAACAGGCTCTCCCAGCTAAAGATCTCCTCGGGCAGGTAATCTTCACCGGGATTGGAAATACCCAACTCCTGCAGCTTCTGAACAGTATCCTGGGCTAGTGGTATGGGATCAGGCTGCTGTAGCCAGGTGGTGGCAATAAAACCGCCAATGATCATCCCCCCTACAAACACCAGGTTCCACACCTGGCTCTTCCAGTTAAAGTCAAAGAAGTCGCTTACTTTTCCGGCTCCGCAGATAGCACACCCAGTATGCAGGGTGGACGATACGCCAAAGTTCTTACCAAAGAAAAGTAGTAAAAACATGGTTAAGGCAATCAGAGGGCCGGCGACATACCAGGGCCAGGGTTGGCTTATAAATTCAATCATGCTATTTTTAAGTCGTTTACTTTTTTAGTATGTATCTCGATCAGGCATTTGAAAATAGTAAGAAAATTACACAGATACCAGGATATTATACATAAAAATGGGCTTTTGAGTTCAACTTTATAATTCCTTGCAAAAGCTTGAGAGATCTCCTTTCCGACTGTGATTACCAGTGCTACAAGTATCAAGGAAGATGGGAGCTTAAGAATGAGTGTTAGCTCCGTTTCTCAGTGAAAGTAGCGGAATTCATTACCTCTCAAAATCCGTTTCGACGTATGTGAGAATGTACGCCCGATGAAAATCCTACAGGAAAGCTTTAAATGGCTACGAATATCAGGAACATGAAATATGGTATAATATATTGGAGAGACCCATAACACATCCAATAATGAAAATGTCTCCATGGTCTGTGGTGAGCCGCAGCCTAACACTACAGTGGCTTGGCTAAAAAAATTTGGATACGATAAAACCGAGAATTATGATAAAGCCCGTCAAAAGCATGAGGTAGAAAAATTTAAAGAGCATGGTTTCATGAAAATGCATAAACTTTTTCATGTCTCGATATTTCTCCAGGCCGGTTTCGGTAGGCTTGCCAGGTGTTTCATCAGCAGAGGGAGCATGGAGATTTTGGTATAACTTGCGCTTGCCGAAGAGCTCCCTGGGTTTCCTGTTGTAATCTTCCTTTCGCATACCAAAACCCATATATCCCATGATGACGGTATTTAGTGGTAAATTTTGTGGTCCCTTATTTTGGTGTCGCGTATAGTCTGCAGTGAAACGACATTAGCCGTTGTTATTTATGCAGTTATTTATAGTAAATATACTATAAATAACGGATACGAGGAAATGGCGTTGTACTTCTATGTTAAGGTGATCTTCGATATTTACTACGCCTATATCTTTTACTGCCCGGGTGCTGGTTGTAAAGCGGCAACCTGCATGAAAAATATAACCAAGTAGTCGTTCCAATTAATTTAACGCTAAACCTCTCCTATAATATTATTGAATTCCGAATGCTCGCCAACATTGGTTTTTTCACAAAAGCTAAGATAAGAGGGTATTGGCTTGAAATTGTATTTGTACCACAGACCATTGAGAAGAGCTTTTTCAATTCATACAACTCAAAAATTTCATACAAAATTATTTTTAGTCTCTAACTCTAAATTGTAAGTCGCTAATTGTTAATGAAGAGGTGCTCGAAGTTGTTTTGATCACTGCTTCGATGTAATCATCTGTGCTCATGTCGACCTCCGTTTCCAACACCAGAGTAAAAACCTGATTATTAATCATTGTGCCCGTGCTTTGGTTCGGATTGGAAATTGCCGTACCGTTCTTGGACACTGCCAGTGTAAACTCGGCTCCGTTGGCAGGTGATTTACCTGTAACTGTAATAAAAACACTTGCTACAATACCTTCCTTTCCATTATAGGTGAGACGGTTATTCGTACCAGACTCAAATTTTAGGAGTTTTACACTGGAGGTGGTTCCATTGACTTTTACATAGGTATTATTTGGCGAGGTAGTGGTGCTCGAGGCACTTGCGTTCGTATATATATAGCCGTAGGCACGGGAGTCCGGGATGTTTGTATTTTGCAACATCCTCCAGCCTGGATCGTAGGGTGTCAATCCATTCAATACAGTGCCAACGCCTCTGAACATATTTGTTGTCAAGCGTCCACGGTCAACTGTAGCTCCTGCGATGAGTTTCACTCCCGATTGTCCATTATAAACAAAGTAGTTGTTGGAAAGGTCAATGTCATCCACCACCAGCGTACCCAAAAATTCGATACCTGCGCCTGAAGTAACATTGGTAATAAAAGTGAAACTGCAGGCAAATTTACCCATGTTTCCGGTTACTTTTAATCCATCAGCACAACTCCAATAGTTTTTGACGATCGTTGCGGCCTTAAAGCCGCTGATTTGACCAACCCCCAAGCTGGGGATACCAACCTCAACCACTGAGTTGCCCGAAAAAAGATTGCAAAACTTCGTTTTTGTGCCATCTTTAAAATCGTAAGCCTTAGTACCGGCACTTAACGGGATTACAGCAAGGTCTTCTATAAACACGGATACATCCGTACTTCTAAGAATGGCACCTCCAACGGTTGAAGATACCCCATCGCGTGCAGGATCAATACCCCGCAAATTAGCCCCATTCAATTCCAGATAGAAAGGCGAAATGTTAACAAAACCTTTAAAAATATACATGGAGTTGGCACTCAGTGTAATGGTACTACCAACTGGAGCAGGAAGATCAGCAAGTGAATACACATAAATTAAACTTTCATTGGGGTTACTGTATGCAGTCGACTCCCAACGATTGCTACGAAAGACGTCCATGGTGCTGGTTGTAGTGTTGTAAACTTGTAAGCCGTTGGGCGGAGATGATATGGCATTACGCTGCGCGGTGGTCATTCGTGGTATCAAAATACCCCGATTAGTATCTTCAATCTCTAAAATTGATGCAGCATTAATGGTATTTGGATTATTGCCAATCTTTACCTGCGCATGCGCACATATATTTGAAAAAAGCAACACAATGGTTAACAAAGATTTCATGGTAGTGTGGTTTTAAATAAGGTATTTACGATTTGTTGAGTTTTGCTTGTTGACGCATAAGCCGCTGAGGAAATGACGGTGCTATTGCTTAATAAATGAACTATAATTGTTATTTGTCCTTACATGGTACATCCCCAGTTTTAGAAGTGATATATCAAGTTGCAAATCTGACTCACTACTTCGTGTGATTTTTACAGAAATGGTAACTTCTTGGCCAACTAGATTATAAATTTTAATATGATTTACATCAGCTGGCAGGCCGTTTATAGTAATGTTATCGCTAGCTGGGTTCGGGTAAATAGTCAATCGCCGATCATTTGGCTTTTCCAGATAAACGGATACTATTGATGAATACTCAAATTCACCGTTGAAATCGGTTTGCTTCAACCTATAATAAGAAAGACCTGAAGAAGGGTATTTGTCAATCGTTTTATAATTTAGAATGGTTTGGGAAGTTCCTGCTCCCCTTATAACTTCAAAACCGTCCCAGATCAATCCATCAGGGGATTTTTCTACAGTAAAGAAATTATTATTGATTTCTGATGCGGTTTGCCACGACAAACAAACCACGTTATCACATACTTGGGCCTTAAATGAAACCAAGGTAATGGGTAGTGAATTATTACTGGTGAACGAGCCGAGTGTAAAGGGACTAAAACTTGCTATAGAAGCTGGAACGGCGCAACTTGTCCCTGACACTAAAGTTCCTGATACGCTGGTACCCGTGACCCCTCCATTTCCTGCCGATGACCACCGAGCCCCATCCCATCGTGAAACCCGCAAATCGCACAGATTATCGACACCACAAGAATTCGACGCCCAGGATAAAGTTACCGCAACGTTTGAACTACCTCCTGTTCGGTCTAGCATCCAATATTCGCACGCGCTAACATGGTCTAAACCAACATCGAGTGAAGCTCCGCTATAGAGTCCATCGGGATTATTTTCCGCGTAAAAGGCCGTAAAGTGATCAGTAGCAACACCTGGAGCGGTTATGCCAATCGTCCTCAAAATAGTATTATCCCCAGTAGGGAAAACAAATGCACTGTTTCCGGTTTTACGGATAGCCCCATCGATATGACTTGCGTTGCTTGCCCCGGTATAAGTGGCACCGTCCAGGAAGTTGACAAATTCAGTGGCAATATCTCCATAGTCAGAGAGTATTAAGCCATTTGTGAATGTAAGGACTCCACCAATTTGCAATATATTGTCTAGCTGCAGTGAATTACTTGATTTGTTGATCGTAAAGTTGTTAAAATGGATCACACTGGAACCATTAAATGTCTGAGGATTAGAGCCTACCACATGTAACGTACCCAAATTATTGGTGAAGGCACCATTATTTGTTAAATTACCAAACAATCCTATGTTGGATCCTGTATGCATCCTCAAGTTGCCATTATTTTGAACCTGTGCGCTTAAATTAATAGGATACAGCACAAGGGTTAACAATGCATATGATATTAATTTCATGGGTTGTTCTTTAGCCTATTTGTTCCATGCAACATTCGACATTTAAATCAAAAATATCTTACCCTTTTCAATATAATATTACACAAATCACATAATGATGCCGTTTGCATGCGAATTTAAGCTGAGCTATAAAAAGGTCGGTGAATTTCTTTTAGATTGAATTATTTTATAAGAAATCACCATTTTAAATTTTCTTTATTGTATTTGTTTTTTTTAGTTAGCATGCAATCATTTCACATGATTAGGGTAATTAAAATGATTGGCGAAATTATGATTTTTTGAGCTGCCATAGGTGCCGATGAATGCATGATCAACATTGCAAATGCGTTCATTAACAATGGGGGAAAAAAGCCAGATATTGCCTGTGTTCTGAGCAGGCAAAAAATTCATTTTATCATACAGGACTTAACCGCGGAATTCGATAGAATGCTAATAAAAAAGTGACAATAAATGGCCGTAGAGCAACAGGGATCAGGCTGCTTTGTAAAAAGAGATATTATTTTGATGCGGCTGAGGCTAGAGCGATGGACGCAGACATCTGGACAGCAAAAAATGGTCTGTGAGACCATGGAGTAGGCCTTAGATCAACAGGGATCAGGCTGCTTTGTAAAAAGAGATATCAATTTGGTGCGGTTGAGGCTGGAGCGATGGACTCTATCTCAGTCTAACAATATTAAGATCAGATCCCGAGGCTATCAAATCAAAGTCTTCATCATTGTGTAACAATGGAGCAAAGTGAACCATAGCATAGTAAGCAATTGAGCAATCGTTACTTTTCCTTATAGTTAGCCCCTTTTTTCGCAAGTTTCTGTATAGGTCGGCAGCGCCAATAGCAGCTTCTACAGGATCAAGTTCAAGCATAGGGTAGCTTAGCAATATTTTTTTGACCCTTCTATGATCTGCATCGTATCTTATACCTTGCAATATTTCCTGAAGTACAACAGGACATAGTAATAATGGTCGGTTATTTGAAATATAGTTGTTTAAAAAATCTGTCCTGTCGTCAATTACACCTTTTATATAATCTACCCAAACGGAAGTGTCAACCAATAATGGCCTGTTCATGCTTGCCTCATTTCGTCAAGGTTACCGTCCCATTCCACTTTTCCACGGAGGTTCAGCATATCTTTCCTCTGAAGCTCTTTGATGAAGTTTTCCAAGGCCTGTTCGACTACCTCTTTTTTCGTTTTTATTTGACTCAGCTCTAATGCCCTTTTCATCAATTTGTCATTAATCTCAATATTTGTTCTCATAATTAAAACGTTAAGTACACAAATGTAAACGTTTTTATACACATTGTTGGTTCAGCTTCTTAAAACTAATCCTCAGAGGTGGCACAAAACTGTTTCCCTGTGGAATCATTGCGTGGATGTGAAGAAGCCACAATAATTTTTGCCAATCAGGAGAAAGAAAATGACAGGATAAGGTCAATAGCAGCTCACATTATTAGGGTATTTACAACAGTTGGCAAAATCACCATTTTTGTAAATACCCAATCCAGTTGAGTTATGCGATACATCTACTATTTATCTTCCCTTTTATTGCTCAGTTTTCCAGTTTCAGCACAAAGAGTTTTTTATCCGGGTGGTCCTGGGCCTTCAGATTATGGCAAGCTGGGTAGAGTCGAAAGCAAATTTAACGAAAATGCGGAAGGATGGCAGCTTTTAGATGCCAATGGAAATAATCCGCAGGAGATTCATCTTAAGAGTCACAATGAAGATTTAACACATCCGGGAGAGCATAAATTATTCTATTTGTCAGGTAAAATGACTGCGGCTAACGCCTGGTATTACTGGGTAGCACCTGAAAATTTTTTAGGAAACTGGATGTTCTCCTCTTACCGTTTGGAACTATGGTTTTCACTGCTCCAATCGATTGCTGGCACGGACAATACTTATGCGGACGTAATTATTTCTAACGGGGGCCATAGTCTGTACTATCGATTTACTGATAAACCGGGAATTAACTGGCGCGCCTATTCCATATTATTGGATGAAACAGGGGGCTTGCGTACTTCATCAAGTGTGTCTGCTCCGCTTGCCACAAAAAATGACATAAAAAAAGTATTATCTAATGTTACCTCTTTTCGGATCAGGGCAAAATATAATAGCACAGCAGGCCTTCAAGCTGGATTGGAAAATGTAAGACTATACACATGGCCGCAAAGTGAAAAACCGTACATTACAGATGTTACTCCAAGTTCTGGGAAACCCTTAACTTCTGTGACTATCTCGGGAAGTGATTTTGGAAGTACGATTAATGAAAATGAAGTCTATTTTGGAGGTGTCCGGGGCAACATCACACATGCTGCATCAACCCAACTTGCGGTACAGGTGCCGGTGGGTGCACGATTTGGCCCTATTACTATTACCAATTTAACTACCGGCTATAGCACAAAAACAATCACTAATTTCAATCCACTTTATGATAATAATGGCGATGCCGGTGGAAAAATTATTCCTGCCGCCATGGATTATAAACTTGATATACCCACTGAAGGTAAATCGGAGTCAGTTAAAATGGGTGATATTGATGGGGATGGAAAAAACGATCTGGTCGTAACAAGCGGAGGCGTTGAAATTTACAGAAATCTGGGAGTTACAGGTGATATTACTTTGGCTTCATTTGCACCTAAAGTCGAATTGGAGTATGGTAGCAGGGAAAGCGTATTAGCTGATTTTAATGGCGATGGGAAACTGGATATTGCTGTCATTCATAATACAGGCTCTAGTGCTATCGCGGTGTACCGAAACATCAGCACACCAGGAACTATTTCATTTGAACCTGCACAGCTTTTTCCAACACTTAACTATACAAGTCATGGTCTACACGCTGCGGATATTGATGGCGATGGGTTATTGGATTTACTGGCCACCCATTCAAGTTCGGGAATTTCACCATATTTGTACATTCTGCAGAATACCAGTGGTATAGGTTTTGTTGATTTTTCGTGGGGGAAAAGTTTTACCGCTCCCGCATTTAGTGCTGCTACAAATTTAACAACAGCAGATTTGGATAAAGACGGGAAGGTAGAAGTGCTGGTAATAAGCGGATTTAGGAATACCATCCATGTATTTCCTAACAGGTCTTTTGTCGGAAACATGCGTCTGGAAGAACCATTTGTTATTGATTCACCAGGCTCAGTTTATGGGCTTACTACTGCAGACTTAGATAAGGATGGTAAACTAGACTTGGTGTGGAAAGGATCAACGCCAAACGATATTATTATCAGGAAAAACAACTATAGCTCAGGAGATTTGAGTGCGGCTGATTTTTCTACCGAAATTATTTTAACTTCGGCACTTCATCACTATGGTGGTATTTGCATCGCAGATATTAATGCAGACAACAAGCCTGATATTATAGCGACAGATAGCGGTGTACTGGGAATATTTCAGAATATTGGTACAGATGGAGAACTAAGCCATGCATCGTTTATAGAAGCTGTACTTTATGAAGGAGGTAATTCAATCTACCCTTTAAACCCGGCAGTAGGTGACCTGGACGGCGACGCAAAACCAGACGTCGTACTGGCTTTTACAAATAGTGCTAAACTTTCTATATATAGAAACGAATGTTTTCCAGCGCCAAGAATTGACCATTTAAATAACAGTGCAAACGCAAATTCCAATCTTTCAATCACCGGTGAGCATTTATTTGCCTCAAATGTAACCCCTACAGTTCACGTAGGAGGAACCACAGCGCAGGTTTCTTCTTCCAACGCCGGGGAATTGATAGTAAAAGTCCCGCACACAGCCGTATATAGGCCTGTTGCTGTTACAAACCATGGCCTCTCAGGCTTTAGCAACATTCCTTTTTCTATTACCTTCAATGCTGAGGAAAGCCTTGGTGCCAATACTTTTGTCAAAAGAGCCGATTTCACTTTAATCAATGCAGGCGGTAATATAGCTATTGCAAATCTTAATAATGACAATTTTCCCGATGTATTAGTACCTGATTATATCAGTGGTAATAAAGCAAGAGTGTTTAGGAATTCCATTACCCTTGCAGGAAGTCCTATAAACGAATCTACGCTTATTCTTGTAGATACAATAGATGCTAATGGCAGAAATATTGGGATTAGTGATATAGATGGCGATGGGATTCAGGATATTATCGTTCAGGGATATACCTATCGCAATACTAGCGTAAATTCTGCGATTACCTTTGAGGAAAAAGTATCGAATTCACTAAGTAGTATGGGTAGGGTCAAGACTAATTTAGATTTTAACCGAGACGGCAAAATGGATGCCGTTGGTACCAGTTCGGGTAATGCTATTGTAATTGCTGAAAATAGGAGTAAGAAAGGGTCTTTTGTTGCCTCAACAGATTATGGTACCTGGGGCAAATCATTTTCCATACCCTCACCCGGTGGCAATGTATCAGGAATTGATGGCGGCGATTTTGACCAGGATGGATATGATGATATTGTTTATTGCGTGTACAGCCTGAATAAAATTCATGTCGTCAGAAACAAAGGAGAAAATATCAAACTATCAGCGCAAAGTTTTGCTGCAGCAATAGCACTGGATGCACCTGCAAAACCAGTACAAATGCAGGTGGGAGATTTTAACAACGATGGCAAACTGGATTTTGCCACCGTAAATCAGGATGCAGGGAGCTTTTCCATCTTCCAAAATACCACTACTCAGGTCGGTGCTACTACATTTGACCGGAAAGACTTTTCCGTTGAGGCAAACCCTGTCGATCTCGCCCTGGCAGATTTTAATGGCGATTCCAAAATTGATATAGCGATTATTCACCAAACAACCACCACGACAGGTTTATTTTCAGTTGTCCCAAATACCACCTCTGGCTCGATCTCCTTTGGCACGCCTATTAATTACCAATTGCCTAATGTACCATCCGGCATTGCAGCAGGAGATATTAATCTTGATAAACGGCCGGACATACTCATTACCCGGGAAAGTGGTTTAGGAAACGGCAATACAAATGCAGTGCTTTCAATCTATGAGAATACCATTAAAGTAGGAGGCGACGGTCCTGATCCATCTTGCCAGGGATTCCCCGTGCCAACTATTTCCTCTTTAGGAGGCTCCTTATCTGCATCAGAAGGTTTAACCTATCAATGGTACGCGCAAGACATGTTGCTGCCAGGAGAGACCCAGCAAACTTTATCAATTGATCCTATAGAGGGCAATACTTATGCTGTGGAGGTAACCAATGGCATTTGCAAATTACGATCCGCTGACTTTGTTTATTTTGTGACGGCCTTAATATCCGGGTTTACTGAAAACCTAATATTCTATCCTAACCCTACAAAAAGTGTACTTTTTATGGAGGTAAAAGGTCCGATAAAACCTTTAGAAATGACTATAGTAAACAGTTTTGGGCAGGTACTAAAAAAATTAAATACAGTTTCTAAAGATCAAACCATAGAACTGGGAGATGTGCCCGAGGGGCTATATTTTATAAAAATACAATCAGATCATGACTTTAAAGTATTCAAAATTTATAAGGTTAATTAGCAGACATCAAAATTTGATCTAATAGTTGAGATAAATTAAATAATTTAGCATTCAAAAAGTATGTTTTAGGTGACTTCTATCCCTTCCACTTTTTACTATATTT
>LXQK01000236.1:14502-18755 GCA_001683905.1 Marivirga sp. ANT-B6
TCGAATAAAATTTCCACTTTAAGCGCTTATGATTACATGAATATGGCTTGGCACAACGTACCATGGGTATAATTCCAAATTTTTATCGTTAAATTCAACCACAACAATGGCATCATAACCGTTTCCAACAAAAACATCGAACCAGTTTACAGTGGCAAATGAAACAAAGTAAAGCCTGGTACAGTCTATAAAGGTGTGTTTTCTTCCCATCATTTACATAATGAGCCAAATACTACAATTGTATTAGATGTATGGAATACACAAGCTTAAATCTTGAAATATGTAGGATCGAATTAAGCTCCACTAAACCACTAAACTTCGACCAGAAAGGGGAATTGGACTATAATAGAGCAATTAAACACTATCGCTAAATGGACTTTATAGATTATTATAAAACACTGGGAATCAATGAGAATGCCACATCAGATGACATCAAGAAGGCTTATCGTAAATTAGCCAGAAAGTTTCACCCCGATTTAAATCCCAATAATTCGGAGGCAAAATCGAATTTTCAAATAATCAATGAAGCCAACAACGTATTGAGCGACCCGGAGAAGCGGAAGAAATACGACCAATATGGAAAAGATTGGCAGCACGCAGAGGAATTTGAAAAGGCGAAGCAAAATCAGTCATCAGGTCAGAGAAGTACAAGAACTTCGCAAAATGCAGGTGACTATTCTGATTTCTTTGATGCGATGTTTGGTGGAGCGTCTGGAAGGGGAAGGCAGGTCAAATTTAGAGGCGAGGACTACCAAGCTAGTCTGCAGCTTTCACTTTTGGACGCGTACAAAACCCATCAACAGACTTTAACGGTCAATGGAAAAGCCATAAGAATCACCATCCCTGCCGGTATTGAAAATGGTCAACGAATCAGGATCAAAGGACATGGTGGTGCTGGAATAAACGGAGGCCCTAGTGGTGACTTATATATCACCTTCTTCATATCGGAACACAAGGAATTTAAGCGCCTGGGCAATGAGCTGTTTCTACCTGTTGAATTAAGTTTGTATACAGCTGTGCTTGGTGGGGAAATCATCATTAATACCCTGAATGGCAAAGTGAAATTAAAAGTGAAGCCTGAAACCCAAAACGGTGAGAAAATCAGGTTAAAGGGAAAAGGATTTCCTATTTATAAAAAAGAAAATGAGTTCGGAGATTTATATGTAACATATCATATCAAAATCCCGACTGGCTTAAATGATAAGCAAAAAGAATTATTTACAGAACTATCCAAACTATAAAAGAAAGAAACCATGCTAGAGCAAAATTTAATTGCAATAGAGGAAATCTGTATTCATCATCATATAGAAGTTTCCTTTATTCATTCCCTTCAGGAAACAGGGTTGATAGAAGTGATCGTGGTAGAAGAAGCCTTGTTTATAGAGAATGAACAGCTACCCTTTTTGGAAAAATATATCGAGTTCCACTACACATTGGGCATCAATCTGGAGGGGATTGAGACCATCAGTCATTTGCTTCAACAAATGGACACTTTGCAGGAAGAAAATAGCAAATTGAATAATCAACTGAACTTCCATCAATTTAAGCCGTAAAATGGGCAATATCTGCCACTATTCGTTTACCGTATTTATGGCATTCTTCGACATCATGAGCCCTGTTGTTAACGTCCCTATTTTTATTCGAAAGTTGTTCAAGCAAACCCTCGTCTTTCCTTAGTTAATAACACCATTAGTAATGATATTGAAATTACAATCTTTATCGGCCAACATGGTAACCATCGGACCATTGGTGAGTACCCAAAGAGCGCAGAATATTAAAAAGGCAACTAAATCTTCTAGCTAATACATCAAGTATCGCGAAGGACTGTGGATGAGTGACGTTGTACTGGTATCATTGAAGCCTTTACAGGTCGAAAAAACCATTTAAAAAGATTAGAAATTATCTATTTGTGAACGATGCTCGTTAGCTCGTATTTACCATTCCTTTCCACCTCCCGAAGCAATAATATTCTATCCTTATTAAAATCATTTACCTCGTAGATTTCATCGTTTTGCCTCTTCATCACTAATAGTCAGTTTTATTTGTATTAATTTTATCAAAGCGAATCTCGTTGCAATTACTTACGTGGGTGAGGGATGGAGGCTATATTTGAGAAACGGGCCGTATGCCGGTAGGCAAGTACCGAGATCTCGACGATGTCGGGGCGGCAGGAGTAGAGGGTACAGCGACACTTCCTGCCAGTGTCGAGCGAATTGTCATAGATATTGCATCGACGCTGCAAACAATAAATGGCGAGCCACTGTGATGTGGCTGCAAAACATCACATCATGAATATGCGAGTATATACGCATGCATTGCTGATTATACATTACTTTAGCAGGTATGAATGAATTTGCCAGGCGCAACTTTAACACCATACTATTTCTTTTTACTGTTGCAGGCTTCATCGTGCCACAGCCTGGTGCCAATGCTGGCCATTTTATCCTGGTCGTGTTGGCGCTGATCATCTTTTCCTCTTCTTTTAAGGTACGGTTTTCCACTTCGTTTTTCAGGGCACATGCGGCTATAATACTGGGCTTTTATGTGCTGCGTTTTATTGTTTTACCGGTGGTCGTATTTTGGGCCGTCATGCCATTCTCCTCTTTTTATGCCTCATCGCTGTTTCTTTTATGCGTATTGCCTGCCGGCGTTACAGCGCCCGCACTTACCAATGTGTTTGGCGGCAATATCTCGCTGGCCCTGGCCTTATTGATTATCAGCAGCTTTTTTACCCCATTTTTACTGCCTTTGCTCAGCGGGGCATTGATGCAGGAGGTATTAGAAATTGATCGGTTTAGGTTATTTATCACCCTATTTGCCACGGTGATCCTTCCGTACTTGCTCCATCTGCCACTGCGCAGCCATGCCCGCACGACCCAATGGATGCAACACCACGATTCGTTTATTTCCATCGTCGGTATAGGGCTTATTTTTGCGCTGGCCATAGCAACGTACCGGCCGATTTTACTTGGACAGCCTCAGGATATTTTGCCCTATGTATTGGCCGCTTTTACTGCCTTTGTTGGGCTATATTTCTTCGGATGGTTTGCATGCTACAAATCGCCCAAAGCAGATAGATTAGCGGTGCTGTTCAACTCAGGCGCCAACAACGTAGCGCTGGGCGTCGTCATTAGCTTTCTGTATTTCCCCGTCAGCACCGGCGTATTTTTTATAGTTTGCGAAATCGTTTGGGTGCTAATCCTGATACCGGTAAAGAAAATAATCGGTGGCATCGCCGGAGAGGCATCTAAATAAATGCAAGCTATCCAAAAAATCTTGCTGACTAGGTGCGCTGCTGTTGCCACCACGTTGATGCCTGTCCAACGAAAGGAGGGAAGCCAGCAACTACGCTTAAAAATAACATTTTGACAAATGCTCACCTTTTGGCAAAGCAATTCCGTCCATCCAAATTTCTTGGATGGTTCCCTGTTCATATATTTCAATTGTTTTAGATCCTCCTTTCTGATTTATTCACCGTGAACCCTGGGTTTATAGATTTTTAGAGCAGGGCATCTCTATTTTTAATCATTCAAATCTTATTTGGATTTTCTTTTCCATCAGTTTATCAATGACCTTAACGTCAATGTTTGTTAAAGCCAATATATTCCTTATTCTTTCGCTCAGTTTTATAATGCTGGTTTTGTTGCCCAATAAGCTTTTTACAACTTTTCGCAGCAGGGCCAACTGTTCTATCAGATGTGCGATCTGCATACATTGTTAATGACCTCAACGTCAATGTTTGTTAAAGCCAATATGTTCCTTATTCTTTCGCTCAGTTTCATAATACTGGTTTTGTTGCCCAATAAGCTTTTTACAACTTTTCGCAGCAGGGCCAACTGTTCTATCAGATGTGCGATCTGCATACATTGGTAATAGTTTTTGGTGGCATTAAAGTCTACCCTGCTGTACTTATGCTCCAGGTTATAACCAAGGTTTTTCTGGGTGTTAAAGCCCTCATTTTCAATTTTCCAGCGCAGGCGCCCAACTTCCTGTAGTTTTGTTACAGTGCCCGCATCCTTTACTTCCATATTGGTGATCCATGAAAAACTGTTGCCCGCTTCTTCCCACCTCAACCATGAGAGCCGGTGTGCCCCTAACCCTAAATCCGACAGGTAAGTAAATTTGCCTCTTTTGGTGTGCTGGGTTTTCTTGTCGGGCCTAAGGCCTATTTCTTCATTGAGATCTTTAAGGACCCCTTCTTTGATCACCAGCAAATAGTCCCACAGGCATGCCTTGCAAAGGTCCATCAGGGG
>LXQK01000237.1:0-8325 GCA_001683905.1 Marivirga sp. ANT-B6
ATACTGTTTACTGAAGATAAAAAATACCAGATCCTGGCAAATTTTTCAAGGCTTGGACAGACGGTAGCAGAATCTGGTGGTATCGTACCCGATATATCGGGAAGAATGTCGGAACTTTTTGATTATGAAGATGAAACTATCTGGTTAGGCGGTGCTGAAACAAGAGAGGTCAGATCTAATATCCATATCTACCAAGAGTACAAATTGCAGCCATTCTTCCAATTCTATCATACGGCAGATCTTACCAACCAGGAGAACATATTCAGAAGTAATTTAAACCCCAGTGATCGGGAATATTTCAATCGTTTTAAAACGGACTCTATCACTGATGACAGAACCAATTTCAGACAGCTTCAAAATGAAATTGGGCTGAAGGGCGATGTGGCAGATCTTTTTTATAATTTCTATGTAAAAAGAAGGGATATCCGGTACCAATACCAGTATGCTATTGAAAATAGGTTTAGGAAATCCTCAAGACAGGAAGGAGAGAACTATGGCGGTTTTAATTTACGTTTTGACGTAAACGATAAAACCCAGGTAGGTGGGTTTGGAGAATATTTGCTTGGAGGCAACTTCAAGTTCGGTGGATATGTCAATACGTCGCTATTTAAATTTTCTTATGAAAAGTTTAAATATGAAGTACCGCTAAAATATCAGGTTTATGCTAGTAATCATTATGAGTGGGCAAATAGCTTTGATCCTATTGCATCTGATATCTTAAAAGGCTCACTCCATATGCCCTTATCATTCATCGTGCTGGAACCAGAGGTTTCGTATGCCAATATCAGAAAGTATGCGTATTTCGATACCGACACTTTACCGGCTCAGGCGAATGGCGCTGCATCTCTTTTGACAGCAGGGCTGCGGATGAAAATGAAGTTTCTGAAGCGTTTTCATTTGAAGAATTATGTCCTCTACACCAATATTTCCGGTCGCTCTGCAAAGGTGTTTAGAACCCCTGAGCTATTTTACAATGGACAGCTTTTTTACGAAAACGTGTTCTTTAACAAAAACCTAGGTCTGCAGGTGGGTGTGAATCTACACTATCAGTCTTCCTTTTACGCCAATGCGTATGAGCCGGTTACGCAACAATATTTTCTTCAGAACGAGTTTCTGCTACCGTCCTATTTGCTTGCTGATCTATTTATCAATCTAAAAATCAATAGGGCGCGGGTATTCCTGAAATTAAATAACTTAACTCAGGTTACAGGTATTGATCCGGGATATTTCGCTTCACCTTATTATACCGGACTCAAAGGAACATTTGACATCGGCATCCATTGGCAATTTTTTGACTAAGGTTAATGTTTAAACAATCTTCAATATTTATAATGCAATCATATGCTAGGCTTGAAACTTCCGACGGATCCACGGTGGGTTGATATTGCTTCAAAGAACATTGAAGATATTCTGGTAGACCATGCTTATTGCGAGCAAAAGGCGGCATCGTCGTGTATATCCCTGATCGTACTTTTTCCTGATAAAGAAAGACTGGTGGAGGTACTCACCCCGGTAGTGGCGGAAGAGTGGGCGCATTTTGAGCTTGTATTGGCACAGCTAAAAAAGCGTGGCTTTAAACTAGGTCGGCAACGGGTAGATGAATATGTACAAGCCCTTTCCAAACACGAACGAAAGGGCGACAAGCTCAACAGGCAGTTGATGGATAAGTTATTAATCAATGCACTGATAGAAGCCAGAAGTTGTGAGAGATTCAAGCTTCTTTATGAGCATCTCAAGGATAAAGAACTCAAAAGATTCTATTACGACCTGATGATTTCTGAGGCAGGACACTATAAGAACTTTCTGGAACTTGCCAAAATGTATATGCCGGAAGAAATTGTAAAAGACCGTTGGCAGGACCTACTCGTTATTGAAGCCGATATCATCCGGAACCTGGAAATGAAACAGGATCGCATGCACTAGGTTTTCTGCTTTTTCTTCTTTGCTGCAGGGAAAAGAATATTGTTGAGTATGAGTCTATAGCCCGGAGAGTTTGGATGCAGGGCAAGATCTGTAGGTTCTTCACCCACACGATGCTGATAATCCTCAGGATCATGCCCCCCGTAAAACGTCCAAAATCCTTTCCCGTATATGCCGTGAATATACCTGGCTTCATCCAGCGACTTGGTTTCTCCCATAATCAAGACATCCGGCTTGATTAGTTTCTTTTTAAATGCTGTTGTTTGACCCATAAACCCTTTAATTTGTTTTTCATGGTTTTGGGTGAGCATGGTAGGCACAGGATCCCATTTGGCGGAAAACTCGAACAAAGAAAAGAAATCATTGGACTCCTGCAGCCCTCTTTCCATCGGCTGATTATCGATATTTGAGAATTCATACTCCATCGGGTCGCGCACAAGGGTAAAATTCTGAAATGCAAAGGTGTTTTCAAATGAAAGTTTCTGTTGTGCTCGGGGATCGGCAGGGTCACCATCAAACATCGATTCCACGATATCTACACCTTCAGCTGACAAAGCAATGTCATAGGTATCAGTTGCAGAACACATAGCGAAAAGAAACCCACCACCACTTACAAAGCCGCGAATGTTCTGAACAACCGCCAGCTTCATCTCAGATACCTTTTTAAAGCCGTGTCTTGCAGCTGTGGCTTCATACTCGCGCTGTTGGGCAATATACCAGGGATAATGCGCATAGCTGCTGTAGAACTTGCCATATTGGCCCGTAAAATCTTCATGATGCAAATGCAGCCAATCATATTTAGGTAACTCCCCTTCCAACAGCTCATCGTCAAAAACAATATCATAGGGGATCTCTGCGTAGGTGAGGGCAAGGGTTACAGCGTCGTCCCAGGGTTTTTTTCCTTTAGGAGAATATACAGCGATTTTTGGGAATTTCTCCAGCTTCATCACGTCGGTATTGGCACTAGGGCTGCTGATATCGGCCAGGATCTGCCCCGATTGTGCATCCGATATGACCTCATAGCTCACCCCACGAATGATCAGCTCATTTTCCAGCTTTTGATAGTATTTGCTCATAAAACTTCCGCCGCGATAATTCAAAAGCCAATCTACTTCAATCTCATTTTGTAAAACCCAGTACGCCACACCGTAAGCTTTTAGATGATTCGACTGATTTTTGTCCATGGGAATGAGCAGATAAGACGCATGTACAACAATATTAAAGAAGCAGAAGAGTAAAACGAAAAGAAATTTGATCATAAAAAAGCAGTTATCTACCGACTATATAAGATATAACGAAATTTAAATAATTATTCTTACTTAATCGGTTTATAAATCATAATTTTAAACTAAAGTATCATGCCCGTTGTAAGTAGAAGATAGACAATTAAAGATAGGTTTATGAAGTCAATGAATTTCCTTGAAAACTTTAGAGAGGGTCTTAGGGCCATCCAAACCAACTTACTGCGCACCATTCTTACCGCAATGATCATCGCGATTGGAATAACTTCGCTTGTGGGTATACTTACTGCTATCGAAGGTATTCAGGCCTCTATCACAGAAAGCCTTTCCGGTTTGGGTGCTAACAATTTTAATATTGAAGCAAAAGGTGCGAATTTTAGAAGGGGAAACAGGGGCGTTGACGAGAAAATTTATCCACCGATCAATTATCTTCAAGCATCTAAATTCAAAGAGCTATATAAATTCCCCGCACAAGTGAGCATCTCAATATTTGTAAGCGGAAATACCGAAGTGAAAAGGCTTTCGAAAAAGACGAACCCGAATATGAGAATATCTGGTGGGGACGAAAATTATCTGTTGCTGGAGGGAATGAATTTGGCGAAGGGAAGGAATTTTTCCAATGTAGAGATCCAATATGGCTCTAAGGTAGCTATCATCGGTAACGAAACCGTGAAGACACTCTTTGGAAAAGAGGATCCTATCAATGAAGAGATTTCCTTTTATGGCGCCAAATATAAAATTATCGGGGTCTTAGAGGAAAAAGGAGGCATGAGCGGCGGGGGATCAGACCGGACCATTATTGTTCCTACAGAAGCCGCCCGAAGGCTGATCTCTAATGAGCCACGTTTTTACATCACAGCTTCAGTAGCCAATCCGGTAGATATGAATAACGCTATGGGAGAAGCCACTGGATTAATGCGGTCGATAAGGACCGATAGAGTAGGTGAGCCCGACTCTTTTGAAGTCACCAAAAGTGACTCCTTGGCCGAAAGTCTGGATGAAATAACAGGCTACCTTAGAGTTGGCGGTTTCGTCATTGGTTTTATAACCTTGCTTGGTGCCTCGATCGGGTTAATGAACATTATGATGGTTTCTGTCACTGAAAGAACCAGGGAGATTGGTGTAAGAAAGGCGCTTGGCGCTACGCCGCTTTTAATCAGGCAGCAATTTCTTATTGAAGCAATTGTCATTTGTCAGCTCGGTGGCCTGGTGGGTGTCGTCTTAGGCATTGGCATAGGCAACCTTATTTCTAATTTAATCAATGCTGGCACCTTTGTTATTCCCTGGCTATGGATTTTTGTCGGTCTTTTGGTATGCGTGATTGTAGGGCTACTATCTGGCTATTATCCAGCGAGTAAAGCCGCTAAACTTGATCCGATAGAATCGCTGCGTTTTGAATAAATATAGCAAAACGAGAGGATAAATTATTCTTCCGAACCGATTTTTGTAGGATGTAATTTTTTAGACGAATTTTAAGAAAAACTAGCTCATTTCTCCTTCAAATCCTTTACGCATTAAAGGTCTTAAAGTATTACTTTAGCGCCATTAGAGCCTAATAATGTGGGTTCCCCATCCTATTTTTTCCTTTTTTAAAAATGCAGAAGATATTTTAAACAAGAAGGAATGTACCAATTAGATGGAATAAAATTGTTAATTAAGAAGATTATCTTGGTATATTTCGGGTTACCAAGCCATTATATAATGTATATAGGTTAAATAAATGGTAGTGATTGTGAGTCAGGTTCTTACATTTTCCGCCAATATATTACCTGATAAGGCCAGATGCTAAAAATGGTTAATTGCGTTTTGATATTTTCAACCTAAGAGCAAGCGTTAAGTAATACAAACCGAAATTGATAGCATCTATATTTTTATATAACCAAAATAAAAGAAGTATACAAGCTGGTTTTTTCCTCTGTTTGGTAGTGATTCTATCATTTGCCGCTCCAGTGTACAGTCAATCTACCATTAGCCTAAGTCCGCTAAAAAGTCTTTCCCAATATAATCTTTCCAATTGGATCACAGAAGATGGATTGCCAAGCAATGCGGTTTTATGTTCCATGCAAAGTAAAAATGGCTATCTCTGGTTTGGTACCTCCGACGGTCTTGTGAGGTTCGACGGGAAGGATTTCCATATCTATAGACTGCAGGATCATCCTGAAACTGGCATTAATTTCATTGCTGCAATTGTTGAAGATCGGGAAGGCGTCATATGGATAGGTACCTCGGCAGGGCTCCTGAAACTCGCGCATGATATAGTGGAAGTTGTAGCCGCTGAAAAAATGCCATCCTTTATTACCAGCCTGGCCCTTAGCCATGACGGAGGAATATGGATAGGAAGTAAAAGCGGGCTGGCTCAGTACAAGGAAGCTGTGGTTACGATATTTTATGAGCCTCAACTCGTGTATCCCTATCAGGTGAATGATTTACTATTAGATGCACACCATGAGCTATGGTTAGCCACAGAGGGGGCAGGGTTAATGAAGGTATCTGCAGGAAAATTTACGCAGTTTACGAAAGAAGATGGCCTGTTGAGCGATACCATCAACACCTTGTATGAAGATGTAAAAAGCGCTATTTGGGTTGGTACTGATAAGAAAGAAGATGGCCTGTTGAGCGATACCATCAACACCTTGTATGAAGATGTAAAAAGCGCTATTTGGGTTGGTACTGATAAAGGCGTCAACCGTATTGGCGGAATAAACATCACAGATCTTACCATTGAACTCGGTCTCCCTTCCAATAATATCTACGCTATCGATGGGGATAATAGTGGAACGATTTATATAGGAACTTCTGAAGGCCTATCCAGGGTGCTGAATAGCAACATAAGTACGTTACCAACGTCCTCTGGACCAGACATTGTAACCAACATCATGCACGACCATGAAGGATCCCTTTGGCTTGGCACAGCGAGAGAAGGGCTTTACAGGCTTACCGATGGAAAATTTTTTCACTATGGGGTTAGTGAAGGATTACCACATCCAGTTGTAAATGTCGTCTATGTAGATGGCAAAAAGATCTGGTTAGGGACTGACCAAGGGCTAGCCTTGATTGAAGGAGGGGTGGTTTCAAGCTTTTCAATTAGTAAAACCAATAAAAGTAACCAGGTTACTGATATCCTTCGGGATAGTAAAGGACAGTTGTGGCTGGCGACTTTCGATGGCCTGATATTATATAATGATGGTGTAAAAAAGCAATATGGAGAAAGTGACGGGCTGCTTAGCAACCGCGTTACATCTATTGCGGAAGACGAATATGGTATACTATATATCGGTACAACGAGAGGCTTAAATACCCTGGATGACGGCAAAATGTTGGCTTTTGACCAAAGCGACGGCTTGTCAAACGACTATATACTTTCCGTGTTTGTAGATAAGCAGAAAAACAAATGGATTGGAACAAACGGGGGTGGTCTTAACCTCCTGAAGGACGGCAAGTTCACTACATATTCAACTAATGACGGCCTGTCAGGAAACTGGGTGTTTCGTATATACGAAGATAAAAGTGGCATTCTCTGGATTGGTACCAACAACGGTCTAACGCGCTTTGACGGGCGGCAATTTTTCTCCTATGCATCGGTTGGTGGAATGGTGGATGATGCGATCTTCCAGGTGTTGGAAGATAACAATGCTAATTTATGGCTCAGTGGGAGTAAAGGCTTGTTTTCGATAAAAAAATCTGTACTAAATGCTGTTATAAAAACTAAAGCAAAAATTTCTGAAAACCAGATTCATTCCTACGCCCAGTCAGATGGGCTGCGGTCCAATGAACTTTCAGAATCAAATACTGCTGCCATTTCAGCGGACGGAAAGTTGTGGATCCCTACCCGAAAGGGCGTATCGGTCATTGACCCTGACAACATTCCTATAAACAGAATTCCTCCACCGGTCGTAATCCAGGATGTAATCGTGGACGAAAAGGTGTATTATCAGCAGCAAGGGCAAATAACTATACCTCCAGGGGCAAAATTTTATCAAATTAAATTCGCAGGCCTAAGCTATCAAAACCCACAGCTTGTAAAGTATAAATACAAGCTAGAAGGGTACGATCAGCAATGGATTGACGCCGGACAGACCAACGTGGCAAACTATCGGGATCTTCCTGCGGGTAACTACACCTTTCATGTAAAAGCTACCAATAGTGACGGCATATGGAACGAAGAGGGGGCAAAAGTTGAACTTAAACAGGAGGCCTATTTCTATCAAACGCTATGGTTTTACCTCCTGGTGTTAATGGCGCTCGCGGGTTTAGGTTATCTGATCTATCTTCTACGCATGGAAAAGCTTAAGAAGCGAAATATTGAACTGCAGCAAATCGTTGAACAACGTACTTTGGGTATTAAAGGGCAAAACGAGTCTATTCAGAAGCAGAAGGAAGAACTAAAGCAGTTAAACGCCATCAAGGATAAGTTATTTTCTGTGATTTCTCATGATGAGTCCATTCAGAAGCAGAAGGAAGAACTAAAGCAGTTAAACGCCATCAAGGATAAGTTATTTTCTGTGATTTCTCATGATTTAAGAGGGCCGCTTTTCTCCATAGATCAGATTCTTAACCTGATCAGCACGGGAAACATGACCCATGAAGAGCTGAAATTCTTATCGAAAGACCTACACAATCAAGTAAAACCTTTACTTAGGTTGCTCGATAACCTTTTGCATTGGGCCAAGGCACAGATGCAAGGCATCAATGTGCAACCAAGTATCATCGATGTAGACGCAATCATTGAAGAGAATTTCCGTCTTTTTGGCGCGGAAGCCAAAAAGAAAAACATCACCCTGGAGAATGATATCAATATCCGTAAAAAGGCATTTGCTGATCCGGACATGGTCAATTTTGTCATCCGAAATCTTGTGGCAAATGCCATCAAATTTACGCCGGAAGGTGGTAAGATCAATATCAACGCACAGGCAAATGGCGAATTTTTGGAGGTTTGCGTAGCAGATACAGGCAGGGGCATTGCTCCGGAAAAAATCAGTGGCGTCTTTGATATCAAAAATCAGCACAATATGATTGGCGACTCGAAAGAAGTAGGTACAGGTTTAGGCTTGATACTATCACGCGACTTTGTAGAGCAAAACGGCGGGCGAATCTGGGTAGAAAGTGAACCTGGAAAGGGCAGCCAATTTAAATTTGAGCTGAAAAACATTATGGGCGATAACTA
>LXQK01000237.1:8393-8959 GCA_001683905.1 Marivirga sp. ANT-B6
ATCATGGGCGATAACTAATCACGCCCAATGCAACTAGCTTTGCCCTATTTGTTATTCTCGTACTGAACAAACATCCATCAGCTGATAAAAAGTAGCCTTGGCAAATGCGGGAAGTTGCGCATAATCCTCGAGCGCTAATACGCGGGAAAATTTCAGGAACTTCTTTTGTTGTATCTCCCTGCACAGCACATCATGTGACATACTATCCAGTAAAACATAATTATTTTTCTCCAATGTATAATTCCACGGATCTTGGGAGATGCAAAAATAATAGTCTTGTCGACTCAATATCGCCGCGTTTTTCTGAATCGTTTGGCGGGTTTTCTCCAGTGCATATCCCTGTAGATGCAAGGTGCAGCTGAAGAAATTTCCCCACCAACACATCGTTCTGTAGGCAAAAATGGAATCCTGAAGAAAAAGACGAGGGTAATCTAATATCAGATAGGGGAGTTGCCGGTAATTTTCTCCACGCGATATCTTTCCTGATTTTTCGAAAGTACCTTCTGGAAAATGGTACTGACTTGAATGAATGGCATGGTGTATTTCCTGCTCAGTTTCTACCAGGT
>LXQK01000237.1:9130-10767 GCA_001683905.1 Marivirga sp. ANT-B6
TAGGTGAAAAGAAATTTTTCAACAAAGATCAATTAGAGTTTGTCTGGCTTTTGAATCAGTTTAATCACTAATTCATGTATATCGCCATCCGTATCTTGCAGGTGAAATAATATCAGTGGATTGTCTGCTTTAATTCTGTTTTCCACTTCTATTATCTTGATGCCATCAAGCTTAGCTTCTATTTCATCGGAAAGTTGAGAGATCGCTTCGGCAAAATTTACTTCAATTTGACTTGGATTATATACTATCGTTTTCATTCTTCTTCTTCTTTTTCTTTTAAAAAAATTATTATACTTAAAGAATTACCACTTGATCAATGCTGATGCCCACGTAAAACCGCTGCCAAACGCAGCAAGACAGATCAAATCATTTTCTTTTATCTTTCCTTCGGCCCATGCTTCGCTCATGGCGATAGGAATGGACGCTGCTGTGGTATTGCCATAGCGCATAATATTATTATATATCTTATCGTCGGATAAGCCAAGTTGTTCCTGCACATAGTTGCTGATTCTTAGATTAGCCTGATGAGGGATCAAAAGATCTATTGCTTCTTTTTGCAGGTTATTGGCCTCCAGGGCTTCTTTGATCACTTCCTGAAACCGGACAATGGCATGCTTAAAAACCATATTGCCGTTCATGTGAGCGCGTATGCCCTGCTGGTCGATCATATCCTTATTCAGACGCACGTGCCTGCTGCTGCCAGGATCTTTGATATACAATTCCTCGGCATGGCGGCCGTCAGAATGAAGGTGTGTAGAGAGAATGCCTGCATCAGGCCTGTCATCGGGCTGCATAATTACTGCGCCCGCTCCATCCCCAAAGATTACAGAAACGGTTCTTCCAGCATCACTGAGATCCATTGCAGACGATTGAATTTCTGCACCAACAACGAGAATATTCTTATACATCCCGGTTTTAATAAACTGGTCGGCAATAGATAGGCTGTAAATAAATCCTGAACAGGCATTCCGTATATCCAAAGCGCCAATTTCCTTCAGGCCTAACTCGCGTTGTAAGAGAACGCCAGAACCCGGAAAGAAATAGTCGGGCGTAATGGTAGCCAAAATAATAAAATCGATGTCTTTAGCTTGAAGTCCGGCACGTTCTAAAGCCATATGGGTAGCCTTTGCCGACATATTGGCTACAGTATCTGTTTCGGGATTAAAAAATCTTCTTTGTCTGATTCCTGTTCTTTCCACAATCCACGCATCGGTGGTATCCATTAATTTTTCTAAATCCTGGTTGGTGACAATATTTTCAGGGACATAATGACCAATACCTGTTATCTTACTACGTTTTATCATCTTTGACTAGACAGGCTATACACCCAATGTTACAACTGCGGTTATTGTTAATTTTTCTTTTCTGCTATTTCTTTAAAGAAATCTTCGTAAAAGTATTCTTATTAAATTACCCTTTACGATAAAAATATGTTTTTGTTAATGAAACCTGAAAGTAATTGATTAGTTTTTAATTTCCCTGATAATTTAGAATTCATATTTACCAATTTAATAATAATGATAATATATCAGTTGAATAACGTATAATTACCAAATTGATCACTAGCTGGTGCAGGTTTGATCAACTCCGGGCCATCATTGGCCAGTGAGTTTACCCGCGACGATACGGTATGCAAA
>LXQK01000238.1:0-13453 GCA_001683905.1 Marivirga sp. ANT-B6
ATGACCACAGTTACGTCTGTTCCGGTTCGTAGCACTTCCGGTACGCCTAATGGAATAGTAAACTCGCCAATGTTTAAAGGAATTCTTTCTTTCAGGCGATACCCATTTAAACATTCTATAATCAACGCAGGATCATCAGATTGAAGCATGGTATTGTAAAAACCTGCTGCCTTGGTCATATTGCGAGGCACCAGCACATAGATACCACGAATACTATTTAATATCATACCCATTGGCGAACCTGAGTGCCAAACACCCTCCAGCCGATGGCCACGGGTACGGATTATCATAGGCGCCTTCTGACCGCCCTTGGTTCTGTACTGTAACGTAGCCAGGTCGTCAGACAATATTTGTATCGCATACAGGAGATAATCGAGGTATTGTATTTCTGCTATGGGCCTCAGTCCTCGTAAGGCAGCACCTATCCCCTGCCCTATAATGGTACACTCACGAATACCCGTGTCGGTAATGCGCAGTTCACCAAACTTCTTTTGAAGGCCGGCAAAGGCCTGGTTCACATCTCCAATTTTGCCAACATCTTCTCCAAAAGCAATGATCTGAGGATCTCTTTCAAAAGCTGCTATAAAGCATGCCTGCAATACTTCTCTCCCATCAACATCTTTAGCCACTTCATCAAATTGCGGCGCTACCACAGCAACGTTCAGCGCCGAATCCTCCGATTGGCTATAAAGGTAGGAATTGAAGCGATCTTCATTTTCCTTCATTACCTTCCTGATCCAATTGATTAAGTTATTGCGGCTTTCAAAATCTTCACCCGCCATCAGGCGCAATGCTTTTTTTACTATTTGGATACTCTCCAGCCGGATAGGATTGTTGATTTTCCTTAGTTTCTCCGCCAGCTCGGCAATGGCATCAGATTTCTCGGCCTGCTTTGCTGCGGCCTTTAATAGCGTCACAGCCTCCTGGTGGTCGTCTTTAATGGAGGCTTCAAATGCCTTCCACGCTTGCACCTTGGCTTGCTTAGCAGTTTCTTTTGCCTCAGCTTCAATATTTTCAAGATCAGTGGCATTGGAAATTCCATTCTCCAGCATCCATTCCTTCATCTTTTTGATGCAGTCAAACTCATCCTCCCAGGCAAGTCGTTCCTTACTTTTATATCTCTCGTGTGAACCAGAAGTGGAGTGTCCCTGTGGTTGGGTCATTTCCATCACATGTACCAATACGGGCACATGCTCCTCACGACAAACTTTGGCTGCTTCCTGATAGCTGGCGTGCAGGCCTTCATAATCCCACCCTTTTACGCGGTAAATTTCATAACCCTTTTCATCTTCGGTGCGCTGTAAGCCTGCAAGGATTTTGCTGATGTCTCCTTTGGTGGTGTGGTACTCTTTAGGGACAGAAATTCCGTATTCATCATCCCATACCGACACCAGCATCGGCACCTGTAAAACGCCTGCCGCGTTTATCGCTTCAAAAAACATCCCTTCAGAGGTGGAGGCATTTCCGATGGTACCAAAGGCCACTTCATTTCCATTGACAGAAAATGATTTGAATTGATGCAATTCCGGATTTTGGCGGTATAGCTTTGAAGCATAAGCCAATCCTAAAAGTCGCGGCATTTGTGCGGCTGTAGGCGAAATGTCGGAGCTTGAGTTCATGGAGTTGGAAAGCTCTTTCCATTTTCCCTCCTCATCGATCATTCTGGTTCCGAAGTGCCCATTCATCAACCTGCCGGCAGAAGCAGGCTCTTCCTCTACATCGGGATGAGCATATAGCTGCGCGAAATATTGCTTTAAAGTGAGTTCGCCAATGGCAAACATGAATGTCTGGTCCCTGTAGTATCCTGAACGAAAATCACCTTTTTTGAAGGCTTTTGCCATAGCGAGCTGAGCCACTTCCTTTCCGTCGCCAAAAATGCCGAATTTTGCCTTCCCCATAAACACTTCTTTCCTGCCCAGCAAACTCGCATGCCGACTTTCGCAGGCAAGCTTATAGTCGGCTATAATCTCCTGCGTAGATAATCCTATCTCTGAAATAATTGTTTGATTCATGGTTCAAAATTGACATTTTACCAATACGCTTATCTGTTTAACCAGACGAAGTATGTTAAAGTTCTATACTCTTTACGTAGAAAAAGGAAGCAAAGCCGGCCTTAATATCTTGTTTTTTTATGAGCATATACATTTAAAAAACCTCGTTTCTCAAAGAAGTTTTAACTTTCGGCGTTAAACAAAAATAGAGAAAAAGATGAATGTATCAAATAATGAAAAAATTAACCCGTGTAATTACATCGTAAAAAATGTGGTGTTTTGCTTTATTTAAATTATTATATTTGATTTATCGTTTCCTTTGAGCCTGATAAAATTTCAAATACCATGTTTCGTAAAATATTATTCTTATTTACTGCCCTTACAGTTTCCATAGGTTTAGCTTTTGGCCAGGCCAAAATAGAATTTAAAAATGCCACCCATGATTTCGGTAATGTAACAGAAGGTGCCCAAGCCACCCATGAGTTTACCTTTACCAATACCGGCGACGCGCCACTCATCATACATGCCGTTCGTGCTTCCTGTGGTTGTACTACCCCCGACTGGACCAAGGAGCCGGTACTTCCCGGAAAACAGGGCAAGGTAACCGCCTCCTACAATAGCAAAAGCAGGCCAGGTGCTTTTAATAAAAATATTACCATAACCACCAATGCCACAGAACCGACCTCGGTCGTATTTATCAAAGGTGTCGTTGTAGGACAAGAAGTTGTAACCAAAGTTTATTCAGATGAGGCGATAGCCGCATCCCCGAAAATCAGCATCGACAATGGGGTGAAAACCTTGGGTAAAGTAGAAAAAGGACAAGATGTTTCCTTTACCATGATGGTTAAGAACACGGGGCAAAAAGACCTCGATATCCAAGCGTTGAGGTCTGGTTGTAACTGTATATCGCTGGATCGTCAGAGTGTAAAGTCAATAAAACCAGGTAAATCGGAAGCCATTAAAATGATATATTCTGCCCGGCAGGCAGGCAATAGAAGTGAGGGCATCACGCTGATATCCAATGACATTACGCAACCTGAACTGAAGGTCATCGTTCAGGCGGATGTAGTAGAAAGTCTTACCAATAAAAGTATCATCAAAGAGAACAAAGCTACTATTACCTTTTAGAAGTAGCTTTGTTTCTCTACGCAGCACCCGGTAATCCTATTTCAGATGGCTGATTTGGCGGGGTATCAGCAAGATATCCTTTTGCCTGCCATGGATATAACGGACACCAGCTTCATCAAAAAACGCATCTTCTTCCAACATAATCCTGATTTCTTTGCCCCAGGCGGGAATTTGAACAGCAGCATTGAGCTCTATGGAGTGTGCCGTATTGTAGTATAAAGGATAATCCCCTTGCACTGGTACGCCCCCTTGCTGGTCCCACAGACCAATGGTTGTGCCTGCAGCGTGGCCATGATAGCCTAACGGATGGGTATAGATGGTTGCCTTTATTCCTTTTGCTTTGGCCTCGGCCAATGCCCCTGCCAAGATTTGATTTCCCGTTTTCATATATTGAAACTGGTTAGTCAGGATATCCTGCAGCTGGTTGCCAACTTTAAAGGCATTCAGCAGAAAATCAGGGGCACTCGATTCTCCTGGTTTCAGGACGTAGGCATGTTGCTGCGTATCGGTATTTAAGCCAAGGTAGGTGATGCCAAAATCTACATGCAATAGGTCACCCGGTAAGATTACTTCCTTATCCGGGCGCTGCGAAAAAGAACGCAGGTGATCGAATGATTCGGGGTCTGCCCGCTGCAGCGATACCGACGGATGAAACCAGGTCTCTAGCTTTAGTTCTCTAATACGCTCTCTATACCACCAGACAATATCATCGGTGGTCGTAACGCCTGGTTGGATAACTTTTTCTGAAAACCCTTCTGCAATAATGTGATGAGCAATACCCACAATTTGGGGATAAACCACCATCTCGCTCGCGGTACGGGTTTCCAACCATGCAATTGCAAGGGCTTCGGCTGAAACGATCTTGTTTTGATAGGTTTTGGGGAGGGCAGCAAGGAAAGCATCATACTCTGCAGCGGACAAGCCATCTGCCAGCGCAAAGGCAGCAGACTTATTCAAACCGATCTTTTTCGGATTTTTCTCCTTGATGATCTCCACCAGGCGTTTCCACTGATCGGGCTGCTTCTCTGGGTCCCATGACTTTTGGAAAGAAGCGCCGACGTCATACCGGGCTACAGCCAGGGCTTCTACTTGTTTTCCGTCGTCGTACATCACCAATATAGTCCGCCGCCTCGCCGCAAGCCAGGTAGCTGGTAGCATGGTTTCTATTACCGGGTCTTCATTATATTCCCGGGCAATGATAAGCCACATATCAATGTTAGCCCGGCGCATCAGCCCTGGAAGCAGGTTATCAACTCTTTCTTTAAGCCACTGGTCCTGCAGTGCTGCCTGCTGCTTCATAGGCAAGATATAAGGTGTAGCATCCTGTGCCTGCAATGGTGCCTGGTAGCTTGCTACGAATAGCAGGATCATGATCAGGTAAATTGAAAGTGATACAGGCGAAGACTTGTCGTTCATGTAATCCATAAAAAGCTGATGGCGGTTAGGATTACAATGTATAATAATATCTCGAATTCAGGGGTATGGATTGGGTGGATTTTTTTGCGTGAATGATGGGAGCGGCACCCCGCAGGGAGGCACCTGGTGTAAATGGCGGGAAGCGTTGAAGCTGCAGTGCCGACCGAGGAGTATAGCGTACAGCATGACCCTGAGCGCGCCGGCAGGCAAGCGAAATGGGGCACGCCCAGCTGATGCACCCCGATTTCTTCTCACCGTTCATCACAAAATGTGCATTGGACGTTCTCTTTAATTTGCTATAAAGGGCATTTTTGATTTTGGCAGCATAAAATCATATAAAAACGGCAACATAAGTATATAGTACCTTGTTTAACAAAGTACCAAGTATTACATTTGGAGTACGAAGGACAATTAAAAGCAAAGGCAATATGAATTCAGACAACACGAAGGTGCAAATGCGAAAGGGGATACTGGAATTTTGCATACTGCACATCATCTCACGCGGTGAGGTATATGCCTCAGATATGCTGGTGGAGCTCACTTCTGCCAAAATCATGGTGGTGGAAGGCACGCTATACCCGCTGCTAACCCGGCTGCGCAAAGCGGAGCTGGTAGACTATAGGTGGGAGGAGTCGACCTCCGGACCACCCAGAAAATATTATACGTTGACCGACACTGGCCGGCTTTTTCTTGACGACCTGCGGGAAACCTGGGGCGAGCTGGTACAGTCGACCAACCAAATAATCTCAAACTATAATAACAAGTAAGAAACCTTCGGCCTGCTACCTGCCGGAAACAGGCCATACGTATAAACCAACGATCATGAAAAAGAATATAAGCATTAATATTAGTGGGATCATCTTTCACATTGAGGAAGATGGCTATGAATTGCTAAAAAACTACTTGGAGGCCATCACACGTTACTTTTCTTCTTATGAAGAGCGTAGCGAGATTATAGCGGACATAGAAAGCCGTATCGCGGAGATCTTTCTGACCAGGCTGTCAACGCAGAAGCAGGTCATTACTGCTGTGGACGTAGAAGGCCTGATTGCCACGATGGGGACGGTGCAGGATTTTGCAGCTGTGGAAGATGATATGGACCAGTCGCTTGGCCATGGCCAAAATACCCATAGTCATCAGCAGGCTCACTCGGGGCCAGCCGAAGAGCAGCCCTATGGCACCAAGCGGCTATACCGCGATACGTCGCACAAGGTACTTGGTGGCGTAGCAGCCGGCATGGCGAACTATTTTAATGTAGACCCGCTGTGGATGAGGCTTTTATTCTTATTCCTGGGCTTCTCATCGTTTATATTTTGGTTCGACTTCGGTACCTTTTCTAGTACGGCCGTGATCGCTTATATCATACTTTGGATCCTGCTGCCTGCTTCGGATCGACTGGAAGAGAACAAGCAGGTAAAAAAGCTGTATCGGAATCCTGATGACAAGGTAATTGGTGGGGTTTCCAGCGGTATTGCTGCCTACTTCGGTACCGATGTTACGCTGATCAGGGTATTGTTTGTGCTTACTGCTTTTGTAGGAGGGTCAGGCTTCATCATCTATATTGTACTTTGGATTATAACGCCTGAGGCTAAGTCACTGACAGACAAGATTCAGATGCAGGGGGAGCCTGTGACCCTGCACAATATAGAGACCAATGTAAAAAAAAGCCTTAGGGAACCTGAAGGTGAAGAAAGTGCACTGGTAAAAATCCTGCTTTTCCCATTTCGCATCATTGCAATAATTTTCAATGGGTTGGGAAAAATCCTGACTCCCGTGGCCTTGTTTTTGGTTGAAGCCATTAGAATTGCCGCGGGGATGTTTTTCATCCTGCTATCGCTGGCTTTGATGGTTGCCTTGTTTGTATTGGTAGGTTCATTTCTGGGGTTGAATTATGGTGATGGGATTTACGGCGGCGGCGCTCGGTTTGGTATTATGCAATTTGAGCTAATCCGCGATTCCATTACGCCATTTATGGTGCTGGTATCATCCGTGACCGCTTTTATTCCTTTATTGGGCTTTATGCTCATGGGGGTTGCCATCATCTCGCGGCGTAAAATCATTCATACTGCTGTGGGTTGGTCGCTTTTTGGGATATGGATCTTAAGTGTAATTGGGGTTGCCGCTACAATCCCCGGCTTTGCGATGAACTTTAGCCAAGAAGCAGATGTGGAGGTGGAGGAAACATTTCGTTTGGATGACAAAACAGTTGTGTTGCGTTTGACGGAAGTCGGCATGGATGACTATGATGGCGCATCGCTGCAATTAAAGGGACAGGAAGCGTCAGAGTTCAGGCTGGTTAAATATTTTGAAGGAAGAGGAAGAACAAGGAAAGATGCTATTCAAAATACCCAAGCTATTACCTATAACGTGACACTTACCGACTCTATCTTTTCATTCGATTCCAATATTACTTTCGAGGATAATGCCGTATTCCGGGCGCAGGAGGTTGAGGCGGTATTTTATATCCCCTACAATCGTATCTTTGTGATGGATGAAGACTTGAAGTATATACTAAGGAATACCTTGTACATGTACGGGTACAATGAGCATCATCTTTCAAACAATACCTGGCGGTTCACTCCTGCGGGGCTGGAGTGCATCACCTGTGGTACTCAACCGGAAAGACGAGACCGAAACAGGAATTCTATCTCCTCTTCAAACGGTGGGCTGACCCAGCTTTTCGATATAGAAAACTTCCAAAAGCTGGATATCTCAGGGTTTTATAATGTACAGGTACGACAGGGAGAAGTGTATAAGGTATCCATTTCGGGAAAAGAGAAGGACTTGGAAAATATTGAAGTAAACAATGAAGCCGGGGCGTTAACGATAAGATCCCGCGATCATTCCACCAACCTGTTTAATAAAAACCGGCATACTGTTTCAGTTTTTATCACCATGCCAGTGCTTGAAGAGTTTGACTTAAGTGGTGCGTCAACGGCAAATATTACGGGATTTAAGGGCGATAATATGGAGATAAGTTTGTCCGGAGCAAGCAACGCTAAAGCTTACCTACAAATTAATCACCTGACGCTGGAAATGAGTGGTGCTTCCAATATCGACCTGCACGGAGAAGGTATATCGCTGGATGCAGACCTTGCCGGCCTGTGCTCCCTTGATGGCTATAACTTTAAAGTCGACCAGGTGGTCGTGGAGGCTAATGGCGCCTCTTCGGCCAAGGTTTACGGCCATAAAAATATTAGCTATAGCACCTCAGGGGTGAGTAAGGTCAATACCATGGGTAATGCAGAGGTCAGGGAGAACTAGATAAAGCGGCATAGATCGTAAGGTTTACTTTGAATTTTTTGCAAGTTAAACCTTATGTTTTGTGTCCATAAGAATGGTCACAGGGCCATCATTGACCAGGCTTACCTGCATATCAGCGCCAAACTGTCCTGTCATAACCGGTTTTTGTAGAAGCTGACTTAAAGTCTGGATAAGGCGTTCATACATCGGTATAGCAATATCTGGCCGGGCAGCCTTGATGTAAGACGGGCGGTTGCCTTTTTTGGTGCTGGCCTGCAGGGTAAATTGGCTCACAAGCAGAATCTCGCCGTCTACATCCAGCACGCATTGATTCATCACCCCGGCATCATCATTAAAAATCCGCAGGTTGACAATCTTCTGCGACAACCAGGCTATGTCCTGTTCATCATCTGCTGCTTCTATACCAACTAATACCATTAGCCCCTGCCCGATAGCGGCAGTTTGCTGCTGATTGATGGTTACAGAAGCATTTTTCACTCTTTGTATAACCGTGTTCACAGCTATTGAACAGTTTCTTTCATCTTTTCTGACTCAAAGATATGAATTCCCTGTAGATCCCCGTTGGCAGTGCCTATCATTACGGCTGCAACGGTTGAAGCTTCTATGGCCCGATATTTCTTTAGGGGGCCAATCATCAGAAATTCCAAGCCAGTCATCAGTTTTTTTGCAATAGCCTCCCCGGTACGAACTTCCTTCCTATCCCCCAGCAGTAATGAAGGCCGGAATATTAGCACCGATTCAAAGCTGATTTGCTCTATCGCTTCCTCAATTTTCCCCTTCACCTCATTATAATACATTGACGAATCCTTGTCAGCGCCCATGGCCGATATCAGTAAATATTTTTTGGCACCAGCAGCTTTGGCTAATTGCGCCAGCAAAAGAGGGTAGGCATAATCCACCTTATAAAATTTCTCTTTGGACCCCGCCTGCTTCATGGTAGTGCCCAGGCAGCAATAGACATCATCTGCAGCCAACTGATCTTTAACCTCCTCTAGCTCGTCAAAGTCCGTTACAATTTGCCCGAGCTTTTCATGTGTGGTGTTTATTGGTTTTCTGGATACAGTAGTTACGCTAGTATATGCGTCATCCTCTAATAGCTTCGCCAGCAATTCTTTACCTACCAATCCTGTTGCTCCTGCTACTAAAGCTGTCTTGTTATTTTTCATTGTGATTTTTATTTTTCTTTAAAAATGGAAAGATGTGTTTTAACCATAACCTCGATTCTGCCATAGGGTTTAGCTCAGTGATCAATCACTTTTCTTTTTCCCCTTCAACCTTTCCAAAAGGGGCTCAAACGCTTCCATGTCACGGGGTGCTTCTACCTCAATCCGTTCTATGTTAAATTCCTTTTTACTATCGCGAATCAAAAATGAGAAAATATAGGGTTGGTCAGGATCAAACCAGCCGCTAACCGGCCCAAAGCGCAGGTCGTTAAGAACGATCCCTTTGTCTGACTTTTGTAGTGTGTAGAAGCCCTTGGTAAATTGCTTTAATTGCTGCACTTCTTCGTCTTTAAGATAGGGCTCGAGTAGTTCAGGCTTCTGTGGTATCCGTTTGAAATCTATCTTCCTGTCCTGATCAAATAAGGAGTAATACCCCACCAGAAAGTGGTTTTCTTCATGTATTACTATCGACCAAAGGATGTTATTTAGCAAAGTGGGCGAGGTCATGTATTTATTTACCTTGATTTGCTGTGTGACCATATTTTCTTTCGCTACACTTTGGATGTACAACTTATTTACACAAGTAAGCAGAAGATAGCTTGTGCTGAAAGCAAGTACACCGGCAATGATCCATCGTCTTTTTTTTCCGGTTCTTCTAAGAAAAAGAGCGACAATTACCCCTATCAGAAGTGGCAGCGTAAATACTGGATCTACGATGGAGATGGTATTAAGTTCGATGCCGTATGTGGTGAAAGGCCAGAGAAACTGTGTGCCATAGCCGGTAAAAATATCCAAAACGGGATGTGTGACAATGGTCCAGAAGAAAAACCAGCTCCAATCTTTAAAATCCGCATCCTCCCTATGGTAGATCCTTTGTAACAGGTAACCTAAAAAAGGAGCCATAAAAACGGCAAAAACAAGGGAATGTGAAAAACTGCGATGCATTATTACCGCTTCCACGTCGTTGTAAAAGTGATCCAGGAAAACGTCCAAATCTGGAATAGTTCCAGCTATGGCGCCGTATACAATAGCCTTATTGCCAATTTTCTTACCTAAACAGAGCTCACCCACAACAGCGCCCAATGCAGCCTGCGTAACAGAATCCATAAGAACATGTTTACCTGGAAATATAATTTATGCTATCTGACGGCAATAAAAAAAGACCCGATGGGTCTTTTTTGATCTTAGCTCCTCTATTTATATCATAGAGGCTTCCCATTCCTGGAATTTCTCTACTTCATTTTTTAGCCGTTTAATGATATAAACAATTACTGTGGCATCATCTAAATAACCCACAATAGGAATAAAGTCAGGAATCAAATCGAGCGGTGAGATGAAGTATATTAAACCACCGATTACAACAGCAATAGTCGTCTTGGACACGTCTTTATAATCTCCTTTGAAGAAGGCGGTCACCATTCTTACAAAAGTTTTTAAAGAATCAACAAATTCTCCAAGAACTTCATTGTCGTCACCAACACTCTTCAATTTGTCTAATGTTTTGTCCAATACAGACTGAACTCTTGAAGGATTGTCGGTCATCATTTCTGCTTCGCGATGAGCCTTGTCAAATCCAGCGGGCGCTTTATAGTTTTCCATAAATAAGGTTTTGTTTAAAAAATGTAGTCTTCCTTCATTAACTTAGAATGCACAAAAAAGTTATCATAAGTATCACAAGCTACGGATAAATCGCGACTCAGGCACGATTTGGAGCCGCACGTCTCAATGAAATCAAAAACTATTTCTGATTTCATTTTTGATGCTTTTCAAAGCGTACCCAATTGGGTCCTGGGTTTGATTCAACAGGCGCTCGAAAATTTGCTTTGCCAGGTCAATTCCGCGGGCATCATCCGGAAGGTCCTTTGCTGCGGCATTGATGGTGACAACCGTATCTTCCATCGCATTCTTGATCAGTGCCCAGGCATCGTCTGTCATATAAACCTGTTGCGACAAGTTATGGTAATATTCTTCCCTGATCTCTAATAATAAGATCTGCTGAAATTGCCGTGCCGTATAGGTACTGTCATTCAAGCGAACCACCATGTTATTTGGCGTGATGCGTTCGAGGAATAAACACATCCTTTCATAGGCTTGAAGTCTGATAGGAAGTATAAGTTCAGTGTTTTTCATTTTATATTCCATCACTTTCTTTTCCAGATCTTTGGTGAGGAAGCTGGTAATCGTTAAATACATGGCATATAATACAGCCAACGCAGGAATCAAAAGTTTCGCAAATTCAATCAGTAACTCCATTATTTGTAATAGCTATTTTAAAAAAGGTAAAGTAAGAATTAATTTAGCAATTATTGTGTTGTTTTAAGATATTTCGGTGCCCAATGTATGATATAACGCTATAAACTACCTGATCAAGTATAATAGTTGAAAAAGCGATAGCAGGCGGCTTCATGATCAGGCTTAAATCGGTTGATTAGAATACTTTGGCTTGCTGCACCGTTATGTCAAATAAAATTTAAATATAGAGATATGGCTGGTCATCTAAATCCTGTAACCATTTCACCAAAAGCTGTGGTTGAAATTAAGGAGATCATGAAAAATAAGAATATACCTGGAGAATATGGGTTGCGTGTGGGTGTAAAAGGGGGCGGCTGTTCCGGCATGTCATTTCTACTAGGATTCGATAAGCAGAAAGAAAACGACCTTGCCTACCAGGTTGATGACATTCCGGTATTTATCGAAAAAAAACATACGATGTACATCCTGGGGATGGAGATAGATTTTCATGAAGGCGTTGAAGCCCGAGGCTTTACATTCATTAATCCCGTAGCCAGCCAGTCGAAATAAAGTTATTCCAATTGAATGTGATTGGTGGTAAGTGGAAGTTGATAGTAAGCGGCGGCCAATCCTCCTATTTCTCCCTGCCTATACCAGGCAAACTTTTGTCGGTCCAACATTTTAAACGATCCTATATTCATAGGGTCAATAATAGCCACCAGCCCTTTCAGGCCGATAATTTGCTTCCCATGATGTATCATTTGGGAAAGTATTTCTGTAGCATATCTTTGGCCCCAGTATGCGGGTAAAAGCATATATCCTACTTCTGCCTGTTCTTTTTCGTAGGGCGTGATTTTACCTACACCGATGATCTGGCTGGTATGCTTTAACCGTGCAGAAAATACGCCAGTAGGCAAATTTTGTCGATTCATCTCCAAGATTTTTTCAAAACGGACATGGGCCTCGTGCCGGGTAAGTGCACGTGCTGTAATAAAACGCATTACTGCTTCGTCACAAACCATCTGAAAATAAATTTCCTTGTCAGCTGCTATTACTTTCTTAAATACAAGTCTTTCAGAATGAAACTCCATAAGTCCGGGCGATTAGGAAAAATATGAATATCTATAATCAGACAACCTGAATGGTGCTAAAGATCAAATCTCATGTTTAGGATGGCATTAATTTTTTCTGTTAATATCCTAACCAATTCCTGATCGAGGTATTCATAGATATCCGCTATTTGTAACACCTCGATTTCTGGCATGACTACCTCTTTGTATGTGCTCCTGAGCCTTGCCCTCTGCCCCTGCTGCATTACCAGAATCAATTCGGCCCATTCCAGGTCCCGCCGTTGGAGTACGCGATCACTTTTTGGACTTAGCCCCACAGAACGAATATTGAAACGCATGTCATTTTTAAATATATATTCTGCTGTTCTGCTCCTTCTCTTATTGCGTCCACATACCACCAGAATATTAGGTTTTCCTTGCATACAAATTGATGGATCACATGATGAATTAAAACAATTTATTTTTAAAATCTAATAACCTGATTTCGACTATCAAAATACCGGCACCCCAAGCCCAGCGGGCTTGAACACGAATAGCCCGTGATAACGGGCGATGTATAAATTACAGCCACAACCACAGCGTGGTTGAACAATGCATTAAAACAAATATTATTCCTCGAATTGAATATTGTGTTCTTCCAATAAGTGTGCATATTTCTCCCATTATGAAATGTTTCGATGACGTACTTCTTGGTTCTTCCTATTCAATCAATAAGTCTTTTCTTTTACTCCCTATGTCATTGATCAAAACAGGTAGGAAATTTTTAAAATTTGTTTTGTCTGGTTTTACAATCGATAGATAATCTTAAGCATTTTGTTCCCGGAAATCAATTCCCGGCAGACCAATTTTTAATGTTCAACCCTTTCAGGGTTGTCAATGGTAATTTCGTTTGTCTATTCGGGTTAAAGCCCGTCAGGCTTTCGTAGCTCCTAATGATTCCACCCATGGCCGGTGTCCTCACAGGCCTTATCTTTACCTTTATTTTTACCTGCTTTTAACCCACTATTTGGATCGGTTCTAGGAATAAAGTGAGTGGTCTGTGAGGACACAGCCCACCCGGTGTAGGAAATTTTTAAAATTAGATAGATAATCTTAAGCATTTTATTCCCGGAAATCAATTCCCGGCAGACCAATTTTTAATGTTCAACCCTTTCAGGGTTGTAATATGATTTCGTTTGTCTATTCGGGT
>LXQK01000238.1:13599-14643 GCA_001683905.1 Marivirga sp. ANT-B6
GACTATACCTAATAAACTGAGTTCGACTATTAAAAACCGGTCGTCAAGCCTGAATCCGGGAAGATATAAAGAATAATTTCAAAAATCTTTATTTATCCGTATCTTCTTAACTCAGCATGATCACGAAGGTGATGGGGAGATGCACGACGTAAGACTCGAACACTTCCTGCCCAAATGTGGGTGAAAAAACAACGGAAAAAATTAAGAGGGACTGATAAATAGATTTTTAGAATGTAATGCATACCGGATGTCACAAATTACTTATCAACAACTATAGTTCTTACTTTTCGTCTTGCCTTTCTAAAATCCCAAGGCGCTATTGGGTTAGGTTGCACCCATAATCCTACCGCCTCGTGCCTGGCCAAAATCTCCATATCGGCAAGTACTTTATCTTTTGAATAGGCTTTATAGTGCCAGGCCAGCCCCGCTTTTACCAGCTCCTGGTTCAGACTCCTGCCATCCATCAAAAGCACTTCTCCCAACGTTCGTCCATACCGGTCTTTTCCAAACACGACGATTTCCACTTGTCTATTGAAGCAAAAATCAGAAGCAAATTGCTTGGCTTTCTGCCCGAAATCCTGGTTTCTCTCAGGACAATCTATGCCCTGCAACCGAACCCTCAACGGTTTTCCCTGATAGAGAACTTCAATGGTATCGCCATCTTTAATGGCAATAACTTTTCCTTTGATGGGGGCTGCAAAAGAAAGACAAATAAGTGAGATTAAAATCGGGAAGAATTGCATAAGAGCAAGGTACTGATTAAAGTTCACTTTGGATTACCACCTCACCGGTACAATGGTAGCGGTAGCGAAGTTTCACCATTCTTCCTCATATCAAATCATGCTGACTTAGAAGGCTGGAAAAATATCGAAAGATGTGTAAAAATACAAGGGACTAACACAAACCTTGCTCATTTACAAGGCAATTTTAGCTAAACCGTTCAGTTTTTCATTAGAAATACCTCTAGGATTTCAATGTTATTACAAAATCTGCTTATTTACTGATGACGAACTTTTAAAACTTCCAGAGGTAATTAGGGAGGAG
>LXQK01000239.1:0-13249 GCA_001683905.1 Marivirga sp. ANT-B6
TGACGATAACTGTTTTTATGTTAAATACTTCGCTTCGCTACGTATTACGCAAATCCAAAAGAATCAATACGCGACACCGGGATTTGCTTAACATAAAACCCTAACGTTATCGCACTAAAGTGACGATAACTGTTTTTATGTTAAATACTTCGCTTCGCTACGTATTACGCAAATCCCTGGGAGTTATATAATTTATATTATGTTAAATAGGAATCGTATAAAGAAGGGAACACTTTTCGCGTTCCCTTCTTTATATCAATTGATCCTTACTCCTCTGCAGCGATCTTCTCGAGGTATTTGTTGGTTGCTTCTGCTTTATCTTTCATGTCAAGCTGGGAATAAACCGTTACCAGTGTAGACAATACAGTAATATCGTCAGGCTGCAGTTCGCGGGATTTTTCAAGGTATGGCAACGCATTCTTGAAATCTACCTTAGACTTGTCCATCAACTTTTTACCATTCTTCTGATATTCTTTCAGGTCCATATTGTTTGCTTCCGTAACTACGGCCGCTGCTCTGTTATAATAATTAACAGCGGTGTTAAAATTAGCTTCAAAATAGTTTGGATCTTTCTCTATTGCTTTTTTGTATTGAGCAATTGCTTTGTCCTTATGTTCTGTAGCCTTTGCTGCGTCGTCCGTTTCTTTGGCTTTGTCGCCCATCTGGTCGTACAAAAATCCCAGGTTGTAGTATAGGTTTGCGTTATCAGGTTCAGTGGCGATGGCTTGTTCAAGCTTCTTTCTGGCCTCATCAGTTTGTTGGGTAATGATCAACAAGGCAATTTCCTCTTTTGCCAGGTTTTCATTGTTTGGAAATTTTTCTCTTCCTTTGCTTACAACTTCAAGGGCTTTCTTATTGTCCTCATTCTGAGAACGCTCAAGATAAACTACGCTTTCGTAGATGCTTGGGTCATTCACGTCCAGTGCTATAAGTTTGTAGTAGTTCTCCATGGCCAGGTCCATCTTACCTTCCTGCTGTGCTGCGATACCACCATATAGATAGGCTGTTGTATCTTCAGGCTTCAGCATTTGTGCTTTTTGGAAATGCTCGAGTGCCTCGCCATATTCACCACTTTGGTATTTTTCGGCACCTTTGTTTAAGAAAGTACCCCAAAGGCCTTCCAGCTTCTGGTCTGCAAATACATACATGCCGGCATTTTCTTTTTCAAGGGTCTTTACCTTCTTGTATGCATTTACTGATTCTTGTAGCGCATTGGCATCAAGCTTCTGATACTGAGGATCTTCAGATAGCGCTATCGCTTCGTAAATTGTGCCTCTTGTATACCAGGTCTTACCTTTGTCTTTGGTTTTTTCATGTTGCGATGCCTCATCTATGCTTTGTTTTGCTTTAGCAAGATCTCCATCTTTCTCATATTGAGTAGCCTTATTTACCGCGGAATTCTGTGCAAATACAGACAATGTGGCCAGGCAAAAAATCAGAATAAAAGCTAATTGTTTCATAATCTCTTAATCGTTCGTTTAAAATAGTTATTGTTTGGGTTAATCGTTTATTTCCTCAGGATCGTCGCTATCGTCCATATTACCCTCGTTGAGATCTTCTTCCGAAGACTCCGCCAGGGGCGCTTGTGGTAGCTCTCCAATAATTATACCAGAACCGTCGACCGCATTTTCATCTTCTATTTCTTCTATTTTTTCAATCTTTTCTACAGAAGATATTTCATCATTGTCATTGAGTCGGATCAACCTCACCCCTTGTGTTGCCCTACCCATTACCCGGAGGTTGGCCACTTCCAGGCGTATGGTAATGCCAGACTTATTAATGATCATCAGATCATCGGTATCCAGCACTTCTTTGATCGCCACAAGATAACCGGTCTTTTCCGTTACATTGAGTGTCTTTACACCTTTGCCGCCTCTTTTGATAATCCTGTAATCATCAATCGATGAACGCTTGCCATATCCTTTTTGTGATACAACGAGCAAATCGGAGTCAGCTCTTGAAACGCATACCATACCGACGACTTTATCGTCGGCACCGGCAAGATTAATCCCTTTCACCCCTGCTGCGGTACGGCCCATTGGCCTTACGTCCTTCTCGTTGAAGCGAATGGCGCGCCCGGATTTAAGTGCAATTACAATTTCGTTGCTACCGTTGGTCAGGCTCACATTCAGCAACTGGTCGCCTTCATTGATGGTGATAGCATTGATACCATTCTGCCTCGGCCTGGAGTAACTTTCCAGCGATGTTTTCTTGATGGTACCTTTTTCAGTACACATCACCAGGAAGTTATTATTAATATAATCCTCGTCTTCAAGGCTGGTAACGTTGATAACAGCTCTCACTTTATCGTCCGGCTCAATATTGATCAGGTTTTGTATCGCACGTCCTTTGGAAGTTTTGCTTCCTTCCGGTATACCGTACACTTTCTTCCAGAAAACCTTTCCAAAGGCTGTAAATATCAGCAGGTAATTATGGGCAAATGCCGTAAACAGGTGTTCTGTAAAGTCATCATCTTTCGTGGATACACCTTTCGAGCCTACACCACCCCGTCCTTGGGTTCTATATTCGGCCAGAGGTGTTCTTTTGATATATCCCTGGTGTGAAATGGTAATCAACATTTCTTCATTAGGGATCATATCTTCTACGGTCAGGTCATCGGCATTATGCTCAATGGTCGTCCTGCGCTCGTCTCCATAACGGTCGCGAAGTTCTACAAGCTCATCCTTGATGATCTGCATTCGTAAAGGCTCACTTGCTAAAATTTCATTCAATGAAGCAATCAAACTTTGTATTTCGTCATATTCTTTTTGAATTTTCTCTCTTTCCAGGCCTGTTAAACGCTGTAAACGCATCTCGAGGATGGCTTTAGCCTGTATGTCAGAAAGTTGGAAAGACTCCATCAGACCGTTCTTAGCTACCTCAGGGTCGCGCGACTGGCGGATCAGGGTAATCACTTCATCGAGGTGGTCTAGCGCAATGAGCAAACCTTGCAGGATATGTGCACGCTTTTCAGCTTCCCGAAGGTCGTACTGCGTTCGCCTGATCACTACCTCATGGCGGTGATCCACATAATGATGGATCAGGTCCTTCAGGTTCAGTGTCAATGGCCTGCCTTTGACAAGGGCTACATTATTGACCCCAAAGGAAGATTGAAGCTGCGTATATTTAAAGAGATTATTTAAAACGACATTCGGAATGGCATCACGTTTCAGATCGTAAACGATGCGCAGGCCATCTCTATCTGACTCATCACGAATGTCAGAGATGCCTTCAAGTTTCTTTTCGTTGACCAGCGCTGCGGTTTTCTCAATCATATTGGCCTTGTTGACCATATATGGGATTTCTGTAACAATGATTTGCTCTTTGCCAGTTTTGGTAGTTTCAAATATGGCTTTGGCACGCATCACTACACGTCCCCTACCGGTTTCCATGGCCGAACGCACGCCGTTATAGCCATAAATAATACCTCCTGTAGGAAAATCCGGCGCGGTCACAAACTCCATCAGTTCCAATATCGTAATATCGCGGTTATCGATATAGGCGACAATACCGTTCACCACCTCTGTAAGGTTGTGGGGTGCCATGTTCGTAGCCATCCCTACAGCAATACCAGAGGTGCCATTGAGCAATAAGTTTGGCAGTCTGCCCGGTAGAACCGTCGGCTCCTGAGTGGAGTCGTCGTAGTTGGGTTGAAAATCAACTGTTTCTTTGTTGATATCGATGAGCAACTCCTCTGCAATCCTGCGCAGCCTTGCTTCGGTATAACGCATGGCCGCCGGGGAGTCACCGTCAATAGAACCAAAGTTACCCTGTCCGTCTACCAATGGGTATCGTAGAGACCAGGGCTGTGCCATTCGAACCATGGTATCGTAAACAGAGGCGTCGCCATGAGGGTGGTATTTACCCAAAACATCACCTACAATCCTGGCGCACTTCTTATATGATTTGTTGTAGTTTACTCCTAATTCGTCCATCCCGTATAAAACCCTACGGTGTACAGGCTTTAAGCCATCACGTACATCGGGGAGCGCTCTCGAGATGATAACCGACATCGAATAATCGATGTAGGCACCGCGCATTTCATCTTCAATATTGATAGGAATTATATTTTCGTTCTGTCCTTCAGCCATTTCTTTTCAAAAAAATCTTTAAATGAATATAAGCGGCAATTTACATAATAATTCCTTAATACCACAATCAAATTTGTCGTTAGATGAAGGTGAATTGGACATGGATTGCGGTGTTTTCAGATGGTTTCTAAACGATGGTTTCCTTCCTAAAAAAGCATTGCTTATATCGCTTAATCGCAGCTTTTTTCAACTGACGTATTCACTTTCTATCATGCTTATATTGGCAACAGGAAACTCACATTAACTCCCCTACCCGCTTAGTCCTTGAGGATCTTCCTGATCTCGTTGGCTTTCTCCATCAGCTGCTGCACAGCCTGACCATTGTTATTGTCGATATGTGCTTTGAATTCTGAAAGTTTCTCAATATAAGAGCCCAGGGCTTGGGAGATATATTTAGCGTTTTGCTCAAAAATAGGCCCCCACATGGCAGGTGAGCTTTTGGCCAGGCGCACTGTAGATGCAAAACCCGAACCCGCCAGATCAAAAATGGTGGAGGTATTTTTTTCGATATCAAGCACCGTGATGGCCAAAACAAAGGAGCTGATATGGGAAATATGAGAAACATAAGCCACGTGCATGTCGTGCGAATCAGAATCCATATAAACCAGGTTCATGTCCAGCGCCTGATAGATGCTTTTGGCCAGGGCGACAGCCTTATCGTTGCTTTGGGAAATATCACAGAGGATCCCTATTTTATGACTAAAAAGATTTTTTAGGGCGGCTTTCGGACCCGAGTTTTCTGTTCCCGCAATAGGATGAGAGGCCACATATTGGTTTCTATTTGGATGGTGTTTGACCGCTTTACAAATTTCATCTTTGGTAGAGCCCATATCCATCACGACGGTATCTGGGCGGATTTTATCCAAAATTTGTGGCAGCAGAATTACCGCCGCTTTTACCGGCGTCGTTAAGATCACCAGGTCAGCCTTCATAACGGCGCTTTCAAGGTCCATCATATCATCTACTATACCCAATGCCAGCGCCTCTACTGCGTGCTGGCCGTTGCTATCTACGCCAATAATATGGTCTGATACGCCTTTAGTACGTAATTCTATGGCCAGTGAGCCACCAATTAAACCTACACCTATAACTGCTGTAACCATCGATTTAAGCTTGTAGTTAATGAATTGAAATGAAGTGGCTACTGTTAAAAATATATTTTACGAATCCTATGGAGCGCCTCCTGCAATACCTGCTCGTCATTGCACAACGATATCCGGACATACCTTTCGCCATTTTTACCGAAGATAAAGCCGGGGGTGATGAAGACGTGCGCTTCATGCAAGATTTTTTCAATAAGAGCTTCCACCTGCTGTACTGCGGCAGGTGCTTTTCCCCATACAAATAAACCTACTTGTTCTTTGTCGAAGGTGCATTGTAGGGTTTCCATGATTTCCCAGACTTTTTTTCTGCGTCCTTTATAGATTTTATTTTGCTGCGTATGCCATTCCTCAGTATTATTAAGCGCTTCGGCAGCGGCAAGTTGTACGGGTAAGAACATGCCTGAGTCTACATTACTTTTTACCTTTAAAATGGTATCGATATAAGCCTTATCGCCCGATAGCCACCCTACGCGCCAACCAGCCATATTATGCGACTTGCTTAACGAGTTTAGCTCCAGGGCTACCGCCTTTGCTCCCTCATAGGCCAGTATACTTTTGGGAGCGCCGAACGGCAATATCATGCTATAGGGGTTGTCGTGGCAGATGAGGATTTTGTGCTTGTTGGCAAACGCAATCAGGCTGGTAAACAAGGTATCTGTCGCTTTCGCCCCCGTGGGCATATTAGGATAGTTGATCCACATGATTTTTACTTTCGACAGGTCGGCCTCCTCCAACAAGTCAAGGTCCGGAAGCCAGTTATTGCTTTCTTTCAAGTCATAATAAATAAGTTTGGCCCCCAATAATTTGGCTACAGCGCCATATGTAGGGTATCCGGGGTCAGGAATTAGCACTTCATCGTCAGGATTCAGAAATGCCATAGAGATGTACATCACCCCTTCTTTGGAGCCCAGCAAAGGAAGGATTTCCTGCTCGCTTTCCAGCGTAACGCCATAACTTCGGCTATACCAGTCGGCCATGGCCTTGCGAATCTCTGCCACGCCCTTATAGGGTTGGTACCCATGATTTTTGGGTTGCTGCGCTGCTTCGATAAGCTTACGTATGGTAGGTTCTGACGGGCTAAGGTCGGGATTGCCGATACCAAGATTGATGATATCATGCCCCTGCGCCTGCATTTGACGGAGTTGTTGTAACTTTTTAGAGAAATAATATTCCTGTACTTCCTCCAGCCTGTCTGCGGAATGAATGATCATAAAATAATGATGCTAAGGGTAAAATTGAAATTGCCTGCTAACATCATAAACCAAACGGAGAAATCCTAAAATGGGTTAATTTTCTTCTTATTTTTTCCTTTATACCGCAACAATGTTGGATGATTTTCGCCGTATTTAGGATTTTGTTTTTTTGTAATGGGCTGGCCGCGGAATTCTTTGCCATAATGTACATGTTTTAGCTGCGTTCTACATGCGTCGATTTTACAGCGTGGCACTTCGGCATAGTTGAAGCTAACGCCTACATTCACATATAAAGCAGGCTGCTTGTGTTGCACTGTTAGACCCGATTCAGGAAGCAATAGATTGTACTTCTTCATATCGTACGATGGCCTGACGGTAAGCCTGAAATATTCCGAAAAGTTTTTTTCAATTGATATGCCCAAATTCATATAAGACGCTTTATCAATTTGAGCTTTATTAAAGGCCGATCCGCGGTTCAGCTTTCCAATATGCATGTCTACAGCAAAGCTATAGTCCCAGAAGTCATAGACTTTTGCACCGATAATGCCGAAATAGCGGGTTTGTAGGCTGCTGCTCTTCCTGGGCTGGTAAGCACCAAATCCCGGTGAAGGATTATCTTGTAGCAACATGTCTGGCAAGGTGGCATATTCGGCAGTTACGCCGCCGCCTAATCGGAAGATGAATAGGTTGAGATGTAATGTCAGTGAAAGCGGTATGTTATTGCCAATACCACGAAATGTTAAGTTTGCCGTATCGGATTGTGAAACGACATCTCCAGGGGCGATTAACAAGCTATTGGTGACCTGGGCATCAGAAACCCAATTGGTATAGCCCTGGTTGGTACCTGTGGCATTGAAGGTTGTTTTGTCGATAATATATAACTGCTCACCTTTTTCCACCAGCGCAAAATCGTCGAGGTCGTGGCTGTAATAGGTTCTGCCAAAGCCAGTACCTACACCCAAGGAAAATTTATTGAGGATTTTACGAATGGGGCTTCTTTTGATGTCATTTCCATAGTCATTGCCAAAGGGGTTATGCTGTGCCATCCCCTGGGAAAGGGCGCAGAAGACAACCAATAGTAAAAGACAGGAATTTTTGGACATACCTTCCCAGAAGCTTTAGCTTAATACGATCAAAATTAGGAAATAATATACTAAGAACTGAAAACTCGTAAGAAAAGATGATAAAACGGCGATTTTCCATTCCTTCAATATGGTTATCCAAATTTAGCGCCTCTTTCGAAAGGCTATTTCCGCCGGGCGTGACGATAAGGCGCATTTCCAGGGGCACTCCTTTCACCATTGATAATATATTACCGCCATTGATAACTTTATATGATTACTTGATGGATATCACCTTTTAATAAAGGAATAAACTTTCGAAATTTGGAAATTAATGATGCAGGGCGTGCAACCATCGCCCGGTGTAATGCATCTACTAGAAAAGAGGCTATGATCAGAATCAACAACATCGAAAAGTCTTATCAAATGGGTAAGCAATCTTTAAAGGTGCTGAAAGGTATTGATATGAATATTCGAGAAGGCGAGCTTGTATCGATTATGGGCTCATCGGGTTCTGGTAAATCAACGCTGCTCAATATTCTGGGTATCTTAGACAACTACGACCGGGGAGAATACCGACTTGCTGATACCTTGATCAAGGATCTTTCGCAAAGTAAAGCTGCCTTTTTGCGGAATCGATTTTTGGGCTTTGTTTTTCAGTCCTTTAATCTGCTGTCATTTAAAAATGCAATGGAAAATGTGGCCCTCCCCCTTTATTACCAGAAGGTGGGCCGTGCTAAAAGAAACAAACTTGCCCTGGAATACCTCGACCGCGTAGGCTTAAAAGATTGGGCCGAGCATTCACCCAATGAGATGTCGGGTGGGCAAAAACAGCGCGTAGCCATTGCCCGTGCCCTGATTTCCAACCCCAAGGTAATACTTGCTGATGAACCTACAGGTGCTTTGGATACCACCACATCCTATGAGGTCATGGAAATTTTCAAAGAAGTGCATCAGTCTGGAAAAACCATCATCATCGTAACCCACGAAAATGATATTGCGGCCAAAACCGAGCGGATTATACGCCTAAAAGATGGCTTGATTGTCAACCAGGATGAGGGCGTTCTTGCATAACGCGCTACTGTATCTAATGTATTGTTTTTAAATGTATCACCGGCTAAATCAAAAAGCGAAAGCTTCAACCTACCAAAACGGCGCCCATGTTTGACTTTGACAAATGGCAGGAAATTTTCAGCACAATCCGTAAGAACAAGCTTCGAACTTTTCTTACGGCTTTCGGTGTGTTTTGGGGTATATTTATGCTGATTTTACTGTTGGGTGCTGGCCAGGGCCTGGAAAACAGCGTGCAGAGAGATTTCAGTGAAGATGCAAAAAAAGCCATTTTTGTGTTTACTGGTAGGACGTCTATGCCGTACCTGGGATTACCGCCCGGAAGAAATATAGAATTTACCAACCAGGATGTTTCCAACCTTACCACCAATATTGAAGGTGTGAAATTAATGGCACCCCGTAACAGGGTCTATGGAGAATATACCATTAACAGAAAAACTAAAAATGGATCATTTCAGGTGTTTGGAACTACCCCGGATTATTTTTTAATAGATGCCCCAAATTCTACGAAAGGCAGAAATATTAATGTCAATGATATTGCTGAAACCAGAAAGGTGGTAACCATTGGTGGCAGGGTAAAAGATGTTCTATTCGAAAAGGAGGAAGAAGCAATAGGCGAATACATCAATATCAAAGGGGTTTATTTTATGGTTGTTGGGGTTTTCAAGGATGATTCCAACGATGGCAGGAACGAGGAAAGAGCGTATATCCCCTACGCTACTTACCAGCAGATTTTCAATCCCTCGAGAAATGTGCAATCCATGTTTTTGACAGTAACTGATGACGCTTCGTCTGATGAGGTAGAACAGAAGATAAAAGAAGTATTGGGCAATACCCATGAATTTTCTCCGGAAGATTCCCAGGCCATCCGGATTTTCAACCTGGAAAAAGAATTTCAGCAGATACAGGGCGTATTTTTTGGTATCAATTCGCTGATATGGTTTGTGGGATTAGGCACGTTGCTGGCAGGCATCATTGGCGTAAGCAATATCATGATCATTATTGTAAAGGAAAGAACAAAAGAGATTGGCATCAGGAAAGCCATTGGCGCCACGCCTTTTTCTATAGTGAGTCTGATCCTTCAGGAATCTATTTTAATCACAGCAGTTTCCGGTTACATGGGATTGGTCATGGGCGTGGGTATTCTCGAAGGCATCCATTATTTTATGGTAAGCAACAATATTGAAGCAAAATACTTTACCAAGCCTGAAATTGATCTGAACATTGCCATCATTGCGCTGGTGATATTAGTATCGGCGGGTGTTTTTGCTGGACTTATGCCAGCCATAAAAGCTGCTGGTGTTAAACCAGTAGAAGCATTAAGTGCGGACTGATCGAGGTAGGATACTAGAAATATGAAAACCAAAAAAGTAATTAACCCGGCAAATGATTGACATTGATAAATGGCAGGAAATTTTTACCACCATCAGAAAGCATAAGCTGAGAACTTTGCTTACTGCTTTTGGTGTGTTTTGGGGAATATTTATGCTCGTAGTTCTACTTGGTGCTAGCCGAGGGTTTAGAAACGGCGTGGAGTCACAATTTGATGTGGCCAAAAATGCCGTGTTTGTGTGGACCCAGCGTACCAGCATACCTTATAAAGGGCTGAGCCCGGGGCGATACGTCCGCCTAAAAACCGATGATATAGAGGCGATCCGACAGAATATTCCTGAGGTGGACGTAGTTGCACCCCGAAACAATCTCGATGGAGAATTTACCGTCAATAGGAAAACAAAATATGCTGCCTTTGAGGTCTTTGGCGATTATCCTGATTTCATTAAAGTAGAGCCTAAAAAGATTGTTTCCGGCAGATTTATCAATCAGATTGATATCCAGGAAAAGAGAAAGATTGCTGTTGTAGGTACAAAGGTCGTTGAGGAGCTGTTTGAGAAAGGTGAAGAGCCTCTGGGTCAATATATCAGCATCAAAGGTATTTACTTCCAGATCGTCGGTACATTTGAAAGCAACCAGAAGGGCGAAAGAGCAATGGAAGACCAGCAGACGATCTTCATTCCTCACCCTACAATGCAGCAAGCTTTTAACCAGGGCAACAGGGTATATTGGCTTGGGCTGGTACCGCAGGATGGAGTAGCCTCGGAAGTGGTAGAAACCAAGGTGAAAGCGTTGCTGATGAGCCGCCATAACGTGGCACCAGATGATTTAAAAGCCTTTGGCTCCAATAATGTAGAGCGGGAGTTTGAGCAAGTACAGGGGCTATTTATGGGCATGGACGGCTTCAGCTGGCTGGTGAGTATTGGAACCATCATCGCCGGCATCGTTGGCGTGGGCAATATTATGCTGATCATCGTCAAAGAGAGAACCAAGGAAATTGGTATTCGCAAGGCTTTGGGTGCACAACCATGGTCTATTATCAGTATGATTTTACAGGAATCGCTGTTTATCACCGGCGTCTCCGGCTATTTTGGCCTTGTGGTAGGGGTTGGATTACTGGAGGGCTTAAATTATGCAATGAAAAAGTCTGATGCGGAAAGTGAGTTCTTTGCTAATCCCGAAATAGATTTTGGCATTGCCCTTTCTGCGATCATCTTGCTGGTGGTCGCGGGGGCATTGGCAGGTTTGATTCCTGCTACAAAAGCTGCGCGTGTAAACCCCGTCGTTGCTTTGAAAGATGAATAACTGAAAGAAGAGAATCGTTAAATACTGAAATAGAAATTGATCAACCAAAAAAATAATCACTAATGAAAAATGTCGTTGTTACCATCATTGTCGTCATTGTTATCGCTGTATTTGTAGGTACAGGGTACTTTTTATATCAAAAGTCGGAAGAAAAGCCTGTGGTCTACGAGACGGAACACCCTATTGTTACCAATATTGTTAAGAAAACAGTCGCTACAGGCTCGATAAAACCCAGAAAAGAAATTGCTGTCAAGTCACAGGTTTCTGGTGTAGTAGAAAAGGTATATGTAGATCCGGGTCAATTGGTAGAGGAAGGCCAGCTACTGGCAAAGATCAGAATTATCCCTAATATGGTCAACCTGAACAACGCCGAATCGCAACTTAACAATGCCAAAATCAATTATGAGAATTCGAAAATGGAATTTGAAAGGCAACAGAAGCTGTTCGACCAAAAGGTAATATCTCAGGTAGCGTACAATAATTTTCTGGTTGATTTTAAACTTCGCAAAGAGGCTATGGAGGCCGCTGAAAATAACCTACAGCTGATTAAAGTAGGAGCCTCGAAGAAAGCAGGACAAGTTACCAATGAGGTAAAAGCGACGGTGAGAGGCATGTTGCTCGATGTACCTGTGAAGGAAGGAAGTTTTGTAATAGAGAGTAATACATTTAACGAAGGTACCACCATTGCCTCGATCGCCGACATGAATACACTGATTTTTGAGGGTAAAGTCGATGAATCTGAGGTTGGCAAGATCAAGGAAGGCATGGAATTGTTGCTAACCATAGGTGCGATTGAGACAGAAAAGTTTAAAGCTATACTAGAATATATATCTCCTAAAGGTATTGATGATCAAGGTTCTATAAAATTTGAAATACGCGCAGCTGTTAAACTTTCTGAAAAAGACTTTATCCGTGCTGGATATAGTGCCAATGCAGATATTGTTTTGAATAAAAGGGACAGCGTACTGGCAGTGAATGAAAATGTGTTAATTTTCGAAAACGATAAAACATTTATTGAAGTAGAAAAATCACCCCAGGAATTTGAAAAGCGCGAGATCAAGACAGGCTTATCCGACGGGATTTATATCGAGGTCTTATCAGGACTAGAGAAAACCAATATTATCAAGAAGATTTAATCCTATACCAAACCACACCTCAATAAAAAAGGCTGCCATGATCCGGCAGCCTTTTGCTTTGCTTGATCTTTTGATTAAAAACTATAACCGAGGAAAAACTGAATTACCTGGTTGGTGCTTCCATCAATGACTACTGTGCCATTATTAGTGTCTACATCTTGTACATCGGCAAGTCCAAAGTTGTATCTTCCTCCAAAGTTAAACCCGCCATCAAATTCATAGGCCAGACCTAACCCAACGCCATAGTCAAAGCCTTTGTAGTCGACACCGGCAGCAACAGACGTATCGTCCGATTCAGAATCAAAATTCAATAAAACACCAACATAGGGTCCTACCTGAATATTAAATCCATTAGCGACGTAAATTTTGGCCATAATCGGCAAGTTGATATAAGAGAGTGATTCCGATGACGTAACGTTATTGGCACTTATTTCTGCGCCCTGAGTGGAATATAATAATTCCGGCTGAAGGGCAAATTTATCAGTGATGCCAATGCTTACATAAGGACCGAAATGAAATCCAATAACTGTTTTGGTATCACTATCGCTTCCAAAATTCGCACTATTGATACCTGCCTTAATTCCAAATTTGGTCTCCTGAGCTTGCGCTGCTGTAACCGATAAAATCGTAGCGCAGATGATTAATAATAAATTCTTTTTCATAACTAATTGAGTTTAAAAAATTAAACATGTTTTAAAATATATTCCTAATAACGGCCAAACCATCTAAGAGTTTAAAAATAAAGTGTTTAAAGAACCAGGTAAGTTATAAAAATCTTTTTTTTTCTGTTTAATTTCTTCCCCTAAACCATCCAACCATCAGTCCGATGGTCAAGGTTGGGCTATTGAAGTCATTGGTTTGAAATACATCTTCGTTGATACTGGTGACAAACCGGTAACCGCCGCCGGCATTGATTTTGAACCACCGGGTGATATTAACCTCTACTTCCACTTGAGG
>LXQK01000239.1:13395-20145 GCA_001683905.1 Marivirga sp. ANT-B6
CATCGGCAAGTTCAATGCTTCCCCATCCAAACTTCACACTTCCCCCCATATGGACAAGCTTTTTGTAGTTATGGATATAGCCTAACCAAATGCCGCCGTGGTTGAAATCAATTTCCAGGTTATTATAGTCCACGCCATCCACGGTTACATCTTTCCCAATCACAGGTGCCAGCCTTAAACCATACCCGCCAAAAAAAAGCTTTTGATTCAAAAGGATAGCGCCAGCACCGCCGGAAGAGAAGCCAAAGTTTTGATGAACACCGGAAAACTCAACGACAGGACCTCCCATAATTGAAAAAGACAACTTTCGGTTTTCGAGCAAGTGTTCAAAATCATCCTGCGCGATCACAGATAGTGGAAGGAAGGAAAGCAAAAATAGCAGCTTTAAAAAAAGATATCTCATATGACCAACTTTAACAACCTTAGCGATGTGTGCTAAACTTATAAAATGAGGAATGGTTATAAGGATGTGCTGACGTCGTTGGAGAGCCTTGAGGTGGAGAGGCTTATTTGATGTCAAAAAAGCTTTTGATGCCGATCTGTTTTACCACTGTAAATCCTTCGCCATATGAAGCACCTATAGCGTGGCCAAGCTCTTTGGCACGAGCCTCTACAAATAACATAAATTCAGGGGATGAAATAAATGTATCAGGTTCATCACTATCGGGGTTATAAAACTGGGACCGAAAGGCCTCGATGGCCTGCACCTTTTTCTCCCAGTGAGCTGATATATCTACCACGATATCTGGCTTGACATAGTTGCTCTGAATCGCATGGTAGAGGCTTTTAGGCCGCCATGCTTCCTGCTCGTTGCCATCGGCCTGGGTTTCAATTTTTTGCAGCCCTGAAAAAAAAACGGCATCCCTCACCAGACTGGCTCCTCTACCATGGTCTGGGTGTCGATCGGTAATGGCATTGGCCAGCACAATCTCGGGCCTATACTGCCTGATTACCTTGATTACTTCCAGTTGGTGTTCCTTGTCATTGACAAAGAAGGCATCGGCCAGGTTTAGGTTGACCCGGAAAGCAACGCCCAGGATTTTAGCGGCATTGGCGGCTTCTTCTTGCCTCAGGGCTGCTGTACCCCGGGTTCCCATCTCTCCTCGGGTAAGGTCCACTATACCTACTTTTTTACCAATAGCAATATGTGCAAGGATGGTACCGGCACAGGAAAGTTCAGCATCATCAGGATGTGCGGTGATAACCAATATATCTACTTTATCCAAGTTTTTTTATTTTAGTGTTGAGGATATGCAATGATTTATCGTACCCGTAATCTTCTCCCAACCCGCAGTACGGTTTTAGTGGAAATACCATTCAGCCTGCACAAAGTTTTTACAGGCACTTGGTACTTTCTGCTAATAGCGCCCAGGGTGTCTCCCGAACGAATTTTATGGTAGAAGACTTTCCTTACTTCTTTTAGATAAGAGAAACTACCAGGCGTAACCAACATGGTATCATAGCGCAGAAGGTTTTTCTCGAAGTCGTACATCTCCAGCGGATTCAATGGGTTGCCCTGGTAACGCACTTCATAGTGCAGGTGTGGGCCCGAACTTCTACCTGTGCTTCCTCCTAATCCAATGACTTGCCCAGCCTTCACAATTTGACCCACTTCTACCAAAGTTTTTGAAAAGTGGCCATATAGGGTTTCTAGTCCATTTTGATGCCGAAGCATAACATAATGCCCATACCCACCACCATCAAACCGGGTGATGCGGACAATGCCGTCAAAGGCCGCACGTACAGAGTCCCCGGTGTTCAACTTCAAATCTGTGCCATAGTGCCACCGGTAAGATCGCATGCCAAAATTGGAAGTGATATGAGTTTTATCCAAAGGTGAGGACCATTTCATGCCTGCGGCTAAATCATACAATACAAGCGATAAGGTGTCGGAGAATTTAGAACCATCTATTTTATACGGATTGACGCTGTTAGAGTCCCAAATAGAAAAATATTCCTGCGATGTGACCCATACGCAGTCAATACGCAGTTCTTCAGCAATTTCAATAAGACTAGAAAAATCATCACTATAAGATGAGGTATCTTCGTTCAGCAAAGATTTTATTTTTGACAGGTTCACGGGTATAGCCGAGGAGTCTACTTTCATCGACACCCGTAATTTATTATTCCCATCGGGCTTAAGATTGTAGATCTTAGGCAATATAGTACCTGCGGTATCTGGTCCTGCCATTTCGATGACAGGCACTTTTATCCTGTACATATCCTCTATTCCACCGACCTGTGCAAAGGATAAGGTATGAAGCCATAGCAGAATACTGGATAAGGTTATGATCCGAATCCGCATTAGCTAACTACTGCAAGTTCTTTCTCTGCTATAAATTTTTCAGCATCCAGTGCAGCCATGCATCCTGTACCTGCTGCCGTAACGGCTTGTCGATAGACATTGTCTTGTGCATCTCCTGCAGCAAATACGCCTTCTGTGTTGGTAAGGGTTGTGCCTGGCACGGTCTGAATATATCCTGAGTCGTCCAGATTTAAGAAATCTTTAAATATTCCAGTGTTTGGCTGATGCCCAATGGCTACAAAAAAGCCTTGTATCGCCAGCGTACTGGTTGTTTTTGTCTCGTTATTATGAAGCTTTACGCCTTCTACTTCATCTTCTCCTAGTATTTCTAAGGTCTCCGAGTTCCACAGCACTTCAATATTGGCACTATTCAATACTCTTTTCTGCATGATCAATGATGCCCGAAACTCGTTCTTACGCACGATCATATATACTTTTTTGCAAAGTTTCGACAGGTAGCTTGCCTCTTCACAGGCGGTATCTCCACCACCTACTACAGCAACTTCCTGGTTTCTAAAGAAAAATCCATCACAGACAGCACAGGCGGAAACACCTCTACCGTTCAGTCTTTGCTCTGAAGGCAAACCAAGCCATTTGGCAGAGGCGCCTGTAGCAATGATGACGGCATTGGCGGAAACTACATGGCTTTCATCGATAACGACTTTGCGGGGATAGGTGTTGAAGTCTACAGAAGTAGCCATTCCAATTCGCACATCCGTACCAAATCTCTCTGCCTGCTTTTGAAAATCAATCATCATTTCAGGACCTCTTACACCATCAGGGTAACCAGGATAGTTTTCTACATCATTGGTGATGGTCAACTGTCCACCCGGCTGTGCTCCATGATATAAAACGGGGTTCATTCCAGCCCTGGCAGCATAAATTGCTGCCGTATAGCCAGCAGGGCCAGAGCCGAGAATCAATATGTTAACATTTTCCTGTGTCATGATGTTCTATCTTTATTGTAATTACAAAAGTTATATATTTTTAAAAGAAAGACAAGGATAACATTAAAAAAGGCCTCAGATAGAGACCTTTTTATATTATTCAATAAAAAGCGTTAGCATCCGCGATGATCGAAACATATACCATGGATTAGATTAACCTAAATAAGGTTTCAACGCTTTACTTCTACTTGTATGCCTTAGTCTTCTGATTGCTTTTTCTTTTATTTGTCGTACGCGTTCCCTGGTCAGGTTAAACTTCTCTCCTATTTCTTCTAACGTCATGGCATGCTCGCCGTTCAATCCGAAATAAAGCGCAATAACATCCGCTTCTCGCTGTGTCAAGGTGGACAACGCCCGTTGTACTTCCCTTCTCAGCGAGTCATTCATTAACTCAGAGTCAGGTGTTACTTCAGTATCATTTTCCAACACATCTAGCAGGCTATTTTCTTCGCCCTGAATAAATGGAGCATCCATGGAAATATGCCGGCCCGATATCTTCATGGTATCGACAATCTCAGAAGTGCTTACTTCCAACACTTCAGCAAGCTCATCAGGGGACGGTTCACGCTCAAATTTCTGCTCCAATTCAGAAAAGGTCTTTGATATCTTGTTTAGAGACCCTACCCTATTCAACGGCAACCTCACAATCCGAGATTGCTCAGCCAGCGCCTGTAGTATGGATTGTCGAATCCACCATACAGCATAAGAAATGAATTTAAACCCGCGGGTTTCATCAAACCTTTGTGCTGCCTTGATAAGGCCCAAATTTCCCTCATTGATCAAATCGCCCAAAGACAGGCCCTGATTTTGGTATTGCTTAGCAACAGAAACGACGAATCTAAGATTGGCTTTGGTTAATTTCTCCAAAGCCATCTGATCCCCTTCTCTAATCCTCTTCGCTAAGTCAACCTCCTCGTCGGGCGTAAGCAGATCAACCTTACCAATTTCTTGCAAATACTTGTCTAGTGACTGACTTTCCCTGTTGGTAATCTGCTTGCTTATCTTGAGCTGTCTCATTCAGTTAAATTAAAATGAAAGATATCCTATTTGGAATGCTTAGTAATTCAGTTGAAAGTTCCTTTCTTTTTGTTGAAGCAAAATATTAACGACGTTATTTTAAAAAAGTTATCTGCGAGAGTTTTATTAGTTGCTGGCTTCCGATTTTTTCTCTGGCCTAGGCAATAAAACCTTTCTGGATAACCTATATTTACCGGTCTTTTTATCGACTTCTACCAGTTTTACCTGAATCTCTTCACCGGTTTCTAGTACACCTTCCATGTTTTCCAAACGTTCCCATTTGATCTCAGAAATATGTAATAAACCATCTTTACCAGGCATGAACTCAACGAATGCACCAAACGGCATAATCGATTTGACCTTTCCTTCATACACTTCACCGACTTCTGGTACGGCGACGATGTTTTTCACCCTTCTTACGGCATTGTCCATAGCTTCTTTGCTGACTGCAAAAATGCTTACAACACCGGCATTTTCTATTTCTTCGATCACCACTGTTGCGCCAGTTTCCTTTTGGATTTCCTGAACAACTTTTCCGCCTGGTCCTATTACCGCACCAATCTGATCTTTTTCAATTTTTATGATGTAGGATCTTGGCGCATTGGGTTTTAAATCTTCTCGGGAAGTCGATATTGTTTTATTCATCTCACCGAGAATATGTAACCTGCCTTTTTTAGCCTGTTCCAAGGCCTGATGTAGTACATCATACGAAAGACCATCTACCTTGATGTCCATCTGACATGCCGTAATACCATTTTCAGTACCCGTTACTTTAAAGTCCATGTCACCTAAATGATCTTCGTCACCTAAAATATCTGGTACATCATAAGAAAGACCATCTACTTTGATGTCCATCTGACATGCCGTGATACCATTTTCAGTACCCGTTACTTTAAAGTCCATGTCACCTAAATGATCTTCGTCACCTAAAATATCTGATAAGATAGCAAAGTTTCCTGTTTTGCTATCAGATATCATACCCATAGCAATACCCGAAACGGGTGCTTTAATTTTTAAGCCAGAATCCATCAATGCCAAAGTTCCTGCACATACAGTAGCCATGGATGATGAGCCGTTTGACTCAAGGATATCAGAAACGATACGGATGGTATAAGGATTGTCCACGCCAGTGGGCAGGATATTTTTCAGCGCACGCATGGCCAGGTTACCATGGCCAACTTCTCTCCTACCTGGGCCACGGTTGATTTTTACCTCACCAGTAGAATAACCAGGGAAGTTGTAATGAAGCATAAACTTATTGTACCCTGAAGTCATGGCGCTATCAATCATTTGCTCGTCGAGCTTCGTACCCAGGGTTACTGTAGTAATAGACTGCGTCTCTCCACGCGTAAATACCGCTGAACCATGGGCTGACGGAAGGTAATCTACCTCTGACCATATCGGTCTGATTTCGTCTGTTTTTCTGCCGTCTAGCCTGATCTTATGTTCTAAGACCAGATTTCTTGAAGCTTCCTTCTGGATATCATGGTAATATTTATTGATGAGACCGTTATCGTAAGTGTGATCTTCGGGAAGCGATTCTACAAATTCCTTTTTTACGTTTTTAAAGGCATCGCTTCTCAGATTTTTGTTGGTGATGGTTTGTTTGGCTACCGCATAGGCCTTATCATAAAGTGCTGCCTGCATTTTCGCTTTTAGCGCTTCATCATGCTTCTCATGAGAGTAGGTCCTCTTCTCTGTCTTACCGACAGCTTCCATCAATTCTACCTGCACCTTGCATTGCTGTTTAATTGCTTCGTGAGCAATTTTCATACCTTCAAGTAGTTGCGCTTCTTCAACTTCTTTCATCTCCCCTTCTACCATCAATATATTGTCATAAGAGGCTGCCACGATAATGTCCATGGTAGCGTCCTTCATCACATCAGGTGCAGGATTTACGACGAATTTCCCGTCTTTCAGGACAACCCTTACCTCAGAGATAGGACCATTAAAGGGAATATCAGATACGGCCAAGGCTGCTGAAGCGGCAAAAGCGGCAAGTGCATCAGGTGGCACATTCTTATCAGCTGACATTAACATGATATTGATCTGTGTGTCGGCATGGTAGTCGTCTGGAAAAAGAGGCCTGATGGCTCTGTCAACCAGTCGACTGATCAATATTTCATAATCAGATAACCTTCCTTCGCGTTTAAGGAAGCCGCCAGGTATTTTACCGGCAGAAGCGAACTTCTCCTGATAGTCAACAGACATTGGTAAAAAGTCGACACCCTCCTGGGCATCTGGTTTTGATACAACAGTAGCCAACAACATCGTATCGCCCATGCGTACGACGACGGAGCCATCCGCTTGTTTGGCAAGCTTTCCTGTTTCGATGGTTATTTTTCTTCCATCTTTTAATTCAATAGTTTTTGTTACAACATTAGGTAGCATAAAATTCTTTTTGTGTAAAATTAATTTTTGGCAAGCTTAAAAAAATATACGATTAGTAAGGTGCCGGTGCAATGAGAGGTAAATATTTTA
>LXQK01000024.1 GCA_001683905.1 Marivirga sp. ANT-B6
TAAAGGAAAAGGTTTTTAAAAATTGGGTATGGAATTTGCCAACAGCTAGTTATAATATATTATTTAACTAATAACTTAAATTATGAAAAAGCAATTTTTTATCTATGCGTTCACTATCGGAGCTTTTGTTTTTACTGCAAACGTTTCTTCAGCCCAGGTTTCCGATGTATCTGAGCCAGCTAAAGTGGAAGCCAATCAGTTACCTCCTACCATTAATTCTACTTTTTCATCCAAATATCAAGGTGTAAAAAATGTAGATTGGTCGATGGAAAATGAGACCTACAAAGCGAAGTTCAATAAAGATGGTAAAGATATGTATGCTGAGTTCACACCTGAAGGTGAGTGGTTAGAGACAGCCACAATGGTAGAGAAGGACAAACTTCCTGCAGCTATTCCTACGTATTTACAGCAAAATTATGCCGATTATACTGTTGGGAAAAGCAAATTGATTGAAACTGAAGAAGAAAATACATATGAAGTGAAAGTTGTTAAAGACAGCGAAGAGACTTCATTGTTTTTCGATGAAGAAGGGAATCATATTGATGAAGGCATGGAAGATGAGAGCATGCAAGAAGAAGTAGAAGATGAAATTAAAGGTTAATCTTTAAATTATCTTTTAGAAAAGGCTGTTTCCAACGAAACGGCCTTTTTTTATGTTTTGACGGACAAGGATTATAAGGAACTGGTTGAGTTGATCGCATTTCTTCCAGGCCAGATCAAAATTCTGACGTGAAGTGAAATTTGATGGATTTGAAATTATCTTGTACCATCTGAAGCCATGCTTTAGTTTCTGCCATAAAAACGAGCTTCCCCTCCTTATCCCGGGCGATATGCCTGTACTTCGAATCGACAAACGCGCTCAATTCTTTCTTATCGGTGCTACTAATCCAGCAAGCTTTGTAGAGGTTGAGTGAGTCGAACCGGCAGGTAGCGCCGTATTCACTTTTTAAGCGATGTTGAATTACTTCGAACTGAAGTGCACCGACAGTGCCTACTACCTTTCTTGCGCCCATCTCATACGTAAAGAGCTGCGCAACGCCTTCGTCCATCAGCTGCATCAGCCCTTTTTCCAGTTGCTTTGTTTTCATGGCATCCAGGTTTACTACCTCTTTGAATAGCTCCGGTGAGAAACTGGGTATACCCTTAAATGATCCTTTTTCGCCTTCCGTAAGGGTGTCGCCAATTTTCAGATTGCCCGTATCGTACAGCCCTACAATATCACCAGGCCATGCTTCATCTACTATCTCTTTATCCTGAGCCATGAAAGCCGTGGCGTTAGAAAACCGAATATTTTTACTTAGCCGCACATGGTGATAATTCTTACTTCGTTCAAATCTACCTGAGCATACCCGGACAAAAGCTATTCTATTTCTATGCTTAGGATCCATGTTGGCATGTATCTTAAATACAAAGCCAGAAAAGTTACTTTCATCAGGCTGCACGACCCTTTCTTCAGTTTCGCGTTGGCGAGGGATGGGTGCTATATCTATAAAACAATCCAGAAGCTCCTGAACCCCGAAATTATTGACTGCACTACCAAAAAAAACAGGGGCAATACGACCTTCCAGATAGTCTTTTTCCGAAAACTCAGGATAAACGCCGTTAATAAGCTCCACGTCTTCCCTTAGTTGCCGTGCATAGTTTGTGCCCACCTGTTGATCCAAAACAGGATCTTTTAGGTCGTTGATCTGAATCATATCGTCGAGAAGCTCCCTCCTACTGGGCTGAAACAAGATCAGACTGTTGCTATATAGGCTATATACGCCCTTGAAGGTCTTACCCATGCTGATAGGCCAGCTGAGTGGCCGGACATTAATGTTCAGCTTCTCCTCTATTTCATCCAGCAAATCATATGGATCCCGGCCTTCCCTATCGAGCTTGTTGATAAAAACGATCACCGGTGTGTTTCTCATCCGGCAAACTTCCATCAGCTTCTCCGTCTGAATTTCCACACCTTTCACACAGTCGATAACCAGTATGACACTGTCAACGGCAGTCAACGTTCGGTAAGTGTCTTCGGCAAAATCCTGGTGACCAGGGGTGTCAAGTAAGTTGATCTTTATATCCTTATATTCAAACCCCATAACAGAGGTGGCAACAGAAATTCCTCTCTGTCGCTCAATCTCCATAAAATCTGACGTAGCATGCTTGGTTATTTTGTTGGACTTCACTGCCCCGGCTGTTTTGATAGCACCACCAAACAGCAGAAGCTTTTCTGTCAATGTGGTTTTACCCGCATCAGGGTGACTAATTATACCAAATGTGCGTCTCTTCGCAATTTCCTGTTCAATCGACATACAATCTTGCATTTCATTTTAAGGCTGCAAAGCTACGTAAAAAAATACATATTCAGACTAATTAGATGTCGTCACGTCAGTTATAAAGATTGGTTGAACAGAAGTAGTAGAAGCTTAATTGCCGGCACTGGATCGTGATTGAAATCCCTTGAAGTAATTCCGTTCATTGCCCTATCGTGAATACGATTATGACATTATGTCACAAAATTCGTATTGGCATAACCATTGATATAAATGAGAAAAAAGAAATTGAATTATAACTCAAAATATTAAATAAAAACCATGGGAAAAATTATTGGAATTGACTTAGGAACAACCAACTCCTGTGTAGCTGTGATGGAAGGTAATGAGCCAGTGGTGATACCTAACAGTGAAGGGAGAAGGACTACACCCTCTATCGTTGCTTTTTTAGACAATGGCAATGGAGAGCGTAAGGTTGGTGATCCTGCAAAACGCCAGGCTATAACCAATCCAACAAATACAGTAAGCTCCGTAAAAAGATTTATGGGTAAAAAGTTTACAGAAGTAGCTGACGAAAGAAAAAATGTATCCTATTCTTTAGAGAAAGGAAATAATGATACAGTACGTGTAAAAATTGGCGACAGGTTATATACGCCACAGGAAATTTCTGCGATGATACTTCAGAAGATGAAGTCTACAGCAGAAGATTATCTTGGAACTACTATTACTGAAGCCGTTATCACAGTTCCTGCATATTTCAATGATGCCGAACGACAAGCAACCAAAGAAGCTGGACAGATTGCTGGCCTGGAGGTAAAAAGGATTATCAACGAGCCTACTGCCGCGGCTTTGGCTTATGGTCTTGATAAAAAAGACAGGGACATGAAAATTGCGGTGTACGACCTTGGTGGTGGTACTTTCGATATTTCTATTCTTGAATTGGGTGAAGGTGTGTTTGAAGTAAAATCAACCAATGGTGATGTGCACCTTGGTGGTGACGACTTTGACGGCGTGATCATCGACTGGTTAGCAGACGAGTTTAAAAAAGACGAAAATCTTGATCTTAGAAAAGATCCTATGGCCTTGCAGCGTTTGAAAGAAGCTGCTGAAAAAGCGAAGATTGAGTTGTCAAGTTCTACAAGCACCGAGATCAACCTGCCTTATATCATGCCAGTAGATGGTATGCCTAAACACCTTGTTAGAACCTTATCACGGGCTAAGTTTGAACAACTTGCGGACAGCCTGATCAAAAGAAGTCTGGATCCGGTAAGGAAAGCTATGGCAGACGCCGGTGTATCACCAGCTGATATCGACGAAGTTATTTTAGTAGGTGGTTCTACCCGTATTCCAAGAATACAGGAGGAAGTAGAGAAGTTCTTCGGCAAGAAACCTTCCAAAGGTGTAAATCCTGACGAAGTAGTGGCTATCGGAGCTGCAATTCAAGGTGGTGTACTTACAGGTGAAGTAAAAGACGTTCTACTATTAGACGTTACGCCGCTATCCTTAGGTATCGAGACCATGGGTGGTGTATTCACCAAATTAATTGAGTCTAACACGACTATTCCAACCAAAAAGTCGGAGACATTCTCTACTGCCGCTGACAGCCAGCCTTCTGTAGAAATACATGTATTGCAAGGCGAGCGTGCCATGGCAAAGGATAACCGTACGATTGGAAGGTTCCATTTGGATGGTATTCCACCAGCACCAAGAGGTATGCCGCAAATTGAAGTGACATTCGATATTGATGCCAACGGCATCATGAACGTGTCAGCCAAAGATAAAGGCACGAATAAGGAGCAGAAAATTAGAATCGAGGCCTCTTCAGGGTTGACTGACCAGGAAATTGAAAATATGAAAAATGAAGCCAAGGCCAATGCTGAATCTGACAAGGTAGAAAGAGAGCGCGTAGATAAGTTAAATGCTGCTGATTCTTTGATTTTCCAGACGGAGAAACAACTGAAAGAGTACGGTGAAAAACTTTCTGAGGCCAATAAGTCCGGTATTGAAAGTGCTTTGGGTACGCTAAGAACGGCTCATGGCTCACAAGATCTAGCTGCTATTGATTCAGCCATGGAAGGCCTCAACAAGGCTTGGGAGGCTGCATCGCAGGAGATGTATGCTGCAGCCCAGGGTGATGCAGGTGCAGGTGCTGGCCAGCCAGGTGACGACGCCAATACAGGCGGGGCTCAGGATGGTGGTTCAGAAGCCAATGTGTCTGATGTAGAATATGAAGAAGTAGAAGATAAAGAAAAGAAATAAGCATGCTTTCATCTGTGGCGCATAGCGCCGCGGATAACCGGTTTCATTTTATCTTGCATTGAATCGAGGCTGTCTCAAAGAAATTTGAGCAGCCTCTTTTTTATGCTACAAATTCACGTTTTTGATCAGGACGACTCATGCCTCATAGCCACATAAAGTGGACACTTTTTTTATGGCAGACTCTCTTTTTCCGCTTGAAAAAATATTACACAGATAGAGCCATATACTTAAATTTTTAATAGCATTTTAGGATGATAACTACCTGTTTCGCCGCCTTTATCCTTTTTTAATTTGGCTGAACATCAACATGTTCAATCACCTGTCTAGCCACCCGCATAGGGTGGTTCTTATCGATAAGTTCTGTGA
>LXQK01000240.1 GCA_001683905.1 Marivirga sp. ANT-B6
AAAGACTTTTGAATCACCTGATTTCTATGGAGTTGATGATTTACTCACTGAGGAACATAAGCTGATCAGAAGATCCATTAGAGATTTTGTAAAAAAAGAAATTACACCTTATATAGAAGGCTGGGCTCAAGAGGCTGAATTTCCCTACGCCATTGTAAAAAAATTCGGGGACATTGGCGCTTTTGGTCCAACGGTACCTGCAGAATATGGTGGCGGAGGCCTTGATTACATATCGTATGGCCTAATCATGCAAGAAATAGAACGAGGCGACTCAGGCATGCGTTCTACAGCGTCGGTGCAGGGGTCATTGGTAATGTACCCCATCTACAAATTTGGCAGCGAGGCACAGAAAAAGAAGTTTTTGCCGAAGCTAGCTTCCGGTGAGTTCCTGGGTTGTTTTGGATTAACGGAGCCTGACCATGGCTCAAATCCTAGTGGTATGGTTACCCGATTTACGGATCAGGGCGATCATTACCTGCTCAATGGTGCCAAGATGTGGATTTCTAACTCTCCCCAAGCTGATATCGCCGTGGTGTGGGCAAAAAATGAAGAAGGAAGAATTCATGGGTTGATTGTAGAGCGAGGTATGAAAGGGTTTTCGACACCAGAAACACACAACAAATGGTCGTTGCGTGCAAGTTGTACCGGTGAATTGGTCTTTGATAACGTAAAGGTGCCAAAAGAAAACCTGCTGCCAGGTAAAAGTGGCTTAGGCGCTCCTTTGATGTGCCTGGATTCTGCCCGCTATGGCATTGCCTGGGGTGTAACTGGCGCCGCGATGGATTGCTATGATTCTGCACGCCGGTATGCTATGGAACGCATCCAGTTCGACAAACCTATAGCATCCTTTCAGCTTGTACAAAAGAAGCTTGCTGAAATGCTTACAGAAATCACAAAAGCTCAACTGCTGAACTGGAAGCTGGGCCTGATGATGCAAGACGGGAAGGCGACTACGGCACAAATTTCTTTGGCCAAGAGAAATAACGTAGCTATGGCACTGGAAATCGCGAGGGAAGCAAGACAAATTCACGGAGGCATGGGTATAACAGGAGAATATCCAATCATGCGGCATATGATGAACCTGGAATCGGTAATCACCTATGAAGGAACACACGATATTCACCTGCTGATTTTAGGCAACGAAATTACTGGAATACCGGCATTTGCATAAGCAATGCAGGCATTTTGGGGTAGTAGTATGATCTCTGGCGCTTAGATGTTACTGGATTCACAGCTAAATGAACCCCGTTATAAAGTTTAATCTCTTACCGTACCCTTCACGGTTATCACCTGTGTGGGTGCACCTGGATCATTTGAGAATATGGCTACGGCTTTTTGTTCGTAGCCTACTCTCCCACTTGTATCGAATACCAGATTTAGCAAACCACTTTCACCGGGCTTAATATTTTCCCGATCGATAAAAGCTTTGACGCATGAACAATTAGGCTGAATTGCGCGGATGTTCAGCTCATCTTTTCCAGTATTGGTAAATATTATACTAGCTCTGGCCTGGCTTCCCTGGCTTATGGGACCAAAGTCCTGTACCACCTTATCGAAGGAAAGCACGGGAGCTTTAGAAAGTTCCTCGGCGGTCATGGGTGGAAAATACTCTTCAATTGTGGCATTGACATGAAACTTAATATCCTGTCCGTCGGTAGTAGAAACCAAAATCTGATCACTGACATAGCCAAAGGACTTCTTAATTTTTGGGTTATAGACAATGGTGAGGTCGATGGCTTTACCAGGATAAATAGTTTTTGGGTTAATCATAACCCGAATATGGCTGGGAGATTCCGACTTATCCTTCAGTTGAATCGTGTCGTTGCTATCATTAAAGATTTGAAAAGTCGAAACTACAGGTTCTTTTGTGGTGATATTCCCCAGTGCAAGAATTCTGTTTCTAACCCTTAATTTCCCTATTACTACAGGATAATCGACCTTCGGATTGATCGTACTTTTTTGTACGCTACCTTCTATTGTCAAAACCTGAATTGCAGGTTCGGCATTGCTGGTGACAGTAAGCGTTTTCGAAAATCTACCTGGCCTGTTATTTGGGTCAAATTCTACTTTGATGAACCCAAGCTGGCCGGGTGCAATAGAGTCAGTGGTCCATTCGGGACTAGTACAACCACACGATGCTTTTACATTAAGTATCTTTAAATATCCCTTTCCGGAATTGAGAAATACGAAGTTATGTGCCACCGGGCCGCCATCTTCCTTAATTTCACCTAGGTTATGAGTGGTCAGACTGATGGTCATAACAGGACCCGCCTGACCATAACCTGCAATAAATACCAAGCAAAAAGCGAAGAGAAGTAAGATTTTTTTCACAAAAACATATTTTAAATTAAACGTCATAAAGCAACCATATTGTTTTGTGACTTGTACAAATATAAAAATTCTAACTGTTTTGCATGCAGTATCCTCCATCTATTCCCCTTGGGATTTCAATAAATATGTAAGTTCGGAGGAAAATTTTATTTAATTTGCTAAAATTTTCAACGTTTATGTCCCGAATACTCACAGGAATACAAAGTACAGGCAGGCCCCATCTTGGCAATATTTTAGGTGCTATTAAACCGGCCATTGCCTTGTCGCAGCAGAAAGAAAATCAGTCGTTATTTTTCATCGCGGATCTACACTCCCTTACCACCATTAAGGATCCTGCTATTCGGATACAAAATATCGAGGCTACCGCCGCCGCCTGGCTGGCTTTCGGTTTCGATACCGAAAAGAATCTGCTTTACCGCCAAAGCCGCATATCTGAAGTCTGCGAGCTGGCGTGGTATCTCAATTGTTTTACCCCATTCCCCATGCTTGCCAATGCTCATTCGTTCAAGGACAAAAGTGACCGCCTGGCTGATGTTAATGCCGGCTTGTTTACCTACCCGGTATTGATGACGGCCGACATTATTTTATACGATGGAGAGGTTGTACCTGTGGGAAAAGACCAGCTTCAGCACCTGGAGATGGCGCGGGATATTGCTGCTAAATTTAACCATATGTATGGTGACACTTTTGTATTGCCAACGCCCAAAATTGACGAGGCAGTGATGACCATTCCAGGTATTGATGGACAAAAAATGAGCAAATCTTATGGAAATATTATCGATATATTCCTTCCCGAAAAGGAACTAAAGAAGGTAGTGATGTCTATTGTTACGGATAGCACCCCGCTTGAAGAGCCAAAAAACCCTGAGGGAGATACAATTTTTACTTTATATAGCTTATTAGCAGATAAAGAACAAACAGAAGCCATGAGAAACAATTACCTGGGTGGCAACTACGGCTACGGCCATGCCAAAAAGGAATTGTTTAGTATACTCATGGATAGCTTTAAAGGAGAAAGGGAGAAATTCAATTACTTGATGACGAATAAGGAAGAACTGAATGCAACTTTGGCAAAGGGCGAGGGAAAAGCAACAAACATTGCCCGCGAAGTCATTGAGCGAGTGAGGGTAAAGCTAGGCTTTTAAGATCATCCTTCTATTAATATCACGATATTGATAGAAGGATGATTGATTTTTATTTTGCCCTCCAAACTTCTTCGGCATTCGATTTATCAGTGGTAAGTACAATACGGGTAGGATTAGGCAATACCACGAGCCTGCTTACTTTATCAGGATAGTCATCTACTTCTACAATGACACCTTCGTCTGCCGCAACAGTAAAAATAGGCGATCCATCTTCCTTTTCGCCTTTTTTGACGTATTTATGGGCCAGATAAGCAATGGGTAATAAAACATCGTTATCAGGACAAAATTCATCGTGCACCAAATGTAAAGCCTCTTCCATATAAGGGCCAAAATTTTCTACAAAATCGTCTTCCAGGTCATGGAGCTCCTCCTCCAGGGTATCATAGCTTTCATCACTATAATCAAGCTCGCTAAGTTTATTTTTTACTTCTATTATTTCTAAAAGGGCCTGGTCTAAGCTTTTTATATCCATGATTTTTCCAACAATTTAAATGCAAAATTGATTACAATGCAGATAAGTTGCAAGAAAAACCGAATAAATTAACCAACTGTCGGCGTATTTTTTTAAAAACCGAGGGATAAAATGTACTTTTACAAAATACTTTTTGATTTTTTACAATCCATACAATATTTTAAAGAATAGCCATGGAGCAAGATTTTTTACCCTTGAAAGGAACAGATTATGTTGAGTTCTATGTAGGCAATGCCAAACAGTCGGCCCGGTATTACCAGGAGGCTTTTGGTTATGAATTAATAGCATACGCCGGTCCGGAAACCAACGTAAGAGACCGAGCATCCTACGTGCTTCAACAAGATAAGATCCGGCTGGTATTGACCTCGTCTTTGCTGCCCGAATCTGACATTTCCCATCATGTGAAAACACACGGGGATGGCGTGAAGGTATTGGCGCTTTGGGTGGATGATGCAAGAAAGGCTTACGATGAAACTACCCGCCGGGGTGCCAGGTCGGCGCAGGAACCGAAGGTGCTCAAAGATGAAAATGGTGAAGTAGTCACGGCTTCTATTTATACCTACGGCGATACCATCCATACCTTTGTTGAACGAAATAACTACCGGGGCCCGTTTCTTCCGGGATATGTAGCAAAATCATTTTCTTCAAAGGCATCGAAAAAACCCGTGGGCTTGAAATATATCGATCATTGCGTGGGTAATGTGGGATGGGGAGAAATGAACCAATGGGTAAAGTTTTATGAAGACGTCATGGGCTTTAAGCTCCTGATCACCTTTGATGACAACGATATTTCCACCGAATATACTGCCCTGATGTCTAAGGTGGTTTCCAATGGCAATGGCTATGTCAAATTCCCAATCAATGAGCCTGCGGAGGGGAAGAAGAAATCACAAATTGAAGAATATCTTGATTTTTATAGGGGGGCAGGTGTACAGCATATCGCCATTGCCACGGATAATATTCTCGAAACTGTTGCCGAGCTAAAGAACAGGGGCGTAGAATTCCTGATGGTGCCACACACGTACTACGATGATCTATTGGATCGTGTAGGCACGATCGATGAAGACCTTCAGCCGCTCAAGGATCTAAATATCCTGGTGGATAGGGATGAAGAGGGCTACCTTTTGCAGATCTTTACCAAACCAGTACAGGATCGGCCCACTCTTTTTTATGAAATCATCCAACGCAAAGGTGCAAAATCTTTTGGCAAAGGTAATTTCAAAGCCTTGTTTGAGGCCATAGAAAGAGAGCAGGCACTGCGCGGCAACCTCTAACCTCTTTTATACATCAGGCCGAATTATACAGCCAGCACTACCGGGAAAGAATTTGTTTTATTTACGCCATACTAAAATATACCTAAACACATGGATAGCAGCATTCAGGAAAAAGCCAATAAATGGTTGGCCAGTAACATTGATGAAGAAACAAAAAGTGGGATCAGAAACTTGCTCAAGAATGAGTCAGAACTTGTAGAGTCCTTTTATAAGGACCTTGAGTTTGGTACCGGCGGCCTTCGCGGCATCATGGGTGTCGGCTCCAACCGCATCAATAAATATACTGTAGGTATGGCCACCCAGGGGCTGGCGAACTACCTGCTACAAACCTATCCTAACCAACCGATATCTGTAGCTATTGCCTACGATTGCCGCAATAACAGCACCTTTCTGGCAGAGACGACTGCAGCCGTATTTTCTGCCAATGGTATCAAAGTGTATTTTTTTAAAGAATTGCGTCCTACACCACAGTTGTCTTTTGCCATTCGGCACTTTGGGTGCCAGAGCGGCGTAGTGCTTACTGCCTCACACAATCCAAAGGAATACAACGGTTACAAAGCATATTGGAATGACGGTGCCCAGATGATTGCACCTCATGATGAAAATGTAATACAGGAAGTAGCTAAAATCAAAAGCATCGATGAGGTAAAATTCAATAAAGATGCCTCAAAAATCGTGTACCTTGACAAAGAAATTGACGACCTTTACATAGATGAAATCGTAAAGCTTTCGCTGGACAAAAAAGCCATTCAAAACCAGGAAAACTTAAAGATCGTATTCTCGCCCATACACGGAACTGGTATCACCCTTGTACCGGAGGTATTGAAAAGGATGGGGTTCAAAAATGTGATGGTTGTAGAGGAGCAGGCTACGCCCAATGGAAACTTTCCTACTGTCGTTTATCCAAACCCTGAGGAAGAAGAAGCGATGAGCATGGCGCTGCAAAAAGCAAAAGAAAATAATGCAGATATTGTCATGGCCACCGATCCCGACGCAGATAGGGTGGGCATTGCAGTAAAAAATACAGCGGGAGAATTTCAACTATTAAATGGCAATCAAACAGGAGCGCTGCTGATCTATTATTTGTTGAAAAAATGGGAGGAAAACGGCAAACTTGATGGCAATCAATATATCGTAAAAACCATTGTCACCACCGATTTGATCGACGCCATAGCAGCATACTACAAAGTGGATTGCTATAATACACTTACCGGCTTTAAGTTCATAGCTGCCGTGATTAAATCATTGGAAGGGAAAAAAGAATTTATAGGTGGTGGTGAAGAAAGCTACGGTTACCTGATCAGCGATTTTGTACGCGATAAAGATGCCATCGCGTCGTGCGCGATGATTGCCGAAATGGCGGCCTATGCCAAAGACCAGGGTAAAAGCGTCTATGAAATGATGCTGGAAATTTATGTGCAGTTTGGATTCTACAAAGAAAAATTAATTTCCCTGACAAAGAAAGGTAAAGATGGCGTAGAGGAAATCAACAAAATGATGGTCGCCTTGCGTAACAATCCCCCGGCAAACCTTGCTGGTGCTAAGGTGATCAGGATGATCGACTACCAGCATACGACGGAAAAAGACCTTGTGTCGGGCAAGGAATCTTCAATAGATTTTCCGAAAAGCAACGTCTTACAATTTCTTACGGAGGATGGCACTAAGGTTTCAGCGCGACCATCAGGTACAGAGCCTAAAATCAAATTCTATTTTAGTACCAATGAGAAGCTAAATCGCGTCGAAGATTTTGAGAAAGTACAGCAGCAGCTGGACGGGAAGCTCGATAGGATTATTGCAGATCTGGATTTAAAATAGCCTTCACTCAAATAGCCCTGGCAGATGTGACATTTGCCGGGGCTATTTTGCTTTTACACACAGCATGTCTCCTACTGTGGCAAATTAGCCAAATGCATTAATGCATCGCCAGCATTCACGACGGGCATATTATTTACGCCGATTACATACCCCGTCACCGAGCTCTTGATATTGATGCGTGACTTACCATACGGGTCTGCCAGTGAGGCAATGGGTTGTCCTTTTGTCACCGACGAGCCACAGGAAACAAGGCTGTTGAATATACCAGATATTCTTGCACGCACCCAGGCGCTATTTTCCAGAAACATACTTTCATGATGTGCCGTAAGAAAGTTCTTCATCTTTAGGTGGTTCATCAATCGGCAGACGCCGTCTATTCCCTCCTGTATGGCATATTCATCCAACCGTAGCGACTCTCCCCCTTCAAAAACAAGAATATTTTTACCTGCTTTAAATGCTTCCTTTCTAAAAGATTTATCTATAAAATTAGAATTGAGGATAAATTTGGTACCAAAGGCCCTGGCTAATTCTCTATTGATAGGCTCCTTTAAAACAGCGCGAACCTGGGGAAAATTTGTAATGCGGGAACCACCGGTATGAAAGTCAACGCCGTAATCGATATGGGGAATAATCTCTTTCATCACGATATGAGCGATTCTACGGGCCAAAGACCCTCGGGGGCCACCGGGAAAGCATCGGTTGAGATCTTTTCCGTCGGGCAAGCTGCGCGAGCAATGGATGAAGCCATAAACATTTACAAGTGGTATAGCAATAACGCATCCAATATCCGGCATCAATTGCTTGTTCAGGATCATCCGGCGCACGACTTCTATGCCGTTAATTTCGTCGCCATGAATGCCGGCCGAAAGGAGAAGTGTTGGCCCCGGTTTTTTCGCCCTGTACACGAACACGGGCAGGTCTATAAGTGTGTGAGATGGCAAGCGCGCGATACTGATATCGATCTTTTGTTGCTGGCCAGGCTTAATTTCGATGCCATTGATAATGATATTTTTCAAAGACTAATATGTTAAAAACCAGTTATTTTACACTTAATCTTACCTTAGGAATTGAATGCTATTTATATTCCAATAAAGCGACTACTTTTGAAAAAAAATTTATGCCTAAAACTATGCATAAATATAAACTTAATCGTAATTTTTCTTTTTAAACATTTGTATCTTCCACCTATTGGAATCAATCATTGAACTAGAAATTGCATCACAGCCTGATGATATTAGCTGTGGACCCACTTGCTTGCACTCCATTTATTCCTTTTTTAAGGATCCTATTTCCTTAAAAAATGTAATAGAAGAAGTACCGGCTTTAAAAGAAGGCGGAACTCTTGCTGTCTTATTGGCTATCCATGCTTTAAAGCGTGGATATGCGGCGAAGATTTATACCTATAACCTACAGATTTTCGATCCTACATGGTTTGAAAAAAACGTAGATATCAAAGTAAAACTAAAGGATCAGATATTTTTTAAGCAAGACGAAAAACTAAAACTGGCATCCAGAGCCTATATTGAGTTTTTAGAACTAGGTGGAGAACTGAAATTTGAAGACTTAAGTCCCTCATTAATCAGATCTTATTTAAAGCGATCAATTCCATTGATCACAGGCCTGAGCTCTACTTATTTGTATGGTCATGCCAGGGAATATGGACCAAATGATGACCATGATGATCTTCGGGGCTTTCCTGCAGGGCATTTCGTTATTTTAAGTGGCTATGACAAGAATACAAAAAGTGTTCTAATTTCGGATCCTTTGCTTGACAATCCGTTTGCTCCAGGTCAAAAATATTTGGTGCGGATGGACAAATTGATCTGTTCAATCCTGCTGGGGATCATCACCTATGATGCAAACCTTCTTATAATCGAACCAAAAATCTTATAACAAACCTTATGTCTATACTTATAGTGGTAAGTAATCCCAAAGACTGGAAATTTAATATCCCAGGCATTGAAGTCATTTCCAACAAAACTTACCTTACCGATACCGACTATGTAAAGCTTAAAAACGCCCGTATTTTTAATCTGTCCAGAAGCTACAAATACCAGAGCACAGGCTATTATGTGTCGCTTCTTGCAGCTGCGCGAGGTCAGAAAGCTATTCCAAGCATTGCCACCATTCAAGACATGAAAACTCCGGCGGTAGTAAAAATAGTATCCTACGAGTTGGACGAATTGATCCAGAAAAGCTTGGCCACCTTGCAGTCAGAGGAGTTTACCCTAAGCATATATTTTGGAAAGAATATCTCCAAAAAGTATAATAAGTTAAGCCTTCAGCTTTTCAATCTCTTCCAGGCACCGCTGCTAAGGGCACATTTTGTATTTACCGATAACAGCTGGCAGCTTCAATCGATTGGGCCCATTGCAGCCAGTGAAATTCCCGAAGACCACAAGAGTTATGTAGAGGAATTCGCTACCTCCTATTTTGCCGGCAACAGATTCAATGTGCCGAAACGTGATGTTTCCGGCTATGATATGGCCATATTGGTTAATCCTAAAGATGACGTGCCACCGTCCAGCGACAAAACGATCCAGAAGTTTATCAAGGCAGCCGAACAGGTGGGCATCAGTGCTGAGCTTATCACCCGCGATGACTATGGCAGGTTGGCTGAATATGATGCTTTGTTTATAAGGGAAACAACCAGTGTAAACCACCATACTTTCCGCTTTGCCCAGCGTGCTGCTGCAGAAGGGCTTGCTGTAGTAGATGATCCGGAAAGTATCATTCGATGCACCAATAAGGTATACCTGGCTGAACTACTCACCAATAACGAAGTTCTGGCGCCAAAAACACTTATTTTACATAAAGACAATATCGACAAAGTAATTGAGGAACTTGGCTATCCCTGCATACTGAAGCAGCCTGATAGCTCCTTTTCGCAAGGTGTAAGTAAGGTAGATAATAAGGAAGAATACGAAGCCGAAGTAAGCAAGTTGCTCGACAAGTCTGACCTGATTGTTGCCCAGGAATTCCTGCCTACTGAATATGACTGGCGGGTTGGTGTATTCGACCGGGAGCCACTATATGCCTGCAAGTACTTTATGGCCACAAAACATTGGCAAATTATGAACTGGGAAAAGAAAGGCAACAGCCGCCTTGGAAGATATGAAACCCTCCCTGTAGAGCTTGCCCCTCCCCAACTGATCAAAACTGCACTAAATGTATGCAACCTGATTGGTGACGGCTTGTATGGCGTGGACATTAAGCAAATCGGCAATAAATTTTACATCATTGAAGTCAACGATAATCCCAGCATAGATACCGGTGTGGAAGATGCTGTCATCAAGGATAAACTATACTTGCGCATCATGGAGATTTTCCTAAAGAGAATTAAAAAAATAAAAGAAGCTAAGCGCGATAGATAATGCCAAATTTACATTTGTTCGAGGGTTTTGGTGTTGAGCTGGAATATATGATTGTGGAGGCGGATACCTTAAAGGTATTACCTGTTACAGACCAGGTATTAAAGTTATTTCATGGCGAGTTTATCGATGAAATAGAAAATGGCGCCATCAGCTGGTCTAATGAGCTGGCACTACATGTGATTGAATTAAAAACCAACGGGCCGGCAAAGTCCTTGGCTGGTCTGGCCGATCAATTTGCTGAAAATGTCAGGCAAATCAATAAGATGCTTAAACCTCTTGGCGGAAAGCTTATGCCCACGGCCATGCACCCTTTCATGGATCCGGACAGCGAGATGAAGATCTGGCCACATGAGCGCAACGAAATTTACGAAAAGTACAATAGCATATTCAATTGTAAAGGGCATGGCTGGTCTAATCTGCAAAGTATACACTTAAATCTCCCCTTTGGTAATGATGAGGAATTTGGCCGTTTACATGCTGCTATCCGAATACTTTTACCCATTCTTCCTGCCCTGGCTGCGAGTTCACCTATTCAGGATGGCATCTACAGTGGCTTGAAAGACACCAGGCTTAGCGTCTACCAGCGCAACCAGGAAAGGGTACCTGAAATTACCGGAAGAGTAATCCCGGAGGCTGTTTTTACACAGCAGGATTACGAGGAAAAGATTTTAAAAAGGACTTATGATGCCATTGCCCCCTATGACCCGGAAGGTACCCTGCAGGAGGAATGGCTAAACTCTCGCGGCGCCATTGCGCGCTTTGAGCGTAATGCCATAGAAATACGCGTACTGGATATACAGGAGTGCCCGGCGGCCGACATGGCTATTCTTGCCCTGATCGTAGAAGTGTTAAAGCTTATGATCGACGAGGCGTGGATTCCTTTTAAGGAACAGCAGCAATGGCATGAAGATGACCTTTTTGCCATTTTGAAAACTTGTATTGAATTTGGTGATGCTGCCTCGATTCATAACCAGGCTTACCTGAAAATCTTTCAGCTGGAGCAAGCGCACGCACCTGTGATGGAAATATGGAAGACAATGATTAACAAAGCAAAACCAAATTTAGCAGAAAAAGACCTGGCAATTTTAGCATTGATTATCGAGCAAGGCAATTTATCTACAAGGATCTACAAGGCACTGGGGGTCAACCTGGAGAGGTCGCTTGTACTTAAAGTGTACGGTCAGCTGGCGAAATGCCTGGAAGATAACCAGGTTTTTACCTTACAAAGCCCGGAATGAATTCATCTACCAAAGCGAAGAAAAATAGGATGCAGCTTTTCCTTACTTGTGAGCATGGCGGGCACGAAATACCCAAAAGCTACACCAAATATTTCTCTGATCATGCCGTCTTATCGTCTCATCGTGGTTGGGATATTGGTGCCTTAAAGGCGGCCAGGCACCTCAGTGTGGCATTGGGCGCGCCATTGTACCACGCTACTATCTCGCGTTTATTGGTAGAACTTAACCGTTCAATCCAGCATCCTAAGCTCTTTTCGGATTTCACATCGGTGTTAAAGCCGGCTGAAAAAAAGCAGCTTCTGGAGGAATATTATTTTCCTTACCGGAATGAGGTAGAAAGGAAGATCAAAGAAACGGCAGCCGATGCGACAGTCTTGCATATATCGGTGCATTCCTTCACCCCCATACTGCATGGCCAGGCGCGCAATGCAGCGATAGGTTTACTGTATGACCCGCGAAGGCCGGACGAAAAGCAATTTTGTCAACAATTAAAAACAAGTCTGCTGGAAGAGCTTCCTGACCTAAAAATACGACTCAATTACCCTTACAGGGGAACATCTGACGGGTTTACGACATATTTAAGAAAGCGATTTGCTAAAAATTATATCGGCATAGAACTTGAGATCAACCAAAAAAATCTTATTGAAGAAGGCGATGTTATAACCTCTGCCGTATCGGCAGCCATAAAAAGAATAATATAGCGGAACTTCTATGGCATAACCAGCAGTACAGAAAGAATTTAAAAAGTAAAAGCTCTCCAGTTATGGAGAGCTTTTACTTTTTAAGGAATAAACTTTATAATTTATGCTAATTTCACATTAATTGCATTTAAACCTCTTCTACCTTCTGTTACTTCGAAGGTTACTTCGTCATCTTCACGAATTTCATCGATTAATCCTGAAACGTGAACGAATACTTCTTGTTCTGACTCGTCAACTTTAATAAAACCAAAGCCTTTAGACTCGTTAAAAAATTTTACTTTACCTGTGTTCATTATATTTTTGTAATTAATTAAATAATATGCAAAGATACATAAATTTATTATATCTCCAACGGTGATCAGCAAATGCTTTTCATTTGTTTAATTTGAGTAAACTTAGAATAGAATAGCGTATTATTATCGTGTAGTTTTCCTTTTTTGCTTCGGAACATTACCTATGCTGGCAAATCAAAAAGGGCAGAATTTTCTTTTCCCAAACTTCCATACTGATCAATCCATATTTTACTTTATATTAGCCGCAAATATCGCGTATGGAATTAGCAATTGTAGATTATATCATCATCGGCCTCTTTGTCATTTTCACGCTTTGGATAGGTTTGCGTTTTAGCAAACAAGCTGGCGAAAGTATCAGCAATTTCTTTCTGGGAGGGCGAAACCTCCCCTGGTGGATTGCAGGCACGTCGATGGTAGCTACTACTTTTGCGGCAGATACGCCGCTGGCTGTTACAGAATTGGTCGCAAAAAATGGTATCGCAGGCAACTGGCTATGGTGGAATATGCTTGCAGGTGGAATGCTTACCACCTTCTTCTTCGCCAAATATTGGCGGCGGGCTAATATTCTGACCGACGTAGAGCTCATCGAAATCCGCTATTCCGGAAAAGCGGCGTCCTTTTTACGTGGATTCCGGGCCGTTTATCTGGGAATATTTATGAATGCCCTGGTCATCGGTTGGGTTAATGTGGCCTTGATGTCGCTATTAAAGGTGTTTTTTAATATTCCCGATGAATATATGCTTTATTATATTTTTGGAGCCATGACCATCGTGGTGATCTATTCCAGTATTTCTGGCTTGCTGGGCGTGGCATTTACTGACGTCGTACAATTCGTTATCGCTATCACTGGCTGTATTATTCTGGCCGTTATTGTTGTAAATTCAGATGAAATTGGTGGTGTGGACGGCCTTAAACAAAAGCTTCCTGCCTGGTCCCTTAGCTTTTTTCCGAAAATTGGGGAAGGAAGCACGGCTTCAGGTGTAGCAAGTACCTTGACACTGGGCTTCGGCAGCTTCTTAGCGTTCACCACCATGCAATGGTGGGCAAGCTGGTACCCGGGCAATGAACCAGGCGGCGGTGGCTATATCGCGCAGCGTATGATGAGTGCCCGGAGTGAAAAAGACGCCGTATATGCTACGTTATTCTTCCAGATCGCCCATTATTGCCTCCGCCCATGGCCTTGGATCATCGTAGGTTTATGTGCTTTGGTACTATATCCTAACCTTGGCCAGCAGGAAAAGGGCCTGGGGTTTGTAATGGCCATGAAAGACTTTTTGCCACCTGGATTGCGTGGCTTATTGCTGGTTGCTTTTTTTTCGGCCTATATGAGTACCATCTCCACTCAACTCAATTGGGGAAGTAGTTACCTGATCAATGACCTGTACAAAAGGTTTATCAAACCATCCGCCGGGGAAAAGGAATTTGTGAAAGCCTCACGTATAGGCACGGTACTATTGATGTTCTCATCCCTATTTGCGACCTACCTCATTTACAAATACACCAACATCTCTGGTGTCTGGCAGTTTATCATGGAATGTGGTGCAGGTTTAGGACTGGTTTTGATCCTTCGCTGGTATTGGTGGCGTATCAACGCCTGGAGCGAAATTTCTGCTACGATTGCTCCCTTTGCTGCGTATGCGGTCGCCAGGTTTATTCTGAAATGGGAGTTCCCCAATACTTTTTTCCTGACCCTGGGCTTTACAACAGTTGTTTGGCTGGTTGTTACTTATATCACCAGACCGACTGATCCGACAAAGTTAAGGGCTTTTTACGATTTGATCAGGCCAGATGGCAACTGGAGGCCTTTTCAAGACACCTCGGACAAGGAAAAGAGTGGAACACGGCTCTATAAACTATTGATCTGCTGGTTCAGCGCCGTAATATTGGCCTATGCCATTTTATTCTTTATAGGAAATGTTATTTTTAAAGAATGGACGCAAGCTGGCATTTACCTCGTTGTTTTCCTGTTTTTCCTTTTCATTCTCCGCAAATTCTCTGCGCAGGTAAAAATTTTCGGCGACTAAAGCTTTTACCATCATATGACCATTCAAAAACAGGTATCACTTCAAAAATATAACACTTTTGCTATTGACGCAATTGCTTCTCATTTCGTAGAAGTAACTACAGTTGAGGAACTTCAAAGCATTCTTTCCGATGATACTTATAATAGGATGCCAAAGCTCATTCTGGGTGGAGGGAGCAACCTGCTCTTTACCCAAAATTTTGATGGCCTTGTGATTAAGATAGCTATTTTAGGGCAGGAAATTATAAGTGAAGACGCCCAACACGCGCTTATTAAGGTGGGCGCGGGCGTAAATTGGCATCAGTTAGTGCTTCATACACTCGATCTGGGTTTGGGAGGGTTGGAAAATCTTTCTTTAATACCAGGAACGGTGGGTGCAGCCCCCATGCAAAATATTGGCGCCTATGGTGTGGAGATTAAAGATACTTTCGTAGAACTACAGGCTGTCGAAATCAGCACAGGTAAGGTGGCAACATTCGATAATACTTCATGCGAATTTGGCTATCGATACAGCGTTTTTAAGGACGCTTTGAAAGACCGATATATTATCGTTAATGTTACCTTTAAGCTACTGAAAAGTCCTGTTTTTAATATTACCTACGGCGCCATTGAGGATACTTTAAAGGCTAGTGGAATTAGGGATTTATCATTGAAAGCAGTGAGCGATGCTGTGATCAGGATCAGACAGAGCAAACTGCCTGATCCTGCCAAAATTGGCAATGCCGGAAGTTTCTTTAAAAACCCGACAGTTGACCGCCCTATATTCGATGGTCTAAAGGTGCGCTATGCTGACATGCCAGGTTATGAGCTTCCCGATGGTCAGGTGAAAGTACCTGCAGGCTGGCTTATCGAAAAAAGCGGATGGAAGGGCAAACGCGTCGGCAACGTGGGCGTACATGAACTTCAAGCCTTGGTGTTGGTAAATTATGGGCATGCTGTCGGCAACGAAGTCAGGGAACTTGCCTTTGCTATACAAGCATCAGTAATGGATAAATTCGGTATTGCGCTAATGCCGGAAGTAAATATGGTATAGCAATAGGGCTGCTACAGCGACACTGCGACAAAAATAAGGAAGCGAAGCACCATTAGCATCATACGATGATTTCCACTTATTTCTTTTTAAACTTATCAGATCATATGCGTCACATTGCTTAAAACGCCTTCATACTGTTGAGTTTCCACACCGAAGCGATTTAAGAAATCAAGACCTTCATCGACAGGCAATCCTTTATAAGCTGCATAGGATTTTAGATAAATCACCTTTGCTATACCCACGCTAAAGATGATTCGGGCGCAGGGCAAGCAAGGCGAAAGAGTTACAAATAGCGTAGCACCCTCTACCGAGCCTTTATTTTTTACGGCATATAGAATCGCATTTTGCTCGGCGTGAATAGCCAAAGAGCAGCTCCCTTTAGAGTCCGTCGCGCAACCTGTTTCCGGCCATTCCTCATCACAGTTATGTGTACCCGCGGGCGGCCCGTTATAGCCTATAGAAATTATTCTCGTCTCCTTAGTAAGTACCGCACCAACATGCCGCTTAATACAGTGTGATCGTCTCGCCAGGTTTACAGCCAGTTCCATAAAAATATCATCAAAGGCAGGTTTTCCCACAGCGAATTTATTAGAGATAAATAATAAAAGGTTAATAAAAAATGTTATATTATTGCATTAATAATTGTTAAAATTAGGAAACTATGCGTAAATGTTCAGCCTGTATTGTTTTATTTTTTTTATTGGTAGGTGGTATAATAACAACCGGCTACAGCCAGGAGGCACTACAACCCAGGTTGAGTCCGCTGGAAATGGTGACCATGAAATATGAGGACACCTATCTGAAGATTACCTATAGCAGACCTCACAAGAAGAACAGAAATGTATTTGGCGACCTGGAACCTTTTGGCAAAGTTTGGCGGACGGGCGCCAATGAAGCCACTGAAATGACGGTGACAGGAGATATCCGGATTAATAATCGGCTGTTAAAAGCAGGCACCTACGCTATATTTACGATTCCCAACCTCGATAAATGGACCATCATCATCAACAAAGAACTGGGCCAGTGGGGTGCTTATAATTATAACGAAGAAGAAGATCTCATGCGTTTTGATGTACCAGTCGTACAAACAGATGTGGTATATGAGCCCTTTACGATTGAGTTTGAACAAAAGCAGGAGAACAAAATCAATATGTTGATGATCTGGGATTCCACAAAGGTAATTATTCCCATAGAGTTCATTTAACGGTCAATTACCCTTCGCGACACGCTTTCCCTAACGGGTTGTTCAAACAATACAGCTAAGTACCTTTACATTTACATGCTTTGTTTGTATTTTTGCATGCTGTTTTCCAGCGCAACCATTTGCCATTATGTTATCTATCAATAATCTATCCTATTTCATTGGGGGCCGGCCTCTCTATCAGAACGCATCGCTTCACGTCAAACCAAAAGATAAAATTGGGCTGATTGGACTGAATGGTACCGGAAAGTCTACCTTATTACGTTTGATTCATGGCGAGTTTCCACCAGATGGTGGCAATATCAGCAAGAGCAATGATTGTACTATTGGCTTTTTGAATCAGGATCTCCTCTCCTATCAGTCGGAAGAAAGCATATTGGCTGTTGCCATGCAGGCTTTTAAAGAAGCGGTGGACGTGCAGATACAAATCGACAAGGTATTGCATGAAATGGAAACCAACTATCGTGATGACCTCGTTGATCGGCTGACGCGATTGCAAGATCAGTTTGCTGCCCTGGATGGGTATAGTATGCAGGCAAAAGCAGAAGAAATACTTGAAGGTATAGGCTTTGTCACCAAGGACCTGCAAAGACCACTAAAAACTTTCTCGGGAGGATGGCGAATGCGCGTGATGCTGGCCAAGCTTCTGCTTGAGAAGCCTTCCCTTCTCATGCTCGATGAACCCACCAACCACCTTGATCTGCCTTCAATCCAATGGATTGAAAACTACCTGCGTGCTTATGAAGGCGCTGTCATTGTCGTCTCTCACGACAGGCAATTTTTGGACAACACCATTACCTCGATTGTGGAAGTGGCCAGTCAGCAGCTGACGCTATACTCGGGCAACTATTCCTTTTATCTGGAAGAAAAAGAACTTAGATCAGAAATTCAGAAAAATGCTTTCGAAAACCAACAGTCCAAGATTAAGCAGACAGAACGTTTTATCGAGCGTTTTCGCGCAAAATCTACGAAGGCAAAGCAGGTTCAGTCGCGGGTAAAGGCGCTCGACAGGCTTGACAGGGTGGATGATATCGTCGATGAAAATGCCAAAGTAAACTTTAAGTTTGCCTTTAAGCAGCAGTCAGGCCGCTTCATTGTCAACCTGGAGCATGTATCAAAAGCCTACGGAGATCTTCAAATCCTTAAGAACACGTCGGCAATCATCGAGAGAGGTGATAAAATAGCATTAATAGGTGCCAATGGAAAAGGGAAATCTACCTTGCTGCGTATCATAGCTGGTACGGAAAAGGTAGAAGGAGAAAGCAAATTAGGATACAACGTAAACATGGCTTTTTTTGCTCAGCACCAGCTGGAGTCGCTGAACATCAACAATGAAATACTCGAAGAACTTAAGCAGGCAGGCACCGATAAAACAGAACTTGAATTACGCGGCGTTTTAGGCTGCTTCCTGTTCTCCGATGAAGAGGTATTCAAGCGCATCAAAGTATTATCAGGTGGTGAAAAATCGAGGGTGGCCCTGGCCAAAACGCTGATTTCAGAATCTAACTTTCTGATCCTGGATGAGCCCACCAATCACCTCGACATGCAGTCGGTGAATATTTTAATCCAGGCCCTGCAACAGTACGAAGGCACTTTTGTGATTGTCTCGCACGACAGATATTTTGTCAGCGAGGTGGCGAATAAAATCTGGTATATAGAAGACCATGAAATAAAAGTCTACCCCGGAACCTTTGAGGAATACAACTACTGGAGAAGTAAAAATCCTGTAGCAGAAAAAGCAAAGTGCGAAAAACCAGCACCGCCTGTGGTTAAAAAAGCGGAAACAAAACCTGTACCTGGCAGCTCTCCTTCCGATGAGCACAGCAGGATCTTGAGGAAGCACAAGAAAGAACTGGTAGAACTGGAAGACCAGGTTACCTTACTGGAGCATAAGAAGCTACAGCTGGAAAAACAGCTGGCCAAACCAGAAACCTTTGGCCAGCCGGAGGAACTGGCTAAAGTGAACGGGCAGTATGAAAAGAATAACCACCAATTGGAGGAAACACAGCAAAAGTGGGAAACACTGATGATGACGATTGATGAGATGGAAGGGCAGATAAAATAGGCTATGCTTAGCTATTGCTACTGGCTAAGCATCCTGCGTAAGTAATTGATCTGCCCAAGATGGTACGATAGATGTGACGTTATATGAACGAGAAAATATCCTGTGGACATCTCGTAACCTAAAGTCTTTTCAGGAAAAATTTTTTGTAGGTCTTCTTCTGACAAAGCCTCTAAAGTTTGTCTTACCATCCGTTTAGTTTCGTGAATCTGGGCTATTAATGTCTCATTTGGCACATCCTTTAGGGTAAATTCTGCCTCACGATTTCTAATATACCCCGTATTACCCAGGTGCTTACCAATGTATGTATTGATATTTCCCAACAGGTGCAAACATAAATTTCCTGATGTATTAGAGATATTTCCTGCCAACTGCCACACGTGTCTATCGTTTTTAAATAAAGTTATTTCAGCAGCAAGTCTATCCAGATCTCTTTCCAGGATGGCGATGACATATTGTAGCATAGTCTTAGTTATATAGACTTTTTGTAAGTACGATGAGCAAAAGTTAACGAAATTTGCGTCAAAATAATGAAATATCTTTTTAACTGACGAAAAGCATAAGCTTTTTAATTTCAACGATGCGACTTACCTGACCACCAACATTTGTTTCGCGGTTTTTAAAGCACCCGCTTCTATTCGATAGATATAACTACCTGGAACAAGATCCGAGAAATCAGCGTGCAGGGTATGTTCTCCGGCAATCCTGGGC
>LXQK01000241.1 GCA_001683905.1 Marivirga sp. ANT-B6
TGAAAGCGTTTTTATTCATGATTTTTATACTTAAATTATATTTTCGTTGAGTCTCCATATTCAATATTGGATTTTTTTCGCTGTTTCGGATATAATTATTCTATGCTAAAGCGCTGGTTTTTAATCTCTCTTTTAATCATCTCACAATTTTCTGTAGCACAAGAGGGCAGTTGGTATCCCGCGGAAGCAGATCTTTCTTACCCCAGAACAATGTTAAAATATTCAGAGGTAGAGATAATACAAACAACACTACAGCATGAACCCGTACAAAGTCTTTACAGTGGAGTATGCAGCAGTGCATTCAGCGGAATTCCAGGAAATACCAACAGTAGTGACAGAAGGATAAGAGCCGGAATTGCTAAAAATGCAGGATTTGTAATTTTGCTTGACAGAAAAATAGCCAGCGGAAATGCTGTTGCACTAACTACAACGGAAAGGGCTTCCCTTCAAGACAAAGTAGTGGGACTTTTAGAACAAATAAATCCTGATGTTCAGACGCTCATCTACTTTCCAGAATGGCAATGGAGGTCTAAAGAATTAATTGATTATTCTATAGCTTATGATATGCTGAAAGGCACAGGTATTCCGGATGAACAACTAATCAACGCAAAACTAAAACTGCAGCAATTTGCCGGGAATCTTTATAGGGAATCAACAAGTGAGCTTTCTGGAATAAGTTTATTTAATAACATCAAAAACAATCATTCATTAATGACAGCAGCAGCTTTAGGAATTGCTGCCGTAGTTTTGAACGATCTGAAACATACAGATGAAAATTTCCAGCCTCGAAAATGGATAGATGCTGCTATGTGGAATATTGATAATGTCATCTGGCGAGATGAAAAAAGACAGTCAGAACCCGGAATAGTTGCAGGTTTTGCAGAAGGTCCGTATTACTTCAGATACGCATTCATTAACTGTCTTCCATTTTTTAGAGCCATGGGCAACTTTCAGGGTGATCATGTGGAGTCATATTCCTTTAATGGAATCATACGGAACATCAGAAATCCATTTTTTAATCCTGACTATGATAATTTGTACGATTGGATGCGAATTATACGAATGCCCGATGGACGAATGCCTGCTCTTGATGATTCTTATATAGACATGGCTATGCCCGAATTAGCACTAACTGGCAAATCAAAATTTCATTGGCCATTAGATCTTCAGAACCTTCATACATCACAAAATAATACCCTTGATAAGCAACTGAGAGTCGTTGTCGATCTTCGGTCGAATTATATTGCAGCAAATACCCCAATGGCACTTTTTGAAGATAAAAAATTTCATCCGCTCCCCATTAGCGGAAATATTGTATTCCGTTCTTCATGGAATACAGAAGCAACTTACATGCACTTACAAGCTGAAAGTGGAAGGGCGCTTTCTGAGACAGACGGACATAATCAGGCAGATGAAACAAATTTTATCATTCATTCACATGGTCAGCTGCTTGCTTTAGATCCGGGTTACCTCAGCTGGGCAAGAAGAGAAGAGCTTGCAAATGCCCAAAATCATAATATGATTCTTGTAAATGGTACAGGTCCGAAATTTGGAATTCCCGGGGAAACAAATGGAGCTGATGTTTTTGTTAAAGAAGCCTTTAGTGTTGATGATTTTTCAACATCAAAAATTTCTACTTCTTATGGTGGGGCAGATATCAGCAGGCGTGTTATGTTCATTCGAAACAAATATTTCATTGTAGTAGATTCACTTTCATCTTCTTCCCCTTCAGATTATCAGTGGCAACTTCACGGTTATGGATTAGAAAATGGTACAAGTACAACAGGGACATTTATAAAAAATACAAATGAACAAAAAGGACATTATTTAAAAAATGGAGTTACTCTTTTGGCTCAGGTAACGGCAGAAAATGGCATCAGCAGCTTTCAGACACGACAAGATCAGCATGAATTGGGCTATAATCGAACAGAAGATCATACCACAATGGTATTCTCAAAAAACAATGTTAATAATACTGCCTTTCTCTCTTTGTTAGCTCCTTACATTCAGGAAAATATATCATCGAAAATTATATCAGGCTCTTCTGCTGCCATTAGCATACGGGATGAAGATTTTAATGATTTTACATTTTCAAGAACAGCGACAGAAACTGTAAAATTTTCAGAGACTGAAACTGAGCTTCAATATGATATAGAGAGCGATGCAGCTACTTTATATATTTCTGAAACGAAAACAGGGCAGCTTGTTGAATACTATTTTACGAATGGAAGCAGATTTATCCGTAATGAGGAAGAACTGGTAGTTTCAGATAACAACATCAACCTTTACTGGAGAAAAACTGATGAAAATTTATTTACCATACAAACCAATAAGGCAGCACTGCTAAAGATGCAATTTGATCATGAAGTTTATTCAATTTCAGGCAATAAGATTTCATCATGGAATTATGACATTACCAACAAAACCCTGACTATAGCATTTAATGATGCATCAACTGCAGCGGTGGAATTTAATATCTTGTCACTACCTGTTGTATTTTTAAATTTCAAAGCTGTATTAAGAAATAATAATCACCTTGAACTACAATGGAGCACAGCTTCAGAAAGAAATAATGACTTTTTTGATGTCGAAAGATCTCACGATGCTCTTCATTGGTTTAAAATTGGAAGTGTAAAAGGAAGTGGTACCAGCGGTAAAATTCTGAATTATACTTTTGACGACAAGATGCTTCCGAAACATGTTCAAAAGATTTTTTACAGGTTAAAGCAGGTTGATTACAACGGAACTTTTAATTATTCAGGAATTCTAGAAGTTCCATATAAAACTTCAAAGCCGGTGAAATCATTAAGTATACATCCTAATCCGGGATCAGATTATGTGTTTATACATATCGAAGATAAAGAATATAGAGATTTAACGCTAATGCTTATCAATGGAAATGGACAGATCGTTAAAGAATTTTCCATTACTGGGAATACCTGGCTGGATATCAGAAACATTCCGAAGGGTATATACATGGTTAAATATCTGAACAGGGAAAGTTCGCCTTCAACAGAAAGGTTGATCGTAAATTAACTTATAAATACTTTTACCTCCCATAGCTATGATTATCTATTCTTTCTAAAAAACTATATTTTGTTCCACCCGCATTTGCGGCAGACGCCTTGCGGGCGCTGCGACTACAGGCATTCCTCTCGGGCAAGAAATTTATCTTTTGGTCGTCGATGCATTTGCAGGAGGTTTATTAGGTTCATATTTTGGGGCTAGCTACTTTAGCAGTGCCTTGCTAAAGCGAATTTTGGCAGTGGTTTTATTGATTGCCGCCTTAAAGCTACTCTTTACATGAACAAAACAACAGCGCATATCAATGCTTATATATTGGCCGGAGGTAAAAGTGCAAGGATGGGTGAGGATAAAGGCATGTTGAAATTGGGTCAAAAAAGGATGATTAATCATGTACTTGACCAGGTAAAGCGCTGTGCTGACGAGGTAGTTATTGTAGCCAACAAGTCTGATTATGCTCAATTCGGCTTCCGATGTATTCCCGACATCTATAAAGGGCTGGGGCCGATCGGAGGCATTTATTCCGCCTTAAAAGATTCTGGAACGCACTACAACTTTGTTGTAGGTTGTGATATGCCCTTCCTAGGGTATGAAATCGTAAATTATCTGATAGATCGTGCCGTCAATGCTGACGTCACGATTCCAACAATAGGTGGGAAAATGCAGCCATTGTGTGGTATTTATACCCAGGCTTGTGTTGGCTTGATAGAAGAAAAAATTAAAGCCAATCAATTGAAAATGATGTCTTTCATTAGTGCCTCCGACCATCAATTGATTGCCATGGAAAGTAGCGGTATGGACTTCGTACACCAGTTTGAAAATATCAACACGCCGGAAGCGTATGATCAGGCATTAAAATATACGATCAAATGGAAGTGAAAATAATAACTTTTGGAAAAATTACAGAAATCGTATCCGCTAAGGAACTTCGCTGGCAGGATATCCCAGATACGAAAGTATTGAAAGAAAAACTGGAGGAAATGTACCCTTTACTGAAAGGGATGCAGTACCAGATAGCCGTAGATAAAAAAATTATGCACGGGGAAACCGCCCTTAGTGAAGATGCGGAGATAGCCCTTTTACCACCCTACGCAGGAGGATAGTATTAAATGGAAGCCCCAACAACACGATACGACCGCCAAATGCGTCTCCCTGGCTTTGGCCGAGAGAAGCAGGAACTATTACAAAAAGCAAGCGTGCTGATGATTGGTGCCGGTGGCCTTGGCTGTTCTGCTTTGCCTTATCTGGCAGCAGCAGGTGTCGGAAAGCTGGGGATTGCAGACTTCGATGTAGTCACGATGTCCAACCTACACAGGCAAGTGCTTTACCACGAGGGCGATATCGGCAAAGCCAAAGCGGATGTAGCAGCACGATGCATGAGAAATTTGAATCCGAATATCGCTATTGAAGCATTCGATATGCGCCTGGATTCTTCAAATGCATTGGAGATCTTAGCTGGCTATGATGTAATTATCGACGGGTCAGATAATTTCCCTACACGGTATCTTGCCAACGATGGCACTGCTTTACTGGGTAAGCCTCTTGTGCACGCCTCGATTTACCGTTTTGAAGGGCAACTTGCCGTATTCAACGTTCCCCATCCGACAACTGGCCTCACCATCAACTATCGGGACTTATTTCCAGCTCCACCGGGCCAGGGTGAAATACCTAATTGTGCCGAAGCAGGTGTCCTGGGGGTGTTAGCCGGTATTATGGGTACATTGCAAGCGAATGAAGCTATCAAAATCATAACCGGTTTGGGCGAGCCTTTGATGCATCAGGTACTTACGTTTAATGCATTGTTTAATGCTTTTGAAACTTTTCAAATACAACCTCAGGAGCATAGGCACGCGCTGATGCCACAAAGTGAAGCAGCGTTTAAGCTGATGGATTATGGGGCTTTTTGTAACATAGAACAAGATGATATTTTGGAGATTAGCTCGCAAGACTTCCGAGATCTGGTGCTACACGAGGCCGTCACCATCGTGGATGTGCGCCATGAAGACGAAATGCCTAAGCTGTTGGACCACCCATTCCATTCCATACCGTTACCTTCATTAAGCGATCGCATGCATGAGCTAAAGCATAAAGAAAACATTGTTTTTATATGCCAGTCGGGCTTGCGTAGTAGAAGAGCAGCAGGCATAACGCTTCAAAAATTTCAACATAAAAAAATAATGTCAGTTAAAGGGGGGATGGTCGAACTTCTAAAAACTAAATGAAAGCCTCATGAAAAATAAGAAAGTCAGAAACTCCTTTAAAGTGGGTGCTATTCCAGCCAATTTTATAGGAGAATCCATAGCGAAACACAGCACCAAAACCGGTATTGGTGCCCATAGCATTTTCCTGGGCCAGGTGCGCAACGATATCATAGACGAAAAAGAAGTAAAAGCCATAGAATATACTGCGTATACCGACATGGCAGAGGAGGCTCTGGGAAAGATACGTGAAGATGCTTTTAGCAAATACCAGCTTACATGCATGCATATTTATCACAGTCTGGGCAGGGTTGAGACAGGTGAAATATGTTTGTTTGTCTTTACCTCTTCGGAACATCGGAAAGATGCTATAGATGCCTGCAACGAGATTGTGGAGAAAATCAAAAAAGAAGTACCGATCTGGGGTATGGAAATCTTTGAAGACGACTCCTTTACCTGGAAGGTAAACACCTAGCGTAGAGACAAATATATTGCAACAAAATCTTTGCTAACACGAACCTATGATCAATATTACCCATAAAAACAGCACATTTCGCAAAGCCACTGCACAAGCCACTGTAAGTGTAAGTGTACAAGATACAATCGATGCCATTGAGCAAAAGAAAGTTCCAAAGGGCGACGTATTTGAAATGGCTAAAACAGCAGGGCTTTTTGCGGCAAAACGCACCAGTGACATGATCCCTGACTGCCACCCACTCCCGATTGAATTTACGGCAGTCCGGTACCAAATCGATGGGCTGGATCTATTAATTGAGGTAGAGGTCCACACCATATACAAAACAGGTGTAGAGGTAGAAGCTATGCATGCAGCGTCGGTAGTGGCACTTACCATTTATGATATGTTAAAACCTATCGATAAAGGCATAGAAATCAAAAACATAAAGCTGTTAGAGAAAAGGGGTGGTAAATCGGATTATAAGGATAACTTTCCAAAAGGGCTTACTGCTGGCGTCATCGTTTGCTCTGATACCATTTCAGGAGGGAAGAAAGAAGATAAAGCCGGCAAAGCGATCATTGATGTGCTGAACAAAAGCCATGTGTCCCTCTTTTCTTACGTAATCATTCCCGATGAAATAGCGGAGATACAAAAGAAAGTAAAGGAGTTTTGTAATGCAGGCTGTAATATGGTACTGATCACTGGCGGTACCGGTCTATCAAGAAGGGACGTGACGCCAGAGGCTGTCCGCCCGCTGCTGGAAAAGGAAATACCCGGCATTGTAGAAGCTATCCGCAGCTATGGGCAGCAGCGGACTCCTTATGCCATGCTATCGCGCAGCGTAGCCGGCCTGATAGGCAACACCCTGGTGATTGCCATGCCTGGCTCCACAAGGGGCGCAGCAGAATCTATGGAGGCCATCTTTCCACCGGTATTGCATCTTTTCCACATCATTGCCGGCGCAAGACACTAATACACTGAGCCGCGGTTATAGTTTTACGCCTTTTTTGGCCAGTGAAATGTTAGGAGCCTTCATACTGTTCCCCTTATAAACTGGCGATAAAGTAAAGCTATAGCTATAATTTTTTTCTGTAAGCAAATATTGCGGATGTGCTTTCTTGCCCCAGCTGTTGTCGCCTCCGACTCCTGTTTGCTGTAGGTCAAGGTTTACGGTTACCATATCCTCGAAGGGCAACTCATAGGTGTGTAGCGCCTTCTGCAGATTTTCCATCGTATATGGCCAGGCACTCACATTTAACAGCGGTGCTCCTTTTGCCTTGATACCTAGTCCTTCTACATTGGTCAGTGATACCCAACGAACATCAGTTTTATTACCGTTTTCCTGTGGCTTGATGTAAGTGCTGATGTTTTCCAGCACAGTTCCATGGTAAACACCAACAGCCGCACCTGTTTTCCTATCCCAGTAGGTTTCATGCGGGCCTCTTCCAAACCACTTTAACTGGTCATAAGATCCGGCAAGCACCATCTGCATGCCTATCCTTGGAATTTCTGGCATACTGTCAGCAACATGGAGTTCTACATCAATTGTAATATCGCCATCGGGCAGGAATTTATACAGATTTTTATAAGTCGCTGTTTTGGATCCTAGCTTATATGCCGCTTTAAGATGTATCGACCCGTCGGCCAAAGATTCTGCAGTTAAGCTTTCCAACTTACGTTCTGGTGCAGACTTTTTCCATGCATCCAGTCTTACAGGCATTTTGTTGCCGAGGTCATTATCGGTAGGGACACGCCAGAAATTGGGTACAAGGGGAGATAGCAGCAACTCTTGCCCCATCAGTTGGTACGATACCAAGGCACCCAATTGCCGGCTGACTTTATAAGCAAAGGTTTTTCCTGAAATAATATAATCTTCATCAGTGGTGTTAAATACCAAGGCACCCAATTGCCGGCTGACTTTATAAGCAAAGGTTTTTCCTGAAATAATATAATCTTCATCAGTGGTGTTAAATGCAAGTCGCCCGGTCGCTATTGGTGCTAAAACTGCTTCCTTTGGTTTGATGCCGGGAAGCTGAAATTGCTCCCAGGCAACGATATGGCCCTTTGTAGCCCAAGGCATATCTTCCCGCAACGAAAAGATAAGTTTTACATGGTATTCGGTTCCAGGTTGTTTCTCAAGGTTATCAACGGGCAACTGTATAATGTCCTCCACCCCAGGCGCCAAAGTCATCATTGGGAGCTCCCCATCAAAGACTTCCTCGCCGTTAGCACTTAGCTGCCAATGCACATTTAGAAAATCTAAGGAAACAAAATCGTAAACGTTTTTTACTTTTAGCTTGCCTTGTGCAAGATCCACAGGGTATATCTTTATATATTGATATACCTTTTTCACTTCATGTAATGAAGGGTTGGGATTTCTATCGGGATTTACAATACCATTGATACAAAAACTACTGTCATTGGGAGTATCCCCAAAGTCACCACCATAGGCAAAGAAAAAAGTGCCGTCCGGTGCTTGCTTTTTCAGGCCCTGGTCTACCCAATCCCAAATAAAGCCACCCTGGAGGTGCTTATATTTCTCAAATACGTCCCAATACTCTTTTAAATTTCCAACGCTATTGCCCATGGCGTGTGCATATTCACACATGATATAGGGCCGGGTCTGCTCCTTTTCTGCATAGGCTACTACCTCCTCAATGCTTCGGTACATCGGAGATACGATATCGGTATATGGCTTCTCCTTTGCCTGCTGGTATTGCACTGGCCGGGTGGGATCACGTTCCTTTATCCATTCACTGGTGGCTACGAAATTCGTTCCATTCCCTGCCTCATTTCCTAACGACCAGATGATAACGGATGGATGGTTTTTATCTCTTTCCACCATCCTTTCCGTCCGGTCCATGTGCGCTTTTTTCCAACTTCTTTTGTTTGCCAGGGTCTCGTCGGCTGCGTATCCCATTCCATGCGACTCGATATTGGCTTCGTCTACTAAAAACAGCCCGTATTGATCGCACAAGGCATACCATCTAGGGGTATGTGGGTAATGGCTGGTACGCACGGCATTAATGTTATTTTGCTTCATCAACATAATGTCCTTTATCATAATTTCTTCTGTAATGGCATGCCCCAATACCGGGTCATGTTCGTGCAGGTTCACCCCTTTGATGTATATGGCTTTCCCGTTTACAAGGAGTTGGCCCCCTTTGATTTCTACTTTCCGGAAACCTACTTTACAGCTTCTTATATCAATAACTTCACCCTGTCCATTCTTCATCGTCAAGACAGCCGTGTATAGGTTCGGTGTTTCAGCGGACCACTTATCTGGAGCAGCGACAGGAGCCTCTAGCTTTACCTGTTTTTCATTTTCAGCATCCAGCGAGAATATTCCTTGCTGGCTCAAAATAGGGTCAGTGCCATTAGTGCCATGAAACAATTTCATTTCTATCGAAAAATCGACCGCATCTTCGGGCGATAAATTCCTCATATCAACCTCAATTTGAAGAGATGCATCGTTTAAAGCATCATCCAACTCAGTATGAACAAAAAAATCGCGGATGTGAACCTGATGTGGTGAATAGAGGAATACGTTCCTGAAAATGCCGCTCATCCGCCAGAAATCCTGGTCTTCGAGATAGCTTCCATCGCTCCAACGATAAACTTCTACGGCAAGGGTATTTTCTCCTTTTTTGAGGTAGGGTGTAATATTGAATTCAGCAGGTGATCGGCTATCTTCGCTGTACCCAATTTTTTGGCCATTGACCCAGATATAAAACGCACTACTCACACCATCAAACTGTATAAAGACCGGCCGGCTTTCCCAATGGCCGGGCACCGTAAAAGTGGTCTTATATGAACCCACCGGGTTATCATTATGGTTGATATAAGGAGGATTTTTAGGAAATGGGTAAGTAAAGTTGGTATAAATTGGTATGCCGTAACCTTGCAACTCCCAGTTGGAAGGAACAGTAATAGGCTTCCAGGAACTCATGTCAAACGTATCGGCATAAAAGTAAAGGGGTCGGTCAGCGGGTTTCGCTACCCGGTTGAATTTCCACAGCCCGTTGAGAGATTGGTGAAAAACAGACGAATCAAAGTCTCCTGTTAAAGCACTTGCTTCATCCGAAAAGGGAATGCTCGTTGCCCTTGCTCTTTCTTTATTGATTTCTACTACACTTTCATTCTCCCAATCATTTCCGGCATCACAACTCCAAAGGGTTAGTAAAACAATATATAAAATAAAATGCCACGTTGCTTTTTGCATAATTAAAGCTTTCTAAAACAGTTTGAAGTAAGTTAGTTATTTACTTAATGATGTCAAAACCGAAAAAGTAACATCACACGTTAATAAAAAAACTGCCCACCGATGAGTCAGAAAACTGTGCTTTGGAACTGGCCCCCGCTGACTCAAAACAGATGCATTATATAGGTAGCGTATATTATTTATATCTGTTCGTGAGCGGGAGCCGGTTTTGTAGTGGATAGCCAGCGTTTGCCGCTCTCATATGGTAGAAACTGTTGACGGCATCATGATCTAAAATTGAAGATCAGCAATGGAATCTGCGTCTGAAAAGACATTTCCTGTGTATTGGGTTTACTTAAAAAGAGCTTCGATAAATGGGCGTTTGGCATGTGCTATGGCGAGGATAGCACCAGCATTTTCTTTGAGGTAATTGGCCATAACAGTGAGAAAGCGCTTTTAAAGATAGGCTCGTGGATCTTTCTCAACAGGACTTTACCTTTGAATTATAAAGTATAGAAATGTTTAGATTTCGTTAAATTTAACCAAATCTATCATGTTGACGGTTAGTCCATTCCGCTATTACAACATAAGATTCACGGTATCTTGCATTGTACTGTCAGTTTTAATCAAACCACCCAGCTTGATCGTTTTCATGGCTTTTCGGCTTTGATTTGTTCAGATTGTTATGCAAATCTAGGGATGGCCAACATCAGAATATATGACGGAAGTCATGAAAATAGATGTTTTTATTTAGTTATTGGATTCAATAAATTATGCTTACTGGGGGTATAAGTGTTCAACGAGAATAATGTTTTTGGAAATTGTTTCAGACGGTACTGCATAGCTTTGCATAAATTTCTTTAAGCTAAATTCAAGCATTTTCCCTCGACAGAAATGGTTAGGTTCAGAAATACGCTGTCTATTAGGCAATAAGGTATGAAGTTTGCCCTTTTAGAAGTGCCTGACATAAGGTCAAGAATAACAGAAAGATAAATGCGACCACGAGCTCAACCGGTTAAAATTTAGAGCCGAGAAACAACTGTCGAAAAATGGTATAAAACACTGAAAAAAGAGACCGGTGGATGGGGAGGCAGTATTTTGCCAATTAAGGAAAACAAGAATTTTGAAAGGTTCAGGCCATGCCTCGTCCATCCATAGGTAGCATGCTGTTACGCTTAAAAAAGTTCGCGGTATACTGCTTTCGCCTCTTCCTCTGTCAGCCTTGGTCCAAATTGTGCTACAACCTTCGATGAAGCCCTGCTGGCCAGCCTTCCGGCATCGGCATAACTCAATCCGTTTGTAATGCCATACAAAAAAGCACCCGCAAACAAATCACCTGCACCATTGGCATCTATGGCGTTGACGGGAAACGGAGCTATTTCTATGGTGCTATGCCCATCATAAACCATGGCACCCTTGGCGCTTCGGGTGATTACGAACTCTGCAGCCGTATTTTTTAAGCCTGCAAATGCACCAGCCAGGTCATTAGTTTCTGTATATAACATGGCCTCGCTCTCATTGCAAAATATAAAGTCTATGCTTCCGTCAATTACTTCCACCATTTCCTTACGGAAATATTTCACCATGCTAGGATCTGAAAAAGTAAGGGCAGTCTTCACGCCATTAGCTTCGGCAATTTTTTTCGCTGTTTTCATGGCCTCCCTACCTTGCTCACTGGTTACGAGATATCCTTCTATATACAACCAGGTTGAGGCTTTCAAGGCCTCTACGTCAATTTCATCGACAGAAAAATCTGCCGTGATACCTAAAAACGTATTCATGGTACGCTCAGCATCAGGTGTAGTCATGACAAGACACCTTCCAGTAATTCCTTCTTTTGCCTTGTCGAAGGTCAGATTTGTATCCACCATATTCTCTCCGAGGTCCTTAAGGTAGAATGCGCCAAGTTCATCTTTGGCTACCTTGCAGGAATAAAAGCTCTTGCCGCCAAACTGGCTAACACTAATGATGGTGTTTGCTGCGGATCCTCCGCATTTCATAATGCTACCGGGTAGATGTATCCCGCTCATGAGCTGCTGCTGTCGTTCTTCATCGACTAGCGTCATCAAACCCTTTTCCACCTCGAACTTCTTTAAAAAATCTTCATCTACCTCTGTTACAATATCTACAAGGGCATTTCCTATGCCAAACACATCATATTTTTTCTTCATAACGCCTAATTCTGCGAAGGACTTACCTCCTGTTTTTATGATTATTTAAACTATTATATTTGAAAGATGACTACTACTTTAACCAGCGCTATTCAATAATTGGAGCCCGGGCAAAAGGCTTGGTTGGATCGAATAATTTTCTGTAGGTATGGTGGGTTTTAAAAATCCGCCCCCCTACATCTTCTGCTACACGCATCATTTTAGGATTGAAATCTCCAATCCAATTCATTTCAAAATCTTCATAAGGAGACTCTTTAGACCAGACGTAGCTTGTAGAAGCAACGACCAATGCGCCTTCCAGCCCTTTTCCCTGATGCTCTGGCACAATCCCAAACGCTACGCCAAACATTTTCCTGCAGCTTCCCGTCCATTTATGGTACAGAAATTTGAGCTTTGCCCAAAGGTCGAATTTGCCATTAAGGTGTTTAAAGATTTGATTTAGCTCAGGCAGGTTGATAAAAAACCCTACAGGCTCATCGTTAAAGTACGCAAACCAAACAATTTTTTCGTCTAGAACGGGCCGCAATTTGTTCATGGTCGACATGGCCTGTACCTTGGACATTCCTCCCACACCGGCATGTTTTACCCACGCCTTATTGTAGATCGTGCGAAAATCTTCGCCGTAGCGTTCGAGGTGTTTCTTTTCGATGTGTTTAAAGGAATAGGCAGGATTTCTGGAAATCCTATCTGCTTTGTCCTGCACCTTCTCCAGAAGCCCGCCTTCTTTCGTCCTTCGCGCGTAGGTATATTGTTTAAAGTATAACTGGAACCCGGCATTTTCAAATAGTTGCTGATAATAGGGAAAATGATAAGGCATGCAATAGTTTGGTTCTGTATAACCATCTACCAATAAACCCCACCATCTGTCACGGTCACCGAAGTTAATCGGCCCATCCATGCCTTCGGCGTCATGCTTCTCGAGCCATTGCCGGCATGCGTCGAAGAGGATATGGGCCGCTTTTTCATCGTCGATACATTCGAAGAACCCCATGCCTCCGGCTTTTACACCTTTTTTCATTGTCTTCCTATCCACAAAAGCAGCAACCCTTCCAACAATTTCTCCACTTTCGTCTTCCAACACCCACCGAATAGCATCGCCGTGCCTGAAATACTTGTTCTGCTTCGGATCAAAAACGCTCTCGATGTCCTTGTCAAGTGGCCTGATCCAGTTTCTTTCCTGCTTGTATAATTTCACAGGAAATTCGAGAAATGCCTTTCGACTACTTTTATCCTTTACTTCAATTAATTTCATGCCTCAAATTATAGCATCAAAAATACTACCTTATTTGAAACAATAAAATTTTAGGCAAGGCAATAGCGGTTATATTGACATGGGAAAACAAGAATGTCAGTAAACTCGCCTTGTCAATAGCTATAATCCAATAGCGCGGTCGGGGTAATCTGTAATAATGCCATCTACCTTCCAGGCCACCATTTGTTCCATATCTTCTCTTTCATTGATGGTCCACGGAATTACCTTCATGCCTTTATCATGCAGTTCAGAGATAATTGCCTCTGTAAGCAAATCATATGAAGGGCTATAAATTTCCGGTCGAAAACCAAGAGAAGCGATAACAGCATGAGGATCTCTTTTGTCCTCTACCAGGATGGCAAGTTCATACGCGGGGTAATTTTGATGCCAAAACTTCAAGATTCTCTCGTCGAAGGACTGGATGGTCACACGCTCCACAGCAAGCCGCTCGTCGACCACCTGGTAAACCAGATATGAAAAATTAGCAGGCGAAGGGTGGAATACCTCATCACCGGCAACAGACGACTTTAGTTCAATATTATACCTTACCTTCGGAAGGTTATTTTCCGCAATATATGCCTCTACTGTCTCAATTACGTCGGTGAGCAATGGTTTATTCACTGCTATTTTTTTTTGACTAGGAAATCTACTGTTGCCTATCGAGCCACAGTCGAAGTTAGTGATTTCAGCATAATCCATTCGATAGAGGTTGAATGTCGTTTCTTCCTTTGGAGAAATCCTATTTCCCAGGCGATCTACACAAATTGAACTTGAAAGATAAGGATCATGTGATACCACTACTTTTCCATCTTTGCTGATCACTACATCCATTTCCAAAGTAGTAACACCTAGATCAAGTGCGCTTATAAATGAAGGAATTGAATTTTCGGGCATTAATCCTCGGGCACCACGATGCCCCTGGATATCCAGCTGTTGTTTATCATTACAGGATTGGTGCATAGTAAGGAAGAGGATGAGGGAGAGTATTATACGATTTGATTTCACACCAGAGGGTTAATGTCCGAACCTGTAATAGCAGGAATTTCGGGAAAGATATCAAAAAGTCAGGAAATTTACTCGAAGTCAATATTAAGATATTGTGATTAAAAGCCCTGAAACAGTGACTGGATTGTTAAACGTTGTAAAGTAAGCACCTTACATTTCGAAAAATATAAGGCGCTTCTCAATATGCGTTAAATTCTAAATAAACTTCAGAAGAACGGTTTCATCTTTAAGGGAGGAATCAACATCATATTGCTTATTGGGATGATAGATGAACAAACATGTTTTATTGGCAAGCGCTCCGATGATATCTTTATGCAAGGCCACTGGCACTGCCGGGCAACCTAAACTACGACCTAACCTACCCGCCTGTTTAATAAAGTCCTTGCTTACATAATCGGCACCATGCATAACTACTGCTCTCTCCCGCGCATTAGCGTTGTAGTTTTTCTCCATCCCGTCCAGGCGTAATGATAAACCGTGCTTACCAAAATACGTCTCACCAGTAACATAAAAACCAATACTACTCATAAACGAATCGGGCGTATCAGAAAACTTGGCCGCAAATTCGTTTCCTGTATTTTTGCCATGGGCTACCAGCGTATGAAAAAGCACCTTTTGTTGCTTGAGGTCTATCACCCACAATCGCTCCTTATTAGAAGAAAGGCTGAAGTCCACGATGGTCAGGATGTCTTGCAGGGGATTGAGCTTATCCTCTTTACGCAGATTATAAAAGCCAATCATCGCCTTTCTAAAAATACCGTAAGATGGTTTCTCGGTAACGCAGCCAATTTCATTATAAACGGACTGAAGATAAAGCTCGGCGGCTTTTTCATCGGCTTCTTTATCAGCTATAGTTATAACTTCTGCTACCAGAACGCCATTTTTGGAGCCTCCATTATTGGCCTGAGAATGAAAAGTAACCATTGCCAATAGAGAAATAAAAAAGATATAGATTGATTTTTTTCTGATCATGCCTTGTTGGTTTTGAAAGAAATAATAAATCGCTTTATATATAACGATACTTCAGTAGAGATAGTTTCCAGAACCCAAATATCAAGATATATCTCCAACCAATTACTTGTAAAAATAGATTAAACCATTTAGTTTACTTTCATTTTGTCAGAAAACAATTATGCCTTAAATTAATATTCCTTTCCACTTCAAAATTACACTTTTTCAACTTCTTTAGAAACAGCCTTTAGATGATTAGGAATAGAGATGGTAAAAGTAGTCCCTACTCTAGGCTGGCTTTCTACTGTGATTTCTCCCTCTAGTTTCTTGACTGCCTCTTTCACAATGTACAGTCCAAGACCTGAACCTTTCGATTCCTCGGTTGCTCTAAAAAACATATTAAAGATAGAATCGATATATCTCGGATCAATTCCCTTGCCGTTGTCCTTGATGACGATAGTTGCCTCCTTAGAATTTACAGCGGCATTTACCTCAACAAAAGGAGTTTCCTGCCTTAGGTCATGGTATTTGAAGGCATTGGCGATGACGTTGTTTAATACGATATTCAACCGGGTACTATCGGTAAACAGTTCAGTCTGTTGATCGATAAAGACCATTGGCTCTATATTAATTGCGCCGGGCATAAAATTCAGAGACGAAAAAATCTTATTGGTCATTTCCCTCACGTCTGTCTTTTCAATCTGCAACTCAAGACGAGAGTTCTTCGAATAGTCTACGATATCTTTGATGAAATGGTCCATCCGGTTGACACTCGTCCGCATTAGATCGAAAAAGTGACCGTATTGCTGCTTTTTATCTTCTATTGCCGCCAGACTAATTAGCCCCAACAAAGAGCTTAACGGTGCACGCAAGTCATGCGATGCACTGTAAATAAACCGATCAAGCTCCTGATTGATCTTTTCTAGTTCCTCATTCTTCAACCTGAGCAGTTCCTCAGACTCCTTCTTTTCCGTAATATCTATGATGGTGCCATCTATGTATGTTTCACCATATTTGTCCTTACTCATGGTAGAACTCTCCAGTCCCCAAAAGGAAGACCCATCTTTTTTGCGATACAGGATTTCCTTGTTACTGATCGAACCATGCTTCCGCACCGAATCTAACAACCACGACCGGGTGCCCTCCTTAACATATAAGCTATTAATTTCTTCCAAGGGTGCATGAATTATTTCATCGACGGAGTCGTAGCCAAAAAGCCGCGCAAAAGCCTTATTGGCATAAATAATACCTTCGTTTGCTTTACTCCGATATATCCCCTCGTTTACATTTTCATTGATCTGCAAAATTAGTTGCTCCTGCAAATGGCTTCGTATTTCAACCCGCTTCTTCTCCGTAATATCTTCAGCTATTCCTGCCACGCGGTAGATATTTCCTTTTTTGTCGGGTACGGGGAAGCTCCGTTCTCTGATCCATCGGATGTCTCCATCAGGTCTTACAATTCGGAACTCCTGATGTCGCCCCATTGCAATTGTGGGGTATAGCACTCTATCTTCATCTTCAGGGTGAATGACATTTCTCCACATAGCTGGATTATCAAGCAGTCTCTGAGAAGAAAAGCCCCATATTTCCTCAAATGCCGGGCTTATATAAATAAAATGCTGCGATGACAGACTTCTGATGAAGAATACTTCTGTAATATTTTCAGCGAGTTGGTGATATAGTTCTTCAAACTCAACCTCCA
>LXQK01000242.1:0-1302 GCA_001683905.1 Marivirga sp. ANT-B6
GCCCAACTCCGCCTTGCTGCCACTAAAATAACTATTGCTCAAATCATAAAGCAACAGCCTGCCCGAATGGGGATGGCTTGCGTTCAATGAGTCCCGTATGTTTTCAAATTGCCCTTCTAATTTATCCAGGGCACGGTAAAACACGTCCTCACCATAGGTGTGTTTTCCATCCAGGAGATAGTTTAGGGTGGTTTCTCTTTTCTTCACATACGACAGCTTGCTGTTGGTGTCCAATATCTGCAAGGTTATCATGTCTTTGATGGCGGTAGCAGTTTATTTGCCCAGCTTTTCTTTTAACTGTTGCTCCAGCCCGGTTTTCTTAAAGTACTGCAACAACACCCAATTGCCTGCCCCACGAAACGAATTACCCACAAAGGTAGTGCGCTCAGGGGGGTTGAAATCACCTGCATCGACCAGCGCGTTCCATTCCTGAGCATCCAGGTGCTTTTGCCCATTATATTTCAGTATCGGCAAGCGGGTCGAATTGTGAGCCTTCCTCTTTTTTTTAATGCTGCCAATATAACTTTTCTAAGAGACTAAATCTAATCCAATATTTTTACCGGACGCCAGTACGAAAAAATTAAAACTTTGTTTTCAGCTCTATCTGTTTGTGGGGCTTAATATTTAGATCATGTAATATACATAACCAATTTCTTTAGCGCAATACTGCTAAAATTTCGAAGTGCATTTTCACAAGCCCTGGACATCGGGTTCAACTGCTGTAATTACTGTTCCTGTTTTTTTTTCCTTATGCGAATAGCTTTAAATACATATTTTTTATCAGAAGCATGCGGGTCGCCTATCAAAAACCCAAATGGTTGCAGTGGCTCGACAGCATCAAACAGTACTTTCAATATCGCCAAAAACGGGATAAAGAGAATCATCCCTGCCGCACCCCAGACTTCAGCACCGATAAATAATGCTAGAATAGCGGCAAAAGGATTGATGCTTACTTTATTGCCTATAATATTGGGCGTGATAAAATTGCCTTCCAGAAACTGAACAACCCAAAAGAAAGCAGCGACACCCACGGCATACCAGGCCGAATCTTTTGTGACCAGCGCAAAAGCCATCGGCAATAAGGAGCCGATGAAGATCCCGATATAGGGGATGATGGTAAGAATAGAGGCTAGCAGGCCAAAAAATAACGCGTATTTTATTCCTAAAATAAACAAGCCGATCGAATTCAGGGCGCCGACGATGGCCATTACCATGAACAATCCGGTAATATAATCCTGCGCCACCACTTCTACCTTCGCCGTTATTTTGTTAAGCTTTTCATGGCGGCTATTGTTGACGATC
>LXQK01000242.1:1442-12108 GCA_001683905.1 Marivirga sp. ANT-B6
AAAAAACAAGGTGAGCAGCACCACCACGAAATTGGCGAAAAACCCTGCTGTAGCTGCCAGCGTAGAGGTTAGGTATAAGGTTGAATTTTCCAATACTGAATTTAATGAATCGGCGATGTAGCGCGCCTGGTCAGCTTCTGTTATCCCGAACTGATTGGCCAGATAAAGTTGGATACCCGATACAAGCTGGCCTATCCGTTTATCTATATCTTTCAGGTCTTCTGCTATATTGGCTATCTGAGAGCTCATAAAGTAGAACATCGTACCCAGGATTGTAAAAACCAGTACGATAGATATCATCACGGCAGCACCACGTGGAAGCTTTAGCCGCTCGAGCCTGGTGCATACCGGGTGGAGTAGCAACGCCAGTAAGAAAGCGATAGCGACGGGTATAAGCAAGCCCTTTCCTATGATTAAAATAAAAAAGAAAAGTACGATACCGAACATAACGCTGATATACTTTAAATAGGGAGGTAGTTTTATCTCATTGATCATATGGAAAGGAAAAAATAAGCCGTCAAAAATAATTTACAACTTGGTTATGTAGTTTAAGAATAATTTTAAAATAAAAATAATATCTATAAAAAAATGTAGTATAATAGAATTTCAAAAATCTTTACGCAGGTAAAAAAACAGTATGAATCAGGTTAATATAAGTTTTAAAAAAGGAAGGACGTTTTGCACGCTTGTGCTGTTTTTTCTTTTCTGTATGGTATCGCTTCCTATAGTAGCACAACTTCCCTTATCGTATTATCTACCCGACGATGCGTCCTACGATCCTACCATTCCGACGCCGGAATCATTCCTCGGCTACCAGGTGGGAGAGTGGCATGTAAGCCATGATCAGCTCATCCAGTATATGAAGGTTTTGGCCGCAGCATCTAACCGAATCTCCATCGCCGAATACGCGAGAACATTTGAAAACAGGCCTCTGTATCTCCTGACAATAACATCGCCGGATAACCTTGCCAACATCGCTCAAATCCAGGCTGAGCATCTGAAGCTCTCTGATCCAGAAAAATCCAGGTCGGTAGATATTCAAAATATGCCCGTGGTGGTGTGGATGGGATACAGCGTGCATGGTAATGAACCAAGTGGAAGCAATGCTTCCTTGTTGGTAGCTTACCATCTTGCCGCAGCACAAGGCCCGGAAATGGAGAAAACCCTCCGTGAGACCGTTATCTTATTAGACCCCTCCATCAATCCCGACGGGCTCAGTAGGTTTGCAAGTTGGGTAAACAGCCATAAATCGAAAAATGTTTCGGCGGATCCTTATACGCGAGAACACGATGAAGCGTGGCCGAGAGGCAGGACAAACCATTATTGGTTTGACCTGAACCGCGACTGGATGCCGGTACAACTGCCTGAGTCGAAAGGCAGGTTAAAACAATTTCATGCATGGAAGCCTAATGTACTCACAGATCATCATGAGATGGGCACCAATTCTACCTTCTTTTTCCAGCCTGGCGTACCATCCCGCAACCACCCCCTGACGCCCGCCAGAACTTTTGAACTCACGCAAAAAATAGCCACGTTTCATGCAGCGGCTTTAGATCAGATTGGCTCATTATACTACACGGAAGAAGATTATGACGATTTCTTCTATGGCAAAGGCTCCACGTTCCCCGATATTAATGGCGGCATAGGCATCCTTTTTGAACAGGCAAGTTCACGGGGGCATGCGCAGGAGAGTATTCATGGAGAGCTGACGTTCCCATTTACCATTAGAAACCAGGTAGCCACCTCCTTCTCTACGCTCAAAGCAGCCGGGGCCATGAAAGACGAGCTGTTGGCCCACCAGCAAAACTTTTACAGCTCCGCCTTGACAGAAGCAGCAGCTGACCCCGTGAAAGCATACATTTTTGGTGATGTCGCTGACAAAGCCAGGGTTTTTCACCTGGCAGAGATATTGAAGCTCCATCAGATCGACATGTTTCAGCCCAAGGAAAAAGTTACCATAAATGGCGTTTCGCATGACCCAGGGCATGTGTATGTGGTGCCGGCATCGCAGCCGCAGTACAGATTGATCAAAGCGATGTTCGAAAAAAGAACCTCTTTTCAGGACAGCCTGTTTTACGATATTTCTGCCTGGACCTTTCCACTTGCATTTAACCTGACATTTGAGGGATTGAATGCAAAAAGTTTTAACGCTTTACGGACGTCACGGGTAGAAGACATTTTATTTCCGGCAGGTGAAGTCATTGGTGGTGAAAGCAGCTATGCCTATGCCGTCGAATGGGATGGATATTACGCCCCACGCGCCCTCGACTTTTTATTAGCCAAAAACCTTCGCGTAAGTGTAGCCACAAGTCCTTTCACAAATGCTCATGGTAAGAGATTTAATTATGGCAGTATTTTGATTCCTGTGGCCAACCAGCCCTTGCAACCGCAGGAAATCGCAGCACTAATGCAGGATATAGCAGCAAAGGATGGTATCGATGTGTATGCCTTTCAAACTGGTCTTGGATCAGAAAGTATAAGCCTTGGAAGTCCGAGTTTTGAGAACCTGCGAAAGCCGGAAATCATGCTGCTAATCGGCGATGGCATCAATAGCTACAATGCAGGTGAAATCTGGCATTTGTTAGATCAGCGATACGACATGAACATCAGCCTTGTTTCTCTCGAAAGTTTTAACAAGATTAACCTGAGCCGGTACAACACAATATTGATGCCTGATGGCAATTATGGAAATATTACGGGTGGTGGCAAGGAAAAGCTAAGGCAATGGATTGGCACTGGAGGTGTGGTTGTAGCCATGCAAAAGGCCAGCAGATGGCTTTCCGACAATAACATGGGCAGCCTGAGGTTTAAAAAAACTGAACCTGACACTACCCACAACACGGCAAACTATGCCGACCTGGACAACATCAAAGGTGCCCAGGTGATAGGAGGAGCCATATTCCAGGCTGCGCTGGACCTTTCCCATCCTTTAGGTTACGGGTATAACCAGGCGCAACTGCCTGTTTTCAGAAGTAATACATTATTTCTCGAGCGCTCCAAGAATGCCTATGCCGATCCACTGGTGTATACTGACAATCCGCTGTTGAGTGGCTATATTTCAAATGAGAATCTGGAAAAACTCAAAAACACGGCTGCCATAACAGTTAGCGCAATAGGTTCAGGAAGAATCATCTCCCTGACCGACAACCCTGCATTTCGTGGCTTCTGGTATGGCACCAACAAGCTGCTGATGAACAGTATATTCTTTGGCCCCATCATCAAACGGGATGCATCCCGGAAGTAGAAAAAGAATTTTGGGAGAAGAACTTTAAAAGATAGTGAAATCCGGAATTGTAATTAGCAATTTTGAGTTTGTATCCCTCCGAGGTCTCACAGACCTTCTTTATAATTTCCATAATAATCCATTAGCTGAAAGAGGGGACCTTTCTCATACACCCGAAGAATATTATTGGTCTTCGGCAGCATTTTATGAAATTGGGTATTGATAATGTCGGCTTTATAAGTCATTACCCGGAAAGGTTTGGATAAGGTAAAGGTCTTTGTGCCAAAGACCTTGGGAAAGAAAAAGAATTTTGGAGGGAAGAACTTCAAGAAATAGTGAAATCCGGAATTGTCATTAGCAATTTTAAATGGGGACAAAAGGCCAGGTTCGAACAAAAAGACCCTGAAAAGAATCGAGGAACTAGAACTGATGGAGTCAGACGGATGACCCTGTTCGACCTGATAATTATTTAATGCAAAAAGCTAATCCTAATTTTCATTCCATCAGTCATTGGCTTTAATTTCAAAACTTTGGGTTTGTTCTAGCCATTAAAAAGCATAACTTTCTTAATTTAGTGGCTTACTTTTATACTAACCTACCTTACATATGATCATAGCTTTACTTGATGTAAAAAAGTCTCTTTTTCTATTGTGTTGTTTTTGTCTATTTTCTTCAGGTTTATTGGCTCAGATAGTAGTGGATCCTAAAGAAGAGAATGATACCACCCAGATCATGCAAGCCATCCCGCTTGCCTTTTCGCAGGTTCCTTATTTTACTTTTGGGCAAGGATTAGGGATCATGTCCCCAGATAGCCTGTTCTTAATGAACATCAGGTTTAGAATGCAAAATAGGGTAGGGTTTACTTTTGCAGATGATGAAAGCACTCAGATAGAGGCAAGGGTAAGAAGACTCAGATTACGGTTTGATGGTTTTGTTTATACCCCTAGACTGAGTTATGTGATCCAGCTCTCCTTTTCCCGTGGGGATATGGATTGGGATAATAGCAAATTTCCCAACGTGATAAGGGATGCCATGATTTTTTACAGGGTGAGTCCAAAGCTAATATTGGGGATGGGACAAACCAAACTGCCGGGTAATCGGCAAAGGGTGAACAGCTCAGGTGATTTGCAGTTTGTAGATAGAAGTATCGTAAATGCTACCCTTAATGTGGATAGGGATTTTGGTATTCAAGCCACCTATTCCGATCGTCTTTTCAAAAATTTTTATTTTGGGCTGCGGGGAGCCATCAGCTCAGGCGAAGGAAGGAATATTGTAGCCACAGACGGGGGGCTTTCCTATACAGGAAGGGTGGAGCTGCTGCCATTTGGAAGATTTGAAAGGTTTGGCGATTATTTTGAAGGGGATCTGATGAGGGAAAGGACACCAAAGGTATCCATAGGAATATCAACCAGTAAAAACTTTAACACCCTCAGGACAGGGGGACAAATAGGGGCTTTACTTTATGAACCCACTGATATGTCCACCTATATGACAGACTGGCTTTTGAAGTATCAGGGATTTGCTTTTGCCAGTGAATTTCTCTACAGGACTTCACCCATGCCATTGACTTTTGACCAGGAGGGAAATGTCCGCTATGTCTACACCGGATTAGGACAAAATTATCAGGCTAGTTACATTTTTTTCAATAATGTAGAGATAGCCGTCAGGTATACCAATCTTGCCCCCGGCACTGATATCAATGTGCTCACACCTACCATAGAACACTTCACGCTAGGCGTGACCAAATACCTGAAAGGCCACCGGGTAAAAATTCAAAGTGACCTAACTTACGAGAACAGAACATTTACTGCCGAGGCAGCCAGACCTTCGAGAAATAATTGGCAGCTAAGATTTCAAGTGGAATTAGGTATTTGACAATTAGGCAAATTAAAATCTAGTAAGTTCGAGATTGAAACAGTGTAACCAGAAATTGTCATTTGCAATTTCAAGTGGGGACAGAAGGCCAGGTTCAAACAAAAAGACCCTGAAAAGGATCGGTGAACTTAAACTGCTGAAGACAGACACAAAAAAGAGCCATTCATCCTGATTGATACTTACATCAGGGATGCTAAGGCCAGACGAGCGTATGCTTCTCAGTAGCCCTTGAAGCAGTTTTTTAATAAGCCAATGACAAACATTATTAAGGCAGTCCCTATTATTACCGTAATCATTAATTTCCAGCTTATTTTATCCCAGGGCATTAAAGGCATAAGACGATTTTTAGTGTATTTTAGTAAGTCGATTTAACCAAATAATCTCTAAAAAAGCTAAAGTTATCAATTACCTTAAAATATCTGATTTAAATGCTCTTATCAAATAGCTCATTTACCTATGGATTTTTAGCATTTGTTATCCTCTTTTTTTCGATCAAATCTTTAGCCACCATTTTGGCTTCATCTGTCACAAAGCTCGGAAAACCATTTATTTCCAAAATCCTAATGGCATTGGTATGATTGAGTTTTCCATTTTTCAATTTGTAGTCAAACGTTAAGAAATTTTTCTGAATCACTTCAGAAAAATGGTAATAATTATAACTATCCATTAAGTAATCTGTAAGTTCCAGATCGTGGGTCGAAGCAAGCACTAAATTATCTTTTCGGTTCAGGTACGAAAGGACAGCTTTTCCGGAGGCAATTCTTTCAATGGTATTGGTGCCTTTAAAAAGCTCATCTAAAAGGAATAGGTTTGGATTTTGTGATTCGCTCTCTATCAATAATTCCTTTACTCGCTTTACTTCTGCATAATAGAAACTTGTATCATCCAATAAATCATCTGAAATTTTTATGGCTGAGTGTACCTTTAAGCGAGGCAGAACAAATTCTTTGCAGCAAGCTGTATTAATTGTCTGAGCAAGAATCGTATTTACTCCAAGCGTACGGATAAATGTGGTCTTCCCTGACATATTTGAACCTGATATGAGAATTGATTTTCGGTCTTTCATGTCCAACCGATTAGGAACAGCGTCAATGATTAGAGGATGATATATTTCATTTGCATACAGGGACTTTTTTTCTGTTGTAAATGTTGGAATCGTATAATAGGGCAATGATTCCCTGAACGAAGAGATCGATAGCGCCACATCGACTCTGGATACAGCAACAAATAAGTTGTTTATTGCCGATTTATTTTCATTCAACTGATTGAGAAGTCTAAATAATACGATCGGTTCGATTAAGAATGCTCCTTTTATCAAGTCTAAAACGTACGCTGCGAGCTGACCGAGTTCTCCAGACATTTTTGATTCCCATTTGAAGAATATCGCACTGTTTGCGATTTTATGCATTGCTTTTTCGGATTCTTTAGTGAAATCTGTCCTTTCCAGAATTGCGTTGAGAGTAAGCAAGTTAGATGTGACCTGATGAAGTAATAACAATTGAGGAATGGTGTTCGAATAACCTAAAACGTTGCTTTTGTTCCAAAAATGAATGATGATGTTGATAGTTATAATTGGTAATAATACAAAAACTATGACAGGGTAGAAGAATGAAACTATAAAAGTTATGATGCTTAAGTTGGACAATGTAGGCAGCACCCAAAACCACTTTGGTTTCGCAATATTGTCTTCGAATATTAATCGCTGTATATAATAAGCACCTGGATTGTTGAGTCTACTTACTTCTAATATAGCAGATTTTTTTATTTTCGGATTTTCATTCAAATGTTTAATGAGGTTTTCATAATTAGTTGAGGTGTCTTTTGATATGGTTCGAAGCGTTGCATAAAGATATTGTTGCCCGACAACCGACGATGTTCTATCTACATGCATGAATAATTCTTCAAAATCCAAATCTTGACAAGTACTGTCTGATATAATTTGATGTGCATCTTTTTTATCAGCGTGCAAGAAAAACAGGGATATCCTTTCAAAATCGAAATCTGACCCTTTCACTTTTCCATGTTGTGCTAAGATTTCTTGGTTTTTCTTCTTTTTCGATTTGAACATTGAATGTTTTTATTGAAGATAACGGTTAGAGCAGGTGTCGCGGCGATTTTGGAGCTATTTCTTCCAAGCTTCATTTAACTTATTTGACTGCATTGATGCTTCTCTATTCATTTTGCAGCCGGGTACTTGCTCTTTGTTTATGGGCTGTACTATCAATCAATTATAACCTCTATTGGCAATGGTATTGTTTTTCCATCAACTTGTATTGTTTCAAATCGCAGGTAATCTCCGCAGCATGGATCCTTATCATATCTAACCTCAACATCTATCGTTATGAGCTGATTTTTGAATTGTAAGTAATAAATATTCTGGATAGAGGATCGTCTGTAATCCAGGTAAGCATAATAAATTGATAAGCTGTATCTATCGCGTTCAATTTCAGCTTCGATTTTTTTTTGATTCTCATCGTAGTAGTAAAAATCAATACTATCCGAATAATTTGTCTGATCATCGCCAATAAGCTTGATGACAATTATATCGTCACCTCCACAATCGTTATTTCTACAATCATCGCAACTGGTTATCGTTGCTATGAAGAACATCAAAATCACACGATAATCTTTTCTTTTTATTTTCATATGACCTAACTTATAGTATATGAAGCGTAGCATCCCGAAGGGCGCAATTGTCACATATGCATTGTGTGTGTCCAGTATGGGCATCTGGTACCGAAGGTATCAAATTATTCCAGCGGGTGCAAGCCTCTTATAGGCAAGTTAGTGCAGCCTGTTAATAAACCGTAAGCTGGTTTTCCGCGAAAGGGATGAGCGTAAAAAAAATTTCTCCCTCCGAGGTCTCATATCTTTGGTTCACAGACCTTCTTTATAAAGTAAATTTAAAAAGAAATTAAATTATCTCCATAATAATCCATTGGCTGAAAGAGGGGACCTTTCTCATACACCCGAAGAATATTATTGGTCTTCGGCAGCATTTTTATGAAATTGGTATAGCCAGCAGGAGGTAATAGTAGGTGGGAATGAGCTGTCACCTTAGGATAAAGGTAGAGGCGAACCGTGGGCTTATGGCTCACGGCCGTCTACTCATTGGTGGCCCTATTTTATTTATGCTTTGGTTCCCATATCAATCTTGCAAAAGAGCTTAATCTTTCGTTTTCTCTACTCACAGGAACTCCTGCTACTATTCCAATCAACAAGTTGTCGGTAATTCCTAAACGCATTTGAGGTCGTAAGGTCATATCAAAGTCGCCTTTGTCGAATGTCTTGTTAAATTCGACACCAATAAAATTTCTTGTACCTGAAATCATATAATGAAAACTCGTATTGATGTCATAAGTAGTGTGAAATTTGTTGGTACTGAAATTCTGTTCAATCAATGGTCCTGTGTAAATCAATGAATGGAAATTGTTCCCCCAACGTTTAGCAACTACAAAGAATGGATTATAGACATTTCCTTTAAGGAAAGGCTTTCCAAAGCTTCTGAAGTCGGACAGCTCAAACTCGTTTATATATCCAATTGCCATTGAAGTTGCCATGGCCTCACTTACAAAGAATGACCATTGTGCGGCAATTTTAATACTGTTTAATAGATTTGAGGGAACTGAATCTTTCTCCACACCGTCTACAGCAGAATAAAAAGTAAAAGGCAATTCCACCTCTAACCCCAATCTATCTATGGGTGCCCATTCATATTCTATCAGGGCTTCATAAGAATCAAACCTTAAATTGTCTGTCAGACCTAACCCTATATTCCACTCTTTTTCTCCTTTTCTAGCGCCCAAATCACGTATCAGGTCAATATAGAGTGGTTCAGCGTGTAACACCTTGGCAGGCTCTTTATGATCTTCTACTTGTTTGATGTAAATGCTGTCCTTCTCAGACTTGGTAATTTGAGCAATTGAATATGTTGATGATGCCAATAGCATTATTAGCACCAATGATGTTTTTATGTTCATTGTTGATTTGTTTTTAAGCAATATGAAATTATCCCACTATTTAAGCGGTAAGATCTAGTTTAGTCGTAAAACAAATCAAATCTTGGGCGGAGGCGTATCGAGTTGGTGAAAACCATTGGTCAAAAAAGCATTGAAGTCAGGAAACTTCTGTATTGTCATCTCAACAATTGATTGCTTGATAAGGTAATCAGCTGTGTAACTATCAATTAAGTCTATCTTAACATTTGTCTTGTTGTGGTCTTCCGTGTCATTGTCGTCATATTCTTCAATGGCATCTTCATAGCCTAGAATTTTCTCAAGCACTATTTCGATAATGCTTTCTTGGTCGTTGATCGATAAATCTTCTGGAATACTTTCAGGATTAGGGTCTGGCGAGTCAACACTTATGTTGAGCAGATAAAGTCCCATCAGTCCCCAAAGAACTTTAATAAATATGCTATTTCTTATTTGGCTAATCACTGTTCAAAATTAACGCTATTTTATCTTTTTTCAATATGGGCACCAACGTAGTTATTTTTTTTCTCAATCTAACAAATTATTTGCATAGCTGAGTGGGTTAAACTTATGCTAAAAATCCCCCACCGCCCACTGATAAAAAAATGAAAATATCAATAAAAATCACATCACACTTTTTGGCCAGCTATTGCATTAATCAAAAAAGGCGCAGCTCTTTTTGGGATGGTGCTTTAGATATTCATAGAGTCTGAGTCTGATAAGAAATTAAGCATAACTTTTTGGTCTTTAAAAATGAGGAAAACCAACAGGACATAGAATTGATCAACAATTGTTATGGACAGCAAACACTATTTCAGTACGCTACAAGCACAGATGGCAGATAGCATTCGTTTTTTCGGAAAATAAAGCAGCTCCTCCACATCAATTCATTTACTGGCACAACTAAGCATGTTGTCAGGATCCAGCTATGTATTCCTTTGAAAACCATATTTTTACTGAAATATTTTAAAGGAATGCTAAATATCCATCGAGGCTAACTAGCCTGATTGCCTTTATCCTGTTAAAGCTATTCGATTAAATGGAACGCCAAAGGTGGCTTGATAATCCTTTGAAGACCCCGTATAAATATCAAAGCAAACGAACAGGGGCCCCTATTTGAATTTGATTAAATATCTTCTAATAAAGCAAGGTATCAGAGGATATTGTCTGATTGAATCGCTTGGGACAGTATTCATCACTACTTTATTATTGCGCTGGCAAATAGGGATGATTGGGCTCAAAATGATTCCAAAGTAAAGCTGATATATTCCGTAATAGTTTGAAACCTTCATTGTTTGATTCCCAGCTTTCATCTTGCTGATTCTTGGTGATAACACAGAAGACATAGTCTCCGGATGGGGCATTGACCAGTACAACCTCCGAACGCGACTGATTTACAGCCCCTTGCTTTGATGCCACCTGTACGGTAGGGGGAATTTGTGAAATAGCTTCCTGATCCCAATAGGTACGGGTCAGCAGCCGGTACATGCGTTCGCTGTGTTTCTGGCTGATCACCTTGCCCTGTCTGATGTTTACCAGCAATTCGGCCATTTCTCGTGGCGTGGTCTGTCCCCAGCCATACTTCTTTTGCCAG
>LXQK01000243.1:0-4296 GCA_001683905.1 Marivirga sp. ANT-B6
CATGCCCTGAAAACCCAAAAGGTGGTGCTCTCTACTACCCTGCAGGACCCTGATGGCAAGCACATCACCACCCTTAAAGAAGAAGAACAAATGATAGCAGGACAAAGTACCATTTCATTCGATCAGCTCACACATCTTATTCAAAACCCGAAGCTTTGGCATCCTAATGCTCCCAACTTATACAAGGTGATCAGCAAAATCTATCTGGATGGCATTATCCAGGACACCTATGAAAGCCCCTTAGGCTTTCGCTTTTACAGCTGGGATTTTGAACATGACCAGCTATATGTAAACGGTGAAAAGCTCCAGATCAAAGGCACTAACCGCCACCAGGAATACCCCTGGCTTGGAGACGCCATTCCTGACTGGATCCACATCAATGATATGCTGGATATTAAATATGGTCTGGGCCATAATTTCATGCGGGCTGCCCACTACCCCAATGATCCGCTGATCTATGATCTGGCCGACCAACTCGGAATAGTAATGGTGGAAGAAGTACCAAATATTAAAAATATTGGTTTTAATGAGGCAGTACAGGAACAAAATGTCAAGGAAATGATCCGACGCGACAGAAACCATCCCAGTATCTTTTTCTGGAGCATGGGCAACGAAACAAGTGATGGTGCTGATTCTAAATGGGCCATCCTGGAGGATACCACGCGCCTGATCCATGCCAGAAAATCTTCTGACGTCGGTGATTTTGTGAACCACGACCATCGCAATCTGGATATGGAAAACCTACTGCGGGTGAGCATTCGTGGCTGGTTTACTCAGGACGATGCCCCTGACTCCATTGACGTGCATCCAAAAAACGGCCAGCATGCCAGTAGTGAGAGCTGGCAGCACCAGATGGCTATGAAAAGAGGCGGAAGTGTACGCGGTATCCTCAACGACAACACCGTGGCCTGGCTGTATGAAGATCATGGTGCAGACAGAGAGTATAAAAACACTCCGGTGCTTCATATCAATCCAAAAGGCTGGGTAGATAATTACCGCATACCCAAGTATGTATATTTCCTGACCCGGGCAAATTATGTGGATGAACCCCTCATTTTTGTCCATCCCCATTATTGGCGCCAACAGTACCTGGGTACACGCCAGGATTTGGTCATTGATTCAAACTGCGATGAAGTAGAAATCTTTGTCAATGGCATTTCCAAAGGCCTGGTTTATCCCTCGGCAAGCGAGTTTAATTCCGTAGTTCTCAAAGGACTGGAAATAGAGCAAGGAACTTTAATGGCTAAAGGGAAAAAAGAAGGGAAAAATATTGAAACCAAAATTCACATGCCTGCTGCAGCACACAAAATTATACTCAGCAGTACACATCAGGACTTAGTGGCTGATCAAAGCGGACTGGCCATCATTACCGCCTATGTGGTGGATGATGCGGGGAAACTGGTATTCGACTCTAAAAACGAACTTAAATGGGAGGTCTCCGGCCCAGCCAGATTAGTGGGTTACGATACTTTTCGAACAGATGCGGACAAGCATGAGTCTATGGAAGGCATTGGTTATATATCGGGCCCCGTCAGCAACGTGATCAGAACAACCCAGGAAGCCGGCCGAATCAAGGTTACGGCTTCCTCTGAAGGCTTAATAGAGGGTGAAATAATACTCCAGTCTTTTAAAACCGAGGCCCAAAAGACAGCTGAAAGGCAGAGGGCTAGGGGTACGGACAAAAAAACAACGGGTATTTCTCAGCCCTTAATTTCTCAGCAAGACAGGCTGCCCGTGACAAGAGAAGAAGATTATATGAACAAAATCATCTTTAAAGAGGTTATTTCAAAAGTTACTGAAAATCAAAAATTTAGCGGAAAGAACAAAAAAGAATACAGCCATGCCCTTGATAAGTTTATACGGCAGCAAAATAAAGAGTTAAATGATTATACGATTGCTTATCCTCTTTTTGTAGAGCAGTTGTCACAAAACTTAGTAAAATTAAACGGAACCCTGATTGCCGATGATTTCAATTTTTTAGCCGAGCAATTTAATAATTATGTCATGCTGGCCAATGCACTTGAAACAATTAATTTGCATATCCAATATGCCAGCCTATTAAAGGATTATTATGCTACATTGGTGCTGCATTTTAACCAACAAATTGATTTTGAGCAGGAAATCAAGCTGTTACAAAGCATCCCAAAGGAGCATATACCTTTGTACCTTCAGGAGCCGGACATGGCGCATAAAACAGGTGAAGTGTTGCCCAATAATGCCTTGGCCACGGCCAGTGTTTGGGCAACTAATCCAGCAGAAGGTATCCAATATGCCTTTCCTGCTTATAAATCTCTCTCTGAAGAAGAACGGCAACTTGCCTTTCAATACATAGCCCGTATTAGTCCCCATGCTAGCTATGATCGGCAGAGCAAAACCTTTACATGGTCTAAGGAAAAACCGCTAATTATACCTCAGGCAGATGCCCGTGCTTTTATAGATGATTTTAAGGCAAATAACTGGGAGGAATTTCTGGAAGATTAAGCCAACTGTAAGGCTCCCAAAAAGCAAAAGACCTCTTGAATTTACATTAAGAGGTCTTTTTTATATCAATGGCAAAATTAATTCCTTTTGGCCTGTAGTTTAAGATCTGTCAAGCTATCGATTTTTACAGGTTTCCCACTTTCAATGCTTTTTCTGGCAGCCACCCCAATTAAAATAGAAATGGCTCCGTCATGGATTCCCGCAGAGCGTTCAAAAGGATCTTTTTGCTCAGGGTGCTTGAAAATCTGATCATGCAGTCGCTTGTCGCCCCCCCCGTGGCCGGTTTTTTCCATACCTACCTGGATGATTTTAAAATCATCCCATAGTTTATGGGTAATAATCGGTTCGACAGTCAGTTCAGCTGAGGATTGATCCATTTCCAATTCATGTAACGCTTTTTGGTCGGTACGCATCTCATTATGATAAGGAATATCCATAGAGGCCTCAAGACGGCCTTTTGTTCCATTAAAAGCAATCCGCCATCCCTCGTAGGGAGAATAAGTGGTGAGGGAATAATTTACCACCACATTATTTTTGTACTTGATCTGAGCCGACATCTTATCATAAATATCAATTTCCTTTGAATACACACATCCATCCCTATAATAACCATCGTGGTGTTCGTGGTTTACATAAAGGTTCATCTTGTCCTGGTCTTTGGTGATATCCCAGTAATGGTCGCATTTCTTTTGAAAATTGCACTTGCGGCAGTTCTCCCCCCTGAATTCATTATTTCGACCATATCGCTCCAAGTCACCATAAGCAAAAACTTCCGCTGGATCTGAATTCAGCCACCAGTTAAGCAAGTCAAAATGGTGGGTGGCCTTATGTACCCATAGGGTTCCACTCTGGTCTCTTTGCCCATGCCACCTACGGAAATAGGAGGCACCATGATACATATTTAAATACCAGTTAAAATCCACCGACGTAACCTCTCCTATGGCTCCTTCTGCCAAAAGTTCTTTGATCTTAGTAGTATAAGGGCTCCAGCGATAGTTGAAGCCTACTATCAGATTCTTATTGGACTTCCTTTCCGCATCGACTATCTGCTGACATTTGACCTCATCAATGGTTAGGGGTTTCTCCGTGAGTACATCACAATTCATTTCCAGCCCCTTGATGATATACTCATGGTGGGTGGCGTCCGTCGTGCAGACAATGACCAGATGAGGCTTTGTGTTTTTGATCATTGTCGTGAAATCAAGAAAAACAGGGCAATCCACGCCCATATAGGTTTTTCCGTAGGCAAGCCTGCCTGGATTAATATCAGAAAGGCCCACATAATCAATCAGATCAGGATAGGTGTCCACCAGGCGCTTGCCCCAAAAATTAATCCCCCGAACTCCGGTGCCCACCAAAGCCACCCTTATCTTTTTACCGCCCAAACCAAAGGCGGATGAAGGCAGTGGCATCATGCTTCCTGCCGCTAGTAAGCTTACCGCCCTTAAGAAATTTCTCCTAGTTTGTTTCATTCTTTTACTTTTTTAAAATCTTAAAATAATGTTTAAATATCTTGTTAACGTTCTACTGTTTTGTTTCTTTCATCCTTTCCAGTCGGGATGGGGACTGGGCATCTGTGCTCCCACTTCATCCTGCCACTTTTGGAACTTAAGGTACATGGTTCTGGCCTTATCCTCCATTTTAGGATAAAGATTGTTGCTTTCCCCGATATCCTCTGTCAGATTATATAGCTCAAAGCGCTGGCTTTTCCCAAGAGCAATTTCTCGTACCAGATAATTAGCTTGTAATCACCCTCCCTAATGGCCCCTCCTGATGGCCCCTCCTGGTTTCATGCGGCTTTGGTCATGATAATGG
>LXQK01000243.1:4378-6300 GCA_001683905.1 Marivirga sp. ANT-B6
TGATAATGTGGATAATGCCAATATTGTGTATCATGGAGAGTTGAGGCTTTGAAAATTAATTAAGTTAAGTTTTTAAATTCTAATACTTTTGAAAATATCAGCTCCGGAATATTGTTTTTACAGACATTGTTTTATTAAAAATAGATTAAAAGGTTAAAAATAGATTAAAAGTTAAAGAACTGTGTGCTGTTCTATACTGCTTTAGTTTCTTGTCATTAATATTTTTGCATCTTTAAGCCAAAAGTTTAATATAAGATACTGATATGAACCTCAAACCATTAATCCCTTAAACTTTTCCCCAATTGTTCTGGCTAACCCAGGTTGGCCGTACTGACTTTATATAGTCTACTGGTTATAAATCTAACTCGGCCTACAAATTTGAAAATCCCCACTACAATGGAGCATACTCATGAGGGACAACAGCCCATCGTAATAGCGCGGCCTGCCCTCGGGAATAGGCCTGTTTTAAAGGACCTCGACAAATCCTTTGGCCATTGGATGGGCGGCAGCCAGGCTTGAGGTTGCATTGGTGGCTGTGAGACCTGCCGGAGATGCCTTGTTCAACACTTTGCCCTCCAGGGTATAAACACCGTCGTAAGCATTGATTCCTTGTTCATAGAAAAAAGCCTGAATCCTGTTACTTAAAGCTTGCTGGCCCTCATCTTTTTGGAACCAGGCCCAGTCTACAATCCTGTTCATAGCCGTTCTCCAGGCATCATAGGCAAGGTGCTGATGTATTTTTCCGGATGGCTTTATAAACATAATTGTTGTATTAAATGATAAAAGTTTCATAGGAAAATTTGGATACAAGGGACTGCCTCTAAAGTAGTCAATACGCAATTGAGACACTCTTAGCGTATCTACTTATGACCCTCGTATCTGAAAAAGTGAAGTATTAATAGCCTTGGGTATCAACCCGGGGCTATTAAAAATAGAAGGACGGAGTTTTGGTAGTTTTTTCACCTCTTAAAGTCCGCCTGCTGACGGAACAAAACATCATCTGCGAAACTTTATTAAATGATTGTCAACTTCTATACAAGCTAAAAAAATTAACATTTTTTTAAGGGTGAGAACTTTCTTTAACTGTTATGAATATTCAACTTTAGTTTTCTAAAGCTTTCGGAAAATCATTTTATTCTTCTAATTCTTCCAAAGTCCAGTAATCCTCTCTATCTTTAGTTTGTCTCCTCGCATTCCTAATATAACTTCTATTGACAGCATCCTCGTTATTCATCGCTCTTATATAACTAAGTACATCTGCAAGCCATTCGTCGCTGTTATCTTTTAGAGGCATCATAATACCATAATCTTTCCCCTCTATAGGACCAATAAGACCATTTAGCAGTATTTTACTAAGCATTCCCTTATCTCCCTTGACCCTGGCACTACCGATTAATGGTGGAGCTATAAGCGAACCATCTTCCAATGGCAAACCTGTCAGCTCTGCGCCATGGCAGGTGATACATAATTGGTGATAAGAATCATATCCTCTTAAAATACTATTTTTATCATCTGTATTTCTATCAGCAATCTTTTCTTTTAATTTTGATAATTTAGAATCGTCTTTCTTCAGGCTTTCCTTTACAGAATGGGATACAATTTCGTTTTGGGAATATTTTTTAGAGATAGCATTTAACATATCTGTGGCTTGTTTGGCCTTGCTATAGCGTAAACTCAAGGCAAGCTGGTTTACCACTCCGATATCCCGATCATTGACCAATTTCTCAAAATCGTTGAACAAATCCGTATCCTCCGACGCCAAAAAGTTTTCGCTTAATCGTATCGCTGTTATCCGTACCCGAGGATCTTCGTCTTTAAATTTCGCTTCAACAAGCTGTTTATCAACCACCCCTAGACCTTCTAAAGTCCAAAGCGCATGAACACGTTCTATTCCAAGGTCTTTATCACTGTTAAATAGACCG
>LXQK01000243.1:6469-15750 GCA_001683905.1 Marivirga sp. ANT-B6
CCAGCCATTGGGGTGTCCTAAATATGTGATCAATTCAGAAACATTTTTATCCAAAAGATTAGGTTTTTCACCTGGTTTAATGTCTTTATGTACAATTCTATAAATCCTACCTTTACCAATATTTTTATCCAAACCTTTGCGTACGATAACCGGTCGCATTTCACTTCCTTTTTTCGTCCAGTTACTCTCTTGAATTATACCTCGGTACATATCTACAATATATAGGGTCCCATCTGGGCCTGTATTGGCCTGTATTGGTCTAAAATTCAAATCGGTCGAAGCCATGAACTCGGTCTCATCATAGGCATTATAGAGCACTTTTTTCCCATCCTCAACTTTTACTTTAGCCCTCCGGACAAGCCTACCTACAGGTTCTGGAATAAACAAGTCCCCATAGGTTGAAGGTGGTAATTTGTCGCCACGAAAAATTTCTTGCCCTGCAACACCCGTAAAATGATTGAGGGTATTATCTTCACGCAGTCGTCTGGTCCCGCCTTGAACATCTGGTGTACCAACTATAGGCCAAGGCTCCGTAAAGCCTTCGGATAATCTGCTCGACGGACTATAATCGCCGTAAACGGCGGGCTGCTGAAATCCATATGCTGGGTTCTCTCCGCCTGCAGCCGAATAGTACATCACCCCCATATCATCCTGTGACAAGCCCCATTGGCCGCTAGGCATATTCACTATAGAATCAACAGCGACTTTTCCTGAGGTAAATTTAAATCGTACCGGATTATACGTGGTATATACCCAGTTATCTAAATTCCAAATCAATCCACTTTGTTGATGTTCTAAATTTCCTCCACGACGATTTGGATTGTGATACACACGTTCTTTCTTATCCGCAACACCATCATTATCGGTATCTTTATAGCTCCATAAATCATAAGAATAGGTTTCATTGACAATCAGTTCGCCATCTAAAGGAAGTATCATTCTGGGTAGCAAAAGACTATCGATAAAAACAGTGCTTTTATCCATTTTACCATCGCCATCAGTATCTTCCAGTAATTTTATTTTACTAACTGGATTATTAGTGCCAGTACCATCCACATCTTGCATGTAGGTATTCATCTCAGCTACGTACATCCTACCATTTCCATCCCATGCAATTGCTACAGGTTCATCAATCATAGGTTCACTGGCAACCAACTCCACCTCATATCCCTCTGGTAAATAAAATGTTTTCATGCTTTCTTCTGGCGAAAGAAAACTAGAGGAGGCATCTGCTATTATTTCAGGTTTTTCATAAATATTTTCTGAGTACTCCTTCTTTTTACAACTCAAAAAAGCCGAGAGGATTAATACGTAACACGTAGTCTTAGTTCTCATTTGTTTAATTTATTTCATCACGATTTAATTGGGAAGTCATGATCCTATTTTTATTGAATTTTTACTCCCGGTAAATACGGGCTACATAGCCACCACCAGGAGCCATATTGAATTTGATTTTCCGGTTTGGTGGAAGATCAATGATTTGACGTTTATAATCTGAGCCTACCCGATGAGCATTCACACCATCACGAAAAACTTCAGCTTTCAAACTGCCTTCACCTAAAAACGAGAGATCCAGTTCCATTTCCCGGGCATCCCAATTGGTCAAGGCAGCCACATACCATTGGTCGCCTTTTCGGCGGGCTATGGCGATATACTCTGCAATTTTACCGTCTAAGGCCCTGGTTTCATCCCACACCTCGGGCACGGCGGCAATAAACTGGGTACTTTCCTTTTCCTTCATATAAATGGTTGGATTATCGGCCAGCATATTTAGGGGGGATTCATAGACCACATACTGGGCTAGCTGTCGTGTGCGAGTACCCTGACTCATGGGTTCTTCAAAGATCGGCCGGTAGTTCTCTTTGCTGGCATTGCGCATTGCCCCTTGGGTATAATCCACCGGTCCAGCAAGCATCCGGATGAAAGGCATGGTTACATCATAGGTGACCTGATCTACCTCGGGACCGGCCCACTTCATCTGTTCCAGCCCATGTACTCCCTCAAAATTAATGACGTTGGGATATGTGCGCTGCAAGCCCGTGGGCTTATATGCCCCATGAAAATCAATTAGCAGTTTGTATTTGGCCCCCATCTCGGCGACGCGGTAGAAAAAATCCACGGCCTGCTGGTCGTCACGATCCATAAAGTCTACTTTAAAGCCTTTTACCCCCATGGAAGCATAGTGTTTGGCCACATTTTCCATGTTGCGATCGAAGGCATAAAAACCAGCCCAGAGAATAATATCTACGTTTCTTTCCTTAGCATAAGCAATGAGTTCTTCCAGATCGATTTCAGGAACCACCTGCATGAGATCTGCCTGCAGATTCACCGCCCAGCCCTCATCCAAAATTACGTATCGAATATCATGGCTAGAGGCAAAATCAATATAATACTTATATGTATCGTTGTTAACACCAGCTTCAAAATCTACCCCGTGAATATTCCAGGCATTCCACCAGTCCCAGGCCACTTTCCCTGGCTTGATCCAGGAATCATCCCTGATGCGCGAAGGGGCAGCTAATTTATAAACCATATCATTATCGGCCAATTGCTTGTCTGAGGTGGAGATGATCATGGCCCGCCATGGGAACTGGCGCGTACCTTTGGCTTTGGCAATATAGTCTTCCCGTTCTTTGACCAGTAGCTGAAGTTGATTATGTCCGCCTTGCTGCACTTTTTTAGGATAGGCAGGTAAAACACCAATTAGTGTATTCTCACCACTTTCATTGATCAGGTATAGCCCCGGGTAATCTTCCAGATCGGCCTCTGTAATAGCTACTTTTTTGCCATTGCCTACTTCAATCACGACCGGCAGTAAAGCCAGGCGGTTGGGTATAAGGCCGGATAAGAGGGTATGGGTATAAGTGTTTTCAAAGGAGCTGTTAAACTGTTGCTCAATGCTCCGTTTTTCTTTTCCTTTAACATAAGAAACAATGGCAGGAAAATCTTTACTAAAGTTAAAAGTCACTTCCTCGCGGGCTACCGTATAATCCTTTCTTTTTGCACTGGAGAAGCGATAAGCTACTCCATCGTTATAAGCCCGGAAGGTTACAGAATAATTGCCTTTGAAATCCAGGACCAGCTCATTATAATGATCCTGCACTTCGGCCCGTTTATAAATGGGCGAAGCAATGGTTTTATCGACACTGTTTGTTTTGAGAGATTTTAGCTTCGCATCAATACCAAATGCCTCTCCATTACTTAAATGCATGGATATTGGAGACCAGGCAATGACTTGGTCTCCATCATGGTATACCGCATAGCTGAGCTGTTCTTTCAGGTTGACGTTGGCCGTAATCTTGCCATCGGGGGATTGCAGGCGATGCTGCTGGTCTTGGGTCTGCTGGGCAAATGAAAGCTGCCCGAAACCCATGAATAAGACAAAGAAACTAATTTTGTGTATCATGTTTTTATTAATAAACTAAGTGATAAAATGATAATAAGAATACTGCCAGTACCCATCATGAAACTAAATAAATGTCTATTCCGAACTATCGGTATTAAGTCTGTCTGCCGGTATTGGCAATAAGTACATGTAGTAAATTCACCAGGATTCGTTTAGGGTCTATTTCAGTAGTTTTAAACAGACGCTTTTGCTTATAATATCTCCTAGGGCAGCTTCACTTCATGGAATAACCTTTCAGGCTCCAGAGCTTGCCTGCCAAAGTTTGGACCTTTCCATTGTAAATTGAGGGCAGGCTTTTCTTCCTTACCCTGGGCATAAACCAAGTGAAAAGGATGATAACCTTTCTCTAGCAGCACTTTTTCGATCAAAAGACCGCCTGGTACATTCGCTCTATCTGCATCCATGAGCGTGGATTGATGCAGGCGGACTACTGCCCCACTACCCGCTGCAAGGTAAAATGTATATTCGCCCGATTGTGGCACTTCCAAGAGGCCGCTATAGGCAAGTACAATGTCCTGATCGCGAGTTCGATCGCTAAGATCAACTGCTTCACTGATGCCGGTCATTGTGGCTTTCATCCTGAGGCTGTTCACGGCAGGTGTCCAAGGGCTTGCAAGCTCGAAGGTTTGGTACGTCAGACCAGCTGCTATTCTCTGCACCGATTCCAGGGCCGCTAGAGGCGTTTGATCATATGGGCGGGGAGCACTTGGATCAGGGCGCCGGATCTGTAAAACCTTTTTTTTCATATTTTCCTGAAGAGCCATGAAATAGGCACTGCTTTCTGCTAAATTTTCCCTTTCTCCATAATCTTTTTTGGTATCGTAAATCTGGAAATCATCTTCAGCACTCTTGATATTGATCCGAACGCCTTTGTACCCATCCAGATAAATCACCTGCATTTCTTCCCTGGTCTCTCCGCGCCGAGACGAGGCAAAGGCTTCATAGTCCGGGGACTTTATGTTTACCTGATACTCTATATAAACTGTACCCGGCTGCTGCTTTCCTTCACCCGTCAGTGTCGGCAGCAAGGAGACCCCATCGGTATTAGCCGGGGCAGGTAAGCCAGCTAAATCCGCAAATGTGGGGAGCCAGTCATGAAATCCACTGGGTGTATCATTGCGTTGATTAGCGACAATCTTACCTGGCCATCGCACGAGCGTAGGAACACGGATTCCACCTTCCCAAACATCTCGTTTTATTCCATCAAATTCCCCGTAACTATCAAAGAAATCAGGATGAAAATCTCCGTAGCCATAGGATTCTGCATGCGGTCCGTTATCTGAGGTGAACACCACTATTGTTTCTTCGTCAATATCCAAATCCTCCAACAATTGCATTAGGTCGCCAATGGAATTATCTAAACGCCGAACCATACTGGCAAAACGTTTCTGATGGTCGGGCCAGTCTTGATTTGCATAATCAGGATGAATATAATGATCCACGGTATCGCTGACCGTATTAATAAAATTATTGGCTTCCCCTTGCCATTGCAATCCCCCTTTCAAACCTCCCCCTTCCGGGTAGGGAGCAGAAGCCACCTGTAGCGCTGCATGGGGTGTATTGTAGGCCAGGTACAGGAAGAAGGGCTGCTCCGAATTCTCCCTTTTTTGGTTACTGATCCAATTTTTGGCCGCTGCCGTAAAGAGGTCAGTGGTATAAGCCCCTTTTAGCTTATCTGAGATCTCCTCATGACCATGGTAAAGTTCCATAGGCGGCCGGTCCCTTGATTCATGGGCAGGGTAATGGTTATGGCCATCCACATGACGAACATACCCGAAGAAATGATCAAAACCGCGTTTGGTTGGATAAGCTTCCCAGGTTTCAGGACTATTGCCCTCCCTGCCTTGCAGGCCCCACTTCCCGATAAGAGCTGTAGCATAACCTGCCTGTTTCAAAACCGAAGCGATCGTATGGTTATCTGCAAGGGCTTTATCAAACTGGTTATTGCGTACATTGGCATGACCCTGGTGTAGGCCAGACATCAGGGAAGCCCTGGAAGGGGCACAAACAGGGGCAGGGGCATAATGCCGTGTGAGCAACATCCCTTCCCTGGCCAGGCGGTCCAAGTTAGGAGTTTTATGAAAAGGTTTACCTTGCGCAGCACGCTGGTTTTGAAACAAAATACCCAGATCTCCGAATCCAAGGTCATCGGTTAAAATAAAAATAATGTTGGGAGGCATTTTTGCGCTTTCTACTTTTTCTTCAGGCTGTTCACAGGCTGTAAATAACAGAAGCATGAGTATCATGAAAATGAATGGCTTTAAATTCTTCATATTAATGAAAAGATAATGCAAATTTTTGGTTAGCTAAAATCTCTAAAGAGACCTGTGATGAATTAAAAAATTACTCTGTAAAAACTAAAGACTCTTTCCAGCAAAGTTTCAGATTTTTAATTTATCCCTAAGCTAAATTCTGGTGCAATTTTATAACATTTAAATAATTTTGCATGCTGTACTAGTATGTCAAAGAAAGGGTGAGCGGATTAGCAAAAGGCAATTCAAATTGAGAAGCAAAGCGTTCAATTTTATAACCATCCTGAAAAATAGTATTAACCTGAGTTAGATTTAAAATAGTGCTATCTAAGAAGTATTGAGGGATCATACTTAATGGAAGGCTTTTTGGGTAAGAACGAATAAGCAATGAGTCCAGAAATCAGGTTGGTGATAAAGTTGCCAAATGAGCGAAGTCTTGAATGCTTTAAGTTACCCTCCATTCAATAGTTACCATGCCTACTCCATTTTTTAATCCTGTTTTGATGAAATTATCAATTCCTCGTATTTTTCTCGATAAGGTTCTTTATCCCTACCGTACACTTTGCAACACAACTTGTTAGTTAAACTAAAGTGGCTGGAAAGCAGATTCTCCCCACTTTTGCAGGAACATGAATTAGTTAAGCTAATCAGTCATCTACCTTATCAACTGCACGTAGAACCACTTGACTCACCTGTCATAACCGTTTTGCAGTGAATTGAGGCACTTACATTACATTTAAAATAATTCACAGCGCTAAAACCTCTCATCACCTTTTCCTACCGACAGAAAATTTTTATAGAATAAAAGAACTTTGTATAATTATCTGGACCTACTCAAATTTATCCTTCCTGAATGTTTAATCGAATACTCCGATCTATTAAAGAGCATCAAGAGTGGTGAAGTAATACACCTTTGCTTTGAAGAGAGAAATAGGGCTCCAAAAAAGAACGTTTCCCGTATATTGATCGCTCACGGATTTCAAACCGAAGTTGCCATTCAGCATTTTCTACTTCGGGGAGAAAAGTGTATATCCACGTAAAATACCTTAGATGGTTGGAAAAAACGACAAAAGAAGTGGCCGAGAGAGAATCGAACCTTGTAGCGCAAGGTCACGGACGACCAACGGATTCGCTGATTTTTAAAAGAAATTAATCAGTAGCGCTTCAGACAATCACACCAGAGGTCATTTCTATGGAGTCGACAGCAAGAGACTACAGTGCTACGCCAGAGATCAATTAAGCAATAAAGATTGGGAGCAAAAGAAACATGCCAAACAATGCCTCAACCTCCCTGCAAGCTTGGGAAATATAGGGTCTCTCCAAATGGGTAATTCTATACAATAAATAATCACCAAGAAAAAGCCAGTGACCTTTAGTATCCATATTCTCGGGCATCTAGATGGAACCGATCATAGAACAACTAATGGGATATCGGCCAAGAAAAGGGCCAGGGTCAAAAAAATAATCTTAAAGACAAATAGACGGAATATTCACCGACGAATTGATCACTTTCGTCCTACAATACATGACAATATTCTACGCCATTTTACCGACAGTTAAAAAGATAAATAGTAGTTTTCTCCTTGACCAGTATAGGATAGGATAGCTGACCCAAATTTATGTTCTAAATTCGCAATTGAATACATTAGCTATTATTTCGTAAAACGGATGGAAAATTTTAAGTATCTAGATTACCTATGGGATTTAAGCTTTACGGTATTCAGAATATTACTTTCATCATAAAACGATGTTACCCATAATTTATTAAATCAATTAGCTATATTATGGGCACAAATGGAGCACCATAGTCGATCAATATCACCTTAATTTTACTTGATTATTTTTTTGTATGGAAAATAAAAAAAGGATAGTATCCATTAAATCCAGAAGGTCCTTTTTAAAGGTTAGTGCAGCCGCTACATTGGGCAGTTTCTTTATCGTGCCTCGCCACGTACTGGGCCGTGGTTTCATCGCCCCTAGCGATAAGTTGAATATAGCCGGCATTGGCGTAGGCGGAAAAGGATTTTCAGATGTAAACAACGCTTTTAACAATGGCGCTAACAATATTGTATCACTTTGTGATGTGGATTGGAATAGAGCGAAGGAACAGTTTGAAAAACATCCTGCAGCAAAACGATATAAGGATTATAGGGAAATGCTGGACAAGGAGGGTAAAAATATTGATGCTGTTACCATTTCTACTGCTGATCATACCCACGCGGTGGCTACCGCAGCTGCCATGGAAATGGGAAAGCATGTTTATCTTCAAAAGCCACTTACCCACAACATTTATGAAGCACGCTATTTAACGGAGGCTGCGAGAAAACATAAAGTAGTCACCCAGATGGGTAACCAGGGAGCTTCTAATCCTGCTCAAAACCAAATGATAAAATGGTACAACGATGGTGTAATAGGGGATGTACACACGGTAAATGTCTGGACCAACCGACCGGTTTGGCCACAGGGAATTCCGATACCGGAATCTACTGGTAATGCGCCGGAATATTTGGATTGGGACTTGTGGATTGGCCCGGCAAGCAAGGTCGGCTATACACCAGCGTATCATCCCTTTAAATGGCGCGGCTGGTGGAATTTCGGGACAGGAGCATTGGGCGATATGGGTTGCCACTTAATTGATCCGCCTTTCCGGGTCTTAGGTCTAGGATACCCTACCGCTGTGGAGGCCAGTGTTGGCGCCGTTTTTATTGAAGACTGGACGCCGGAATACATTCCTGAAGGATGCCCGCCGTCTTCCCAGGTTAAACTCGATTTTCCCTCTCCCGAGGCAGGAAAACCTGAGATTACCATGACATGGTCTGATGGCGGTATAAGACCATTTCGACCAGAAGTTATTCCTCCGGATGCAGAGCTTAGCGAAAAGAATGGTGCTAATGGAGTCTTTATAATAGGGACGAAGGGAGTGATGAATTGTGGTGTGTACGGTGTTAACCCCAAAGTTTTTCTGAATAATGGGGAGGTTTTGACATATAAAAATGAAATCATCGAAACGCCGGAATTCGGACATAATTTAGCATGGCAGGAGGCTTGTAAAGACGGCTTCAACAGCAAAAAACATAAGGCTTTAACTTCTTCTTTTGACTATGCAGGACCCTTGACAGAAACAGTGCTCATGGGAAATTTGGCCATAAGATCTTATATGTTGCGGGAACCTACTGCTGACGGAAAAGGCTTTGTTTATCCCGGAAGGAAAAAACTACTATGGGATGGAGATAAAAAGCATATCACAAATTTTGATCAAGCTAATCAATTTGTAAAGCGAAAATACGAAAATGGCTGGAAATTAGCCTGAACCGAAAAGGATATACTAAACTGGCTAAACTCTCAATTTGTATAACACGTATGTAAAAAGATGTTTTTTTAATAGGGAGTTTTTCTTTCACAATCATTCATATAATAAAGCGGAAAAACTTGGTGACGATCAAGTTTCCCTTTTCCTGTATAGGTCGAATATTTTAGGCGCCGATTTAAGAATAACCAATTACGGAGGGGGAATACATGCTGTAAAACCATTGGAAAAGGTCCGCTTACCAATGAGGAAGTTGAAGTGATGTGGGTAAAAGGTTCCGGAGGAGATATTGGAACATTAACCAGACAGGGGAGGG
>LXQK01000244.1:0-6892 GCA_001683905.1 Marivirga sp. ANT-B6
TTTGGAAAATTTGTGAATAGAGTGTTATTTAGAAAGATTAAAAATAAGATATAAAATCTGAGATTTTGATCCTGAATAAACTACTGTTCAAAAATTATCTTATAAATAAGATTAATTCATAAAAAAAATCTCAGAGGAACACATAAAAATAATAATTGTTGTACCTTTGACTTAATAGAATTAGTCTAAATAATTCACGTATGAGTAAAGACACCCAGATATTAGAAGACCTTACGAACTCAGAGTACAAGTATGGATTTGAAACCATCATCGATACTGATTCTGCTCCTAAAGGACTAAATGAGGACATCATTAGGTTTATTTCTGCCAAAAAGGAAGAACCTAGCTGGATGCTGGAGTGGAGGCTAAAAGCGTACAAGCATTGGCTTACCATGAAAGAACCGCGTTGGCCAAATGTCAGTTATCCGGAGATAGATTATCAGGATGTCATTTATTACTCTGCGCCCAAGCAAAAGATTAAACCGGGCAGTTTAGATGAAGTGGATCCTGAACTTAGAGATACATTCAAGAAGTTAGGCATTTCGCTGGACGAACAAAAAAGACTTACAGGGGTAGCTGTAGATGCAGTAATCGATAGTGTATCAGTAGCTACCACGTTTAAAAAGAAACTCGGCGAGTTAGGAATTATATTCTGTTCTTTTAGTGAGGCGGTTAAGAACCACCCGGCGCTTGTCCAAAAATATATGGGATCTGTAGTTCCTGTGGGTGACAACTATTTTGCAGCATTAAACTCAGCGGTATTTACCGACGGATCATTTTGCTATATTCCTAAGGGTGTTAGATGCCCTATGGAGCTTTCCACCTATTTCAGAATCAATGCTGCCAACACTGGCCAATTCGAAAGAACGCTGATTATTGCAGATGAAGGTTCTTACGTGAGCTATCTGGAAGGCTGTACGGCACCCATGCGCGATACCAATCAGTTGCATGCTGCTGTAGTAGAAATATATGCCGCAAAAAAGGCTGAAGTGAAATATTCTACCGTACAAAACTGGTATCCTGGAGATAAAAATGGTAAAGGCGGCATTTATAACTTTGTAACGAAAAGAGGTATTTGTGCAGGCGATTTTTCCAAGATTTCCTGGACGCAAGTAGAAACCGGCTCTGCGGTGACCTGGAAATATCCAAGCTGCATTCTCAAAGGCGACAATTCCATTGGTGAGTTTTACTCTGTTGCCGTTACTAATAACATGCAACAGGCTGATACGGGGACAAAAATGATCCATATTGGAAAAAATACTAAAAGCAGAATTGTCTCTAAAGGAGTTTCTGCCGGAAGAAGCCAAAATAGCTATCGTGGGCTTGTGCAAATAAATAAAAGGGCAGAGAATGCAAGAAACTTTTCCCAGTGCGATTCATTGCTGATGGGTAACCGTTGTGGTGCACATACTTTTCCTTATATAGAAATCCAAAATAAGTCAGCACAGGTGGAGCATGAGGCTACGACGTCGAAGATAGGTGAAGATCAGATCTTCTATTGCAACCAGAGAGGCATTGCCACCGAAGATGCGGTAGCTTTGATTGTTAATGGCTATGCAAAAGAGGTATTGAACCAACTTCCTATGGAATTTGCCGTTGAAGCACAAAAGCTACTCGCACTGACCCTAGAAGGTAGTGTAGGTTAAGCATATAATATCGTGAGGAGCTGTAGGTTTATGAAGCCTACAGTATTCAATCGTCTAAGAATTATCCAGGAAGGCAGTGTCTTCCTGATTTTTTAAGACGTAATGTTAATTTAATTGATGCAACAGGTACTACCTATTCCCTCCTCACACTGATCATTTAATTGTAAACGAATAATAAAACTTATAAGGATTGCATGATGCGCGATGCAATAGGGCGTTGAAAATATTACGACATCATACGAACTGAACAAACCAATAACTTCTGAAACCATGTTAAGCATAAAAAATTTACAGGCATCAATAGATGGAAATCAAATCTTAAACGGCATTAATCTGGAAGTAAAACCAGGCGAGGTTCATGCGATCATGGGGCCAAACGGTTCGGGAAAAAGCACATTGGCAGCGGTACTTGCCGGAAGGGAAGAGTATGAGGTAACAGGAGGAAGTGTAACCTATTTAGGAAAAGACTTACTAGAGCTAGCTGCTGAAGATCGGGCTCGGGAAGGTATTTTTCTTGCTTTCCAGTATCCTATTGAGATTCCGGGCGTTAGCTCCACCAATTTTCTTAAGACTGCCCTGAACCAAATCAGGCAATATAAGGGTCTGGCACCACTTGATGCGGTGTCATTCCTAACAAAAATGAAGGAAAAGATGAAACTTGTTGAGATTGATCAATCACTTTTAAGCAGATCATTGAATGAGGGGTTTTCCGGCGGCGAAAAGAAAAGGAATGAAATATTCCAGATGGCAATGCTGGAACCAAAGCTTGCCATACTCGACGAAACAGATTCAGGCCTGGATATAGATGCTCTGCGGGTAGTTGCAAATGGCGTAAATAAACTTAAATCTGATGATAATGCCACGATCGTAGTGACTCACTACCAGCGTTTGCTTGATTACATTATCCCTGATTTCGTACACGTCCTATTCCAGGGACGTATCGTAAAATCAGGTGGTAAAGAGCTTGCCCTTGAACTCGAAGAAAAAGGCTATGACTGGATCAAGGAAGAAGTAAAAGGATCATTAGCATAGTTTCAGTTTCAACGAATTTAAAGTATGATAACCATGAGTCAGATAGTTGACAAGTCAGATGTAAAGGATCTTTTTCTTACCGCTTTCTATGAACAGGGAGCAACCTTACTTGGTGGAAGCTCTGCTGGGATACATGCCGTTCGAAAAAATGCCATTGCTCATTTTGAAAAAGTCGGTCTCCCCACATTAAAAAACGAAGCGTACAGGTATACACCTATAGCTAAAGCTTTAAGTAAAAATATCCAATCGTTAAATACTAAATCCGTCCCTGAAACTAACTCGGCGGCCCATAAGGCTGCTGTAGAAAATTCAGTCGAAGCCAATAAAATAGTTTTTGTAAACGGACATTTCTCCAAAGCCCTTTCTGAGCTTGAAAATGACATTGAAATTACTCACCTCATGGATGCGCAGCAAGACAAAGCTGATTTGTTGGAAAGATATTTTTCCAAAATTGCAAATGATGAGGAAGATGCTTTTACAGCTTTGAATACTGCATTTGCCCAACATGGCGTAGTTTTGGATATTCCCGATCATAAGGTGATTAGAAAGCCCTTAATGATCTATTACATCACTGATACGGCAGCTGGTACTACCTTCTATCAGCCAAGAAACCTTTTCGTTGTTGGCAAAAACAGCCAGGTAGATATCATTGAGTATTTTATTACTCTGGGAGAGCACTTTAGTTTCTGCAATCATGTTTCTGAAATTTATGTATCAGAAAGTGCGCATGTGACGTATTACAAAATACAGCAGGAGGGCAAAGCAACCCATCATGTAGGAACTACCCAGGTATATCAGGAAAAGCAGAGTATTTTTTCTGCAGTAACAGTGACATTAAGCGGAGGAATTCTTCGGAATAACCTGAACATAACTGTTGATGGTGAAAGATGCGAGGCTAATATGTATGGATTGTATCTTTTAAAAGACCGGGAGCACGTAGACAACCATACGGTCGTAGACCACAGGCAACCCAACACTCAAAGTAACGAATTATACAAAGGTGTATTGGACGGTGCATCTACCGGCGTATTTAACGGAAAAATCTTTGTGCGGTCCATTGCTCAAAAAACGAATGCTTTTCAATCAAACAGGAACATTCTGCTGACCAACGACGCAAGTATGAATACCAAGCCTCAGCTTGAAATATGGGCCGATGACGTGAAATGTTCTCATGGAGCCACTACAGGCCAGATTAACGAAGAGCAATTGTTCTATCTGCGCTCCAGGGGCATTGATGAAGATACCGCCAGGGCAATGCTCTTGTATGCATTTGCCATAGATGTGCTGAGTAATATAAAGATTCCGGCATTAAAAGATGAATTAGACCAGATAATTTCCAAGAGATTAGCTGGAGGACTTGCATAGTAACTCCTATTAGTAAAATAAAGCTTTGCCAGCTCGAAGCGCTGCTAATAGCTTACCATATTGACCTTGAACAATGGAAAAAGAAACACAAGTTTTGGACGCAGCCACAAATTTAGCATTTGATGTTGAAAGAATCCGAAAAGATTTTCCTGTTTTACATCAGCAGGTAAACGGAAAGCCATTGATCTATCTGGATAATGCGGCAACTACGCAAAAACCGAACCTCGTTATCAATGCGGTGTCCGACTACTACAAAAACGACAACGCCAACATCCACCGTGGCGTACACACCCTGGCTGAACGAGCTACAGCTGCTTTTGAAGATACTCGTAAACTTGTACAGCAGTTTCTAAATGCCGGCGAAGCGGAGGAAATAATTTTTACCAAGGGTGTTACTGAAGGAATCAATCTGGTGGCCGCAACATGGGGAAGAACCAATATAAAAGCCGGGGATGAGGTACTTATTTCTGCTATGGAACACCATTCCAATATTGTTCCGTGGTACATGCTTTGCCAGGAAAAGGGAGCAATTTTAAAGGTCATTCCTATCAATGACACTGGTGAACTAATCTATGAAGAATTCCTGAAACTTTTATCCGATAAGACTAAAATTGTTTCAATTGTACATGTCTCTAATTCCCTGGGTACTATTAATCCGGTTGAAAAGATTATCAAAGCAGCCAGGAATTATAATACTGTCGTACTCTTAGATGGTGCACAGGCAGTATCGCACCTCAACATAGATGTGCAGGCCCTGGATTGTGATTTTTACGTATTTTCTGGCCATAAACTCTACGGACCTACCGGTACAGGCATTCTCTATGGGAAAAGAGCACTATTGGAGGCCATGCCTCCGTACCAGGGTGGCGGAGAAATGATCAAGGATGTGAGCTTTGAGAAAATAACCTACAACGAGATCCCTTATAAGTTTGAAGCTGGTACGCCAAACATTGCTGATATTGTAGCGCTTAAATTTGCAATACAGTATGTGCAGCAAATTGGCAAGACGGCTATAGCTACTCATGAAAATGAGCTTCTGATATATGCTTCGGAACGATTAAATGATATCAAAGGCTTTCAACCTGTGGGTACCGCCAGGGTAGCGCTTAAGTTTGCAATACAGTATGTGCAGCAAATTGGCAAGACGGCTATAGCTACTCATGAAAACGAGCTTCTGATATATGCTTCGGAACGATTAAATGATATCAAAGGCTTTCAACCTGTGGGTACCGCCAGGGAAAAGATCAGTGTTATCTCTTTTGTAATGGAAAAGATACACCATTTCGATATAGGAATGATGCTGGATGCCCGGGGTATTGCCATCAGAACCGGTCACCATTGTACACAGCCCTTGATGGATCGGTACAAAATAGAGGGAACCGCACGCGCCTCATTTTCTGTGTACAATACCAAAAATGAGGTAGATAAATTAGCGGAAGGTTTGGAACGTATTGCTAAAATGACAGGTTAATAATATGGCCGAAACATCAATTAAAGAAGTGCAGGACGAGATAATCAGTGAATTTGAGATCTTGGGAGACGATAGGGAAAGCACGATCTTTTATATTATGGAATTGGGGCAAAGACTGCCTGCCATACCCGAGGAAGAAAAAATTCCTGAAAATAGCATCAAGGGTTGCCAATCCAAAGTATGGCTTACGACAGCCCTTAAGGGAGATAGAGTCCAGTTCAATGCAGATAGCAATACCGAGATTACGAAGGGGCTGATTAGCTTGCTAATTCGTGTGCTTTCAGGTCAAAAGGTAGATGAAATCATAAATGCTGATCTGTTTTTTATAGATAGAATTGGTATGGGACAAGTGATTGGTTCTCAACGATCCAATGGATTTGCTTCCATGATTAAACAGATGAAAATGTACGCCCTGGCCTACAAAAGTAAGGCCTTACTAGATAAATAATACCCATGGAAAATTTGAGAGACAAGGTTTTAGAGGCTATTAAATCGGTATATGACCCTGAAATACCAGTGGATGTATACGAGCTTGGCTTGATTTATGAAATTAGCGTATTTCCGGTCAACAACGTCTTCATTATGATGACGCTAACCTCTCCCTCCTGCCCTTCTGCCGAGGCGCTTCCACAGGAAGTAAAAGACAAGGTAAAAGCGATTGAAGGGGTGAATGAAGTTGAAGTTGAAGTAACTTTTGACCCACCCTATTCACACGATATGATGTCAGAAGTGGCTAAATTAGAATTAGGTTTTCTGTAAACCATAAAATATTAAAGGATTGTAAATCCTCAGACGTTCAATTAGTTAATTAAAAATTATACCATTATGTATCCAGAACATTTAGTTGCTCCTATGCGCACAGATTTGACTTCAGTTGGCTTTAAAGAATTCAAATCGGCTGAGGATGTAGATAGCCATTTAAAAGACCACACCGGCACTACCATGATTGTCGTCAATTCGGTATGTGGCTGTGCAGCAGGTGCTGCCAGACCAGGTGTGAAGCTTGCTTTACAAAAGTCTGCTAAGAAACCTGATACGCTCGCTACTGTATTTGCCGGCGTAGACCAGCAGGCTGTGGCTAAAGCCAGGGAATATACAGCACCCTACCCACCGTCTTCTCCAGCTATAGCTTTATTTAAAGATGGGGAGCTCGTTCACTTTATCGAGAGACATCATATTGAAGGACGTACTGCTGAAATGATTGGAAATCATCTGGTGGATGTTTTCAACGAATATTGCTAATAAACTGAGTTTGATTAAATACGGGCAGATATTCGATGGTGCAGCTCCGCATCACATCGTGATCATTCTGAGTTAAAAAGATACCGGATAAATAAAGATTTTTGCAATTATTGCCGATAGTTTCTGGATCCGGGCT
>LXQK01000244.1:7025-11293 GCA_001683905.1 Marivirga sp. ANT-B6
ACTAAAGTTTCGCAGCAACCGTTTTGCAATATTTTTTACTTCAAAAGGTAAAAATTTGCCAAAACTATATCATATTCCATTAATTAGCCACGGGTTCAAACCCGTGGCTAAAATTTGACTCCGCTTGGGTCTGTGGCGCAAATTTTTAGAGTTCCGAAATGGAAAATACACGACCCCTTCTATTGCATAACTACCTCCAATTTTTTTTTTCACTAATTTCCCTTTTTTCTTAATTAACTCCCAGTCATTTAAATCATTCATAGATATATTTGGTTAAAATGTAATCATCTTTCATTCCGAGCTTTGATTAAATCATTTATTTTGTTTAATTTTATTCAATTAAATATTGAACAAAAAAACATTTTCTTACGTTGAATTATGTACAATGAAAATAGCGGTTTTTAGAAAAGAACATTTCAATGCAGCCCATCGTTTATCTAATCCAAACTGGACGGACGAAAAAAATGCCAAAGTATTTGGACTCTGCAACAATCCAAATTACCATGGTCATAACTATGAGTTGATTGTAAAGCTTGTCGGCGAACCAGATCCTGAGACTGGATATGTGTATGATCTTAAAAAATTGAAAGACATCATCCGTACAAACGTACTTGCCAGGTTTGACCATAAGAATCTAAATCTGGATACCGAGGAATTTAAATCCCTTAATCCCACCGCAGAAAACATTGCTGTTGTTATATATAATATTTTAAGAAAGCTCATCAGTGAGCAGTATGAAATCAAAATTACCCTTTATGAAACAGAAAGAAACTTCGTTGAATATCCCGTTGAATAACGATTTTAATCTTGATGATTTTGCAGAAGACCACTTTGGGACATCTTATGATACGCCATTGAGGCCGGATGCTTTTGAACTTGATGACAAACAAAAGATTGAAATCATCGAATCACATTTCAGGGAGATCATGACCACGCTGGGGTTAGACCTCACGGATGACAGCCTCAAAGGTACCCCTGCAAGGGTGGCGAAGATGTACGTGAAAGAAATATTCAGCGGTTTAAATCCCGCCAACAAACCTGTCGCGCGCCTTTTTGAAAATAAATATAATTACCAGGAAATGCTGGTGGAGAAAGACATTACCTTTTATTCCAATTGCGAGCATCATTTTGTTCCTATCATTGGGAAAGCCCATGTCGCTTATATTTCCAGTGGAAAAGTCATTGGTCTGTCAAAGATCAATAGGATTGTGCAATACTTTGCCAAAAGACCACAAGTACAGGAGAGGCTAACGGTGCAGATAGCCAATGAATTAAAGAAAGCGTTGAAAACGGAAGACGTAGGTGTTGTCATTGATGCGACACATCTTTGCGTATCCTCGCGAGGGATTGGCGATACCAACAGCAGCACAGGTACGGCCAATTTTAGCGGTAGGTTCAACGAAGAGAAAGTAAGATCAGAATTTCTTAATTATATCAATGCGAGATGAGTGAAAAAGCAAATAAGCATATATTAGTAATTGGTGGAAGTTCTGGAATCGGGCTTGCGATATGCAGGCAGCTAGTGGCACAAAATTTTACGGTTATTGCTGCTTCAAGATCTTCGTCCGATGAGTTGGAGTCCATGAAAGTAAGACAGATTCAGCTAGATGTTACAAAGCTTGAGGATGAACTTGACGTCTTACCCGATGCGATAAATGGCATTGTATATTGTCCTGGAACGATCAATTTACGACCATTTAAAGCGCTTAAAATAGAAGAGTTTCAACATGATCTCGACATAAACTTTCTCGGCGCAGTGAAAGTCTTACAAAAAACCTTGAAAAACCTAAAGAAAGCAGATGGCGCAAGCGTCGTGTTGTTTAGCACCGTGGCTGTAAAGGTGGGTTTAAACTTCCATAGCTCTATTGCGGCTGCAAAAGGGGCTATAGAGGGCTTGGGTAAATCGCTGGCAGCAGAATGGGCGTCAAGCAAGATTCGGGTAAACATGATTGCACCCTCACTTACAGATACGCCTCTTGCCAGGCAGCTGCTTTCTACACCTGAGAAACAAGAGGCCTCTGATAAGAGACACCCTATAGGTAGAACAGGCACTGCTGAGGATATTGCAAATATTGCCTCATTCTTGATATCAGATAACAGTTCGTGGATAACAGGCCAGGTCTTGGGTGTAGACGGAGGATTTTCTACTTTAAAACCTGTTTAATATTTATTGAAAAAATTATGATGAAAAAATTATTTTATAATAGTATCTTTGGTGAAGGTGATATAAATAGTATTAAATGTTAAACAAACGGTTCCTCATCCATTTATTATTATAGAAAGATTTAAACGCAGATGAAAGTAATGAAAACCCCACCTGAAGCATTCCTTATATTTAGAGAGGAGCTAGAAAAGGCAAAGCTGGAGAAAAAAAAACTTGAAAAGGAATATGAGGCAAAGGTCAAACTATTGAATCAGGAGTTGAGTTACCTAAAGGAGCAAGTAACATCCCAGCAAGACATGATTATCAGAACAATGGATTATGTAAGTAAGCTGGAAACGGATCTTCATGAATTTCAAATTAAAGTCGCAGGAGATCAAAAGAAGAGTAAACATAGTTCTCATTAGATGATTAACTTTTTATCATCATTAATTTTAAATCGTAATTTATTTTAAAACGTATGAGTGATCAGGCTTTAAGTGAAGATTTAAGACAATTTAAAACTCACTTCGACGAAAGATTTGTGAAGCTTTACTATAGCCGAGACAAAAAGATTTTGATTTGCAAATTAAAGGCAGATTACGTGCCTATAGAACATTTTAAGGAAGCCTTTCATAGAATTTCGGATTTTGTAAAGGATGGAGATTATGAAAAGTTTATTTTTGATAAGCGATCGCTACGAGCCTTTCATCAGCCCTCCATGGAATGGTATTATATTGAATGGAAGAAAGAGATGTACGCCCATGGACTTAAGATCCACAGAAAAATCCTTCCAAACGAGTCTTGGTTCGAAAAATCTGTTATGATAGCCAAGCAAAATATACTTGAAGATTATCCGGATAATATTATTGATAAATTAGATATCAAATATTGCAGTAGCATTAAAGAAGCGATAGAAGTATAGTATTTTTCATTTTTTAATCTTTTTGTTTGAATGAGCCCAAACTGATACAATTCACTAATAATGGCCTGTATTGTCCTATAGCTGATATTTATATCGACCCTTGGCGACCGGTAGATAAGGCTGTTATCTCACATGCGCACGCTGATCATGCTCGTTGGGGAAGTAAACATTATATATCCCATCCCGATGGAGAAGGTATTTTAAGACAACGACTCGGCGAGGATATATCGCTTCAAACCCTTCCTTACCGCAAATCCTTATCTATCAACGGCGTAAAAATCAGCTTACATCCGGCTGGCCATATAATTGGTTCGTCCCAGGTTAGGCTAGAATATAAAGGCGAAGTATGGGTATTTTCTGGTGATTATAAGCTTGAAAACGACCATTTTTGCGTGCCTTTTGAACCTGTTAAGTGTAATGTGTTTATTACTGAATCGACATTTGGCTTGCCCATCTATAAGTGGATCCCACAGGAAGAAATATTTCAGCAAATCAATTCCTGGTGGAAACACAACCAGGACAACGGCAAGGTCTCGATCTTATTCACCTATGCGCTAGGGAAGGCGCAGCGGATTTTACACCACCTCGACCATAGTATAGGAAAAATTTTTGTGCATGGTGCTGTTTGGAACGTCAATGAAGCGTTAAAGATGAATGGGGCTATTTTACCCTATGTGCAACGGGTAACGCCCGAAACAGCGCGAGAAGACTTTGCAGGCAGCATGGTTATTGCTCCACCATCGGCGTTGGGCAGCCCTTGGTTGAAAAAATTTAAACCTTTTAGTACAGGCATGGCCTCAGGCTGGATGAACCTGCGCGGTGCCAAGCGAAGGAGGGCAATAGACCGCGGATTCATCCTATCAGACCACGCCGATTGGCCAGGTCTTTTACAAGCTGTGGAAGGCACCGGGGCTCAATGTATATATGCCACACATGGTTATACCGCTTCATTTTCACGATATCTCAATGAAAAAGGGCTGGAGGCTCATGAAGTTCAGACACAATATGAGGGAGAACGCGCTGAAATTACCGACGTATCTTCATCAGATGAAAATCAAAAAGAGCAGTAATTTGAAAACTCCAGCCGTTCGCCTATCATATTTTAAAAATCCCTCCTTAAATACTGCTACTTTTTAAAATTTATTTTAAAAATGGCGATGTTCTTCTATATTTGTCCGATTAAAAAAAATTAAAGCTGACATA
>LXQK01000244.1:11412-18612 GCA_001683905.1 Marivirga sp. ANT-B6
TTGATTTATACCTTTTTTAAATCTGCGTGGGTCACAAAGCAGGATGCTGGGGACTCGAAAATGCAGACCATTGCAGGTTATATTGCTGAAGGTGCCATGGCCTTTCTAAAAGCTGAATACAAAACGTTGACTTATTTTGTTATCCTGGCCAGCTTGTTTTTAGGCTATCTGGGATTTTCGTCTGAAAACTCTCATCCACTCATTGTCGTTGCTTTTATCATAGGTGCTGTGTTTTCAGCCTTGGCAGGATTTATCGGTATGCGCATTGCCACCAAAGCCAATGTAAGAACAGCCCAGGCAGCAAAAACCAGCTTATCCAAAGCCCTTGATATTTCCTTCGGAGGTGGCTCCGTTATGGGCATGGGCGTTGCCGGCCTCGCAGTACTAGGCTTAGGTGGGTTGTTTATCATCTTCCTTTACCTTTTTCTGCCTGAAGGTTTAAATGACGGAAACCGCTTTGAATTGGTAAGGGCACTGGAAGTTTTGACAGGGTTTTCCCTTGGTGCTGAAAGCATCGCGCTTTTTGCGCGCGTAGGTGGTGGTATCTATACAAAAGCGGCCGACGTTGGCGCTGACCTGGTAGGTAAGGTTGAAGCAGGTATACCTGAGGATGACCCGAGAAACCCTGCTACAATCGCTGACAACGTAGGTGATAATGTAGGTGATGTGGCCGGTATGGGTGCTGATCTTTTCGGCTCTTATGTAGCCACTATTCTTGCTACGATGGTGTTGGGTTCAGAGATTGATACCGTCGCAACCGATCAATTCGGTGGGCTTTCCACGATTATCCTACCCATGATCATTGCAGGTCTCGGTATTGTATATTCTATCATAGGAACCTTATTTGTCCGTATTAAAGAGGGTGGCGACGTGCAGCAGGCGCTAAATATTGGAAACTGGTCTTCGATCATACTTACAGCTATTTCTTCCTATTTTGTGATCCAGTACATTCTGCCTGAGACCATGAACCTTAGGAGTATTGAATTTAACCGTATGGACGTGTTCTATGCAGTAATGACGGGTCTTATTGTAGGTGCATTAATTAGTATCATCACTGAATATTATACTGCTATGGGTAAAGGCCCGGTCAACTCGATCATCAAACAATCTTCGACTGGTGCAGCTACCAATATTATTTCTGGTTTAAGTGTAGGTATGATGTCTACAGCCTTGCCGATTTTACTTTTTGCTGCTGGTATCTATTTCTCCTTTTATTTTGCAGGGTTCTATGGTGTAGCCATTGCCGCAGCTGGAATGATGTCCACCACGGCCATGCAGCTTGCCATTGATGCATTTGGCCCCATTGCTGATAACGCCGGTGGCATAGCCGAAATGAGTGCATTGCCTAAAGAAGTACGCGAAAGAACGGATATTCTGGATGCGGTCGGAAATACGACTGCTGCCACAGGAAAAGGTTTCGCTATAGCATCTGCTGCGCTGACTTCACTAGCTTTATTTGCTGCGTTCGTAGGGATTGCAGGCATCGATTCGATAGATATCTATAAGGCACCCGTTTTGGCTGGTCTTTTTGTTGGCGGTATGATTCCTTTTGTCTTCTCTGCCCTCGCGATCAGTGCAGTAGGGCGTGCAGCAATGGCGATGGTGGAAGAAGTGAGGAGACAATTCAGGGAAATAAAAGGAATTATGGAGGGTACGGCAACACCTGAGTATGATAAATGCGTTGCCATATCTACTGAGGCAGCACTTCGTGAAATGATTTTACCGGGTGCATTGGCTTTAATTGTCCCGGTTGTGGTAGGTTTTGCTTTTGGTCCCGAAGTCTTAGGTGGCTTATTGGCTGGAGTAACCGTGTCAGGTGTTCTAATGGCAATATTTCAGTCAAATGCCGGTGGGGCCTGGGATAATGCAAAAAAATCGTTTGAAAAAGGGGTAATGATCAACGGTGTAATGAATTATAAGGGTTCCGACGCCCATAAGGCTTCCGTAACGGGTGATACTGTTGGTGATCCGTTCAAAGATACATCCGGTCCTTCCATGAATATTTTAATAAAATTGATGTCTATCGTAGCATTGGTAATAGCTCCTTCTATATCTGTTAAAGAAGATATGCATAGCAAAGCGCCGGTAGAAAAAATAGAAGTTGTAAAAGAAGCTCCCGTTGGAGTGATTGAAATTCAGCGGTAGGAAACAGTCTTTTTTTGTCACCACAACAAGCCTGCGATTTTTTAGCAGGCTTTTTTTATAATTTTTTTGTTCTCCATTTTTCGAAATAACAAAATAGCGATACATCCGGTTTCCATTTGGATAAACCTAGAACTTTCAATTTTGAAGCAATTTGCTGCGCTGTTTGCCTCTCTTGATCAAACCAACAAGACCATAGAAAAAGTGGGTTACCTGAAGGAGTACTTTCGGGAAGCTTCAGATCAGGATAAACTATGGGTTTTGGCCCTTTTCTCACATAAAGGTCCGCGCCGACAGGTAAATGCGACGCTCCTTCGCCGCTGGTCAGCAGAGGCTGCCAATGTACCTGACTGGCTTTTTGAAGAATCTTATCATGTTGTAGGTGACCTTGCAGAAACTATGGCACTCCTGCTCCCCCTGCCTGAGTACTCCCAGCAAGAAGACCTTTCCTATTGGATGGCTTTTATTATGTCGCTTGGCGCACTCGGGGAAAGCGAAAAAAAGGAGGCAATTTTGAGTGCATGGAATACCATGACACCACAGGAAAGATTTGTATTCACAAAACTGATGACGGGAAGCTTTAGGATTGGTGTTTCTCAAAGCCTGGTAACCCGAGCTGTAGCGGAAGTAACCAAAATCGATAAAGCCATCGTGGCCCACCGACTTATGGGCAACTGGCAGCAAGGGGACACCAGTTTCAGAAAATTAATTTTAGAAGAAAACGATGAAGACAACCTGTCGCGCCCCTACCCATTCTTTTTGGCGCATCCCGTAGACAAACCAGAAGACCTCGGACAGCCTGCAGCGTGGCTGGCAGAGTGGAAATGGGATGGCATCCGTTCCCAGCTCATCGTAAGAAAGGGCAAGTTATACCTTTGGTCGCGCGGTGAGGATCTTATCACGGATAAATTTCCTGAATTTCAACAGTTACTTCAGCAGCTTCCTGATGGCACCGTAATTGATGGCGAAATTCTTCCCTATAAAAACGAAAAGCCCCTGTCTTTTGCTTTGCTACAAACCCGGATTGGCAGGAAGAACCTGACGAAGAAGATATTAAATGACGCACCAGTTATTATTAAAGCATATGACATGCTCGAGTTTGGTGGAGCAGATATCCGTGAGACATCACAGGGAGAGAGAAGGCATTTATTGGAGCAAACCGTTGCTTCTGCCAATAGTCCGGTACTCATTGTGTCACCAAAAATTACCTTTGCCACCTGGGATGAGTTGCATAAGGAACGCGCAACTTCCAGAGAAAAGCTAGCTGAAGGCATTATGCTCAAGCGTCTGGATGCGACCTACCAGGTGGGCAGGAAGCGGGGAGATTGGTGGAAATGGAAAATCGATGCCTTGTCGATAGACGGCGTACTGATCTATGCACAAAAAGGGCACGGACGAAGAGCCGATATATACTCAGACTATACTTTTGCCGTGTGGCATGAAGGCCTTCTTGTCCCTTTTGCAAAGGCCTATTCAGGCCTTACAGACCAGGAGATGAATAAGGTAGATGCATTCGTAAAAAGAAACACCAAGGAAAAATTCGGCCCGGTGCGTACCGTAAAACCCTCTCTTGTCTTTGAGATTGGCTTTGAAGGCATCCAGGAATCCAATCGGCATAAGTCTGGCGTTGCACTCCGCTTTCCTCGCATTCTACGCTGGCGACTCGATAAAAAAGTCGAAGAAGCTAATACACTTGATGAATTGAAGGAGCTCTTACAGATTTACCAAAATGCGGAAAAAGCGTGACCACGGCCAGAAAAAAAATAGATCCTCAAAAGGTGATACTTACCTGGTTTAAGGACAAAGGATGGCAGCCATTTCCTTTCCAGCAGGAAGTGTGGGAGGCCTACCTTAACGAAAAATCCGGCTTGCTGAACGCCCCTACAGGCAGCGGAAAAACGATGGCTTTGTGGATTCCCTGCCTGATGGCGTTTATGCGACGATACCCCGACACGTATAAGTCACGCAAAAACAACGGACTACAAGTAATCTGGATTACGCCACTGCGTGCTTTGGCCAAGGATATTTCTCTGGCCATGCAGCAGATATGTACGGCGCTTGAAATTCCCTGGCATATTGCTTTACGTACCGGCGATACGACATCTGCCGAACGCAAAAAACAGCTAAAAAATATGCCCGAGTGCCTCATCACCACTCCGGAGAGCTTACATTTGCTATTAAGCCAAAAAGATAAGCGACTTTATTTTAAAAGTCTTCAGGGCATTATTATAGACGAATGGCACGAACTACTTGGAAATAAACGAGGGGTACAGGTAGAACTGGCCCTATCGGCTATCAAAACACTAGCGGAATCACCTGTAAAGATCTGGGGAATATCTGCAACCATTGGCAATCTGCAGCAGGCACTGGACGTGCTGCTGGCCGACACCGCTGAAAATGCAGTAATTGTGAAGGCTGACCTGGAAAAGAAATTAGTAATAAAATCTATCCTTCCTGACGAAGTAGAGAAGTTTCCCTGGGCGGGACATCTGGGGGTCAGGTTGTTGCACAAGATCCTACCGATTATTGAAGAAAGCCAAACTACCTTGCTTTTTACCAACACCCGCTCACAAACGGAGATTTGGTACCAGAAATTGCTGGACCAGGCGCCAGAGTTATCAGGGCTCATTGCCATGCATCATGGTTCTATTGCGAACGAAATCCGGAACTGGGTAGAAGATGCGCTGCATGCAGGCAAGTTAAAACTGGTAGTTTGTACTTCCAGCCTGGATTTGGGTGTAGATTTCCGTCCCGTGGAGACGGTGATACAGGTGGGAGGGCCCAAGGGAATTGCCCGTTTTTTGCAGCGCGCTGGCCGAAGCGGCCACCAACCCGGGGCGACCAGCAGAATCTACTTTCTGCCTACAAATTCGTTGGAGCTACTGGAAAGCGCTGCCTTGCAAACGGCCATCGCCGAGAAAAAATTCGAAAGCCGAGAGCCCCTTCAAAAATCATTTGACGTATTGGTGCAATATCTGGTTACGCTGGCTGTAGGTGAGGGATTCTATGCCGATGAGGTACTGCAACAAATCCGAAAAACCTATGCCTATCATGATATTACAAAAGAAGAGTGGCACTGGGCGCTCAAGTTTATCACTACAGGTGGTGAAAGCCTTACAAAATACGATGAGTTTTCCAAAGTGGTAGTCAACGAGGGCTTTTACCAGGTGATCGATCGAAGGACTGCCATGCGACACCGTTTGTCCATCGGAACAATCGTAGCAGACCCTGTTTTGCGCATTCAATACCTTACAGGGGGCAGAATAGGGACCGTCGAGGAAAGTTTCATTTCCCGTTTGAGAGCCGGAGATACTTTTTGGTTTGCTGGCAGAAGTCTGGAATTAGTCCGCATCAAAGACCTGACCGTCATGGTTCGAAAATCAAATAGGAAATCTGGTATTATACCCAAGTGGATGGGAGGACGGATGCCCCTCTCCTCTCAGCTATCAATGATGATCAGGGAGAAACTGCACGAGGCAGCAGAGGGCAGATATCATCAAATAGAGCTACAGACCTTAAAGCCTCTTCTGGAATTACAGGCCAGATGGTCAAGAGTACCAAAAAAAGACATGCTACTGATCGAAAGAGCAAAAACCCGGGAGGGATACCATGTTTTCATTTATCCATTTGAGGGGAGGCTGGTGCACGAGGCATTGGCAAGCTTAATTGCCTATCGCATTTCTATTATCCAGCCAATCACATTTTCTCTGGCCATGAATGATTATGGTTTTGAGCTATTGTCTGACATAGAAATACCTCTGGAAGAGGCATTAGAAGTAGACCTGTTCCGAATCGATCATTTGTTAAACGATATCTACAGCAGTATTAATGGTACAGAAATGGCCAAACGAAAATTTAGAGATATTGCTACGATCTCAGGGCTGATATTTCAGGGATTTCCAGGGAAAAATATAACCGACAGGCATCTTCAAGCCTCGTCTCAGATATTATACGATGTCTTTGCCCAATATGAGCCCGATAATCTACTCGTCCAACAGGCCATGCAGGAAGTCCTTACACTACAGATGGAACATTCCAGGCTGATGGAAGCATTGAACAGAATAAACGAACAAACGATCACAGTAATTGACCCACCAAAAATAACTCCTTTTGCTTTCCCGATCATGGTCGATCGGCTAAGAGAAAAACTGAGCTCGGAAAAGTTGGAAGACCGGATTAGCAAAATGCAGGTTCAGCTGGAAAACTACGCCAAAAAAGGGGAGTAAGGAATTTTGCATAAATCGTGTCGCAATAGTGTAAAGTCCAGACAATTACTTACATAGAAAAAATTCCTGTTACGATAAATTATTTGATAAATTATAGTTAGAAGATTAACTTGCGATGTGAATGATGAAATACGGGTAGCTGTGTTTGAGTTTTTAGGCCAGCAGTTGTGGCTAGCACCTCAGAAAGCTATTTTTTGGAAAGATAAAAATGCCTTAATTTTAGCTGACTTACATTTAGGTAAAGTCAGCCATTTTCGAAAGTCAGGTATCGCAATTCCAAACCATGTACATGATGAAGATTTGGCTCGTTTCGACCAACTCATAGCCATGTACCAGCCGGAAATGATTATTATATTGGGCGATTTATTCCATAGTGCTTATAATTATCAGTGGCAGGAGTTTCTGGACTGGAAGCAGCAGCATGATCATATTGCGTGGCATTTGATTAAAGGAAATCATGATATTTTACCGGCAGCACTTTATGAGGATAAAAATATGGAGGTGTACGCCGATCGAATGATTTTAGCACCCTTTGTATTCAGTCATCAGTTAGTAATGTGCCACGACAGCGACCCGAAGTATTATAACCTGACAGGTCATATTCATCCTGGTGTGAAGTTGCAAGGCCATGCTCGTCAGCAATTGGTACTTCCATGCTTTTATTTTGGTAAAAGGTATGGCGTACTCCCGGCTTTTGGAAAATTTACTGGACTGGCGTTGATAAAAATAAAATCAGAGGATCAGGTTTTTATTTTAGCAGGAAAAAAAGTAATATCGGCAGATATTCCAGTAGGTTACGATTGAAATATTAATTTTATTATTAGAATTAGAA
>LXQK01000245.1:0-2990 GCA_001683905.1 Marivirga sp. ANT-B6
AAATTCTGGATAACCTTGCCTTTTTTGTCTTCTATCCTGACCAGGTAAGTGGGCTTTACATGCATACCACCGTTCGCGAATGTTCCATAGGCTCCTACCATTTCAAACAGAGATATGTTAGGCGTGCCCAATGCGATGGAGGGTACCGCTTCGATGTTGCTATCTATCCCCATGGCCCTGGCCAGCTTGGTCACCCTTGAGATACCTGTTTTCAGAATCAGGTCAACCGAAACCGTATTGACAGATTTTGTCAAAGCACCTTCCATAGAATATTCTCCTTCGTAGACGCCGTCTGCGTTCCCTGGCGACCAGTTTTCATAGCTTTCATAGATTCGCCTTTCAGCAGAAATGTATTTGCACGGGTTGATGCCACGCTGTAAAGCGGCTGCATAAACAATGGGCTTAAATACGGAGCCTACCTGTCGCTTCGTACTCTTATTAACATGGTCATACTTAAAATATGCATGGTCGATACCGCCGACCCAGGCTTTGATATGTCCATCGTGCGGATCCATAGACAAAAGGCCCGCATTCAGGAAGTGTAAATAATATTTTACGGAATCGAAAGCTGTCATGGTCTTGGTTTGCTCACCATCCCAGGTGAACACCTTCGTCTTCGCTGGAACACTGAATTCAGCCTTGATCTCCTCAGAAGTAAGTCCCTGTTTTTTAAGCTTTACATATCGCTTCGAATTTATTACCGCATTTTCCAGGGCTTTAGGCGCTTTTTCCCATGGCCTGCGATTTTTCCAATGGGCGAAAAAAGACGCCTGAAGTTTTTTCATATGCTGGCGCATCGCTTCCTCCGCATAACGCTGCATGCGTGAATCAAGCGTGGTATATATTTTCAAGCCGTCGGTATAGAGATTATAGTTACCACCGCCCGGCTTTTTCTTCTGGCTGCACCATGCTTGTAGTTGCTGCCGCAGATGTTCCCTAAAATACGTCGCTAGCCCATCGTTGTGATCCAAAACCTGATACTTTAGCTTCAATGGTATTTCCTTTAAGGAATCGGCACGTGACGCTTCAAGCTTCCCGTATTTTACCATCTGGTTAAAGACAGTGTTTCTCCTTTGAGTAGCTCTTTCAGGATACAACCGCGGACTATAGTAGGTATTGGCTTTCAGCAACCCCACCAACACGGCTGATTCTTCTAACGTTAAGTCCTTTGACCTTTTGCTAAAAAAGCGGCTGGCAGCACGCTCTATGCCGAACGTGTTTTCCCCATAAGATACGGTGTTGAGGTAAAGCGTAAGAATTTCTTTTTTGGTGTAGACACGCTCCAGCCGGGTAGCTGTAACCGCTTCTTTGATTTTATTGACAACCATGCTCAACCGGCCGTAGTTTTTCCTCGGATATAGGTTTTTCGCCAGTTGCTGGCTTAGCGTACTCCCACCTCCACTACTTTCCTCCTGTAACAGTAGTGACTTGATGAGCACCCGCATCAGACTCTTATAATCCACGCCATTGTGATTGTAGAAACGAACATCTTCTGTCACAATAAGTGCATCGATCATATAAGGTGAAATATCCGCATAAGAGACATTCGTTCTGTCCTGGATATAATATCGTCCGATCAGCTCGCCGTCAGCGGCATACACTTCTGAGGCTGTGTTATTTTGGAAATTTTTTAATGTTGCCCTGGTCGGTAACTTTCCATAATATCCCATCAGGATGGCAGAATAGAAAATAAGGATCAAGCTGGCGATTGTACCAAAAACTGCGGCAAGTACAATTCCTACCTTGGCGATAGGTGATTTCCCTTTAAAATATGAGCTTGCGGAAGAAAACTTTTGTTTCAACCATATGTAAAAATCTTTCAAAAAAATTGTTTCTTAATTGGGTGTTCAACTTCTATTCCAAAAAACGTACTACCTGGGCTGATACGGGATAGAAATTGAAAGTTAAATTTAAATATTTAAAAGGGTTTAAAACTAAAAGCACTATTTTACTGTATGATAAATTGAATAAAGTCTATTAAAGCTCCTCAAAATCAGGATCATATGACGGATCTGTACCAGATTTGAATTTGTCTTCATTATCATCATCATCCTCAAGATCATCTCCATCATTTTCATTATCATTGGAAAATATATCTTCATCATCGTTATTAGACTTCTTCTTTGGCTTTTCAAGCGGAACCTTTACCAGATAGGAGCCATCTTCGGCTTCTAACGGTACTGCAAAATAGGTCTCGCCCTTTGCATTCGTCAACCGGATAAGCTTGTTGGCATAACCATAAGGGTATTTTTCCTTTAAAAGATCTTTAAGCTCCTGTGACAAATTTTCGTAGCTCTTTATAATTTTCTTTGTCTCCATTAGATATTATGTAGTGTTTTTTTTGCAGACGAAATAAAAGCAAAAAAGTTATTTTATTTACGTATTTAAGGTTTTATTTTTATTAAAAGGACAATTATAATGTGTCCTCAGTAACGGCAAATTCCTGAAGTTGGTAGGACTGGTTTGCCTTCTTTAATTTCATATGTACTTTATAATGAACACCATCAGTAGTAATTAGCTTGCCTAAGGCATAATGAATAGGTTGGTCATCTTTTATCGGCTCTTTATGGTTGGTTAGCGTAAATGATGACACGGGGTTGGCGCGGAAAAAATCATTGATTTTTATCTTCGATAAATCCTTGCTAAAGTTTTCAGAAACATCGTCAGGAAGCAACAGGTAGACCGAAGCGTCAAGGTATTTGCTGATTCCTGCTGCGTCTCCTTTATGGATGTATCCTGCTATCTCTTCCAGTAAACGCTTCGAAAACTGCCCCCAAGCAAGATTTGGTAAAAGCATCACGCCACAAACCATTATCATATATATTCTATTCATTTGCAAAAGGGATTTATTCACAGGAGCCGCAATGCTCCTACAAACCTGACCACAAAATAACAGGTTAATAAAACCTTTATTGCTATAGTAAAATGGCAAAAACTTTAAATGTAATGATTGACTACAATTTCCATGACTTTGTGGATGGTAAATGGAG